>NZ_CP060713.1:1701115-2010838 GCF_014395785.1 Nocardioides mesophilus | reverse complement strand
TCGGGGCGGGCCTCGAGCTTGCCGGTCCCCCACGCCCGCTTGACGGCCTGGCTGCGCAGCGCGTTGAGCAGCACGGTCTTGCCGACGCCGCGCAGCCCGGAGAGCACCATCGACCGCTCCGGGCGGCCGGCCGCCACCCGCTCGAGGGTCACCTCGAACTGCTGGAGCTCGCGGTCACGGCCGGCCAGCTCGGGAGGCCGTTGGCCGGCGCCGGGCGCGTAGGGGTTGCGTACGGGGTCCACGATCGCACTGTATCGATCTCTCTAGCGTTCACCGTAGATTTCGCTAGCGAGCCGTATCGACGTGTCGCGAGTATCCGCCCGGAGCGGCCACGGGTGCTCCTAGACTGGCGCGGTGCCCGAGCTGCCAGAGGTGGAGGGGCTCGCGCTGGACCTCGCGGGCCGACTGACCGACCGCGCGATCGTGCGCGTCGACCTGGCCGCGTTCAGCGCGCTCAAGACCTTCGACCCGCCGCTCTCGGCCTTGTCCGGGGCGCTCGTGGAGTCGGTGACCCGGCACGGCAAGTTCCTCGACATCAACGCCGCCGGCCTGCACCTGGTCCTGCACCTCTCCCGAGCCGGGTGGGTGCGCTGGCGCGACGAGGTGCCAGCCCTGCCGCCCCGACCGAGCAACAAGTCCCCGTTCGCCGCCCGGGTCGTGCTCGACGACGGCTCCGGCCTCGACATCACCGAGGCCGGCACGCGCAAGCGGCTGGCGATCTACGTCGTCCGCGACCCGCTCGAGGTGCCCGGCATCGCCACCCTCGGGCCGGACCCGTTGGAGGACGCCTTCACCATCGACGTGCTGGGGCGGATCCTGGAGGACGCCGGCCGCTCGCAGATCAAGGGGGTGCTGCGCCACCAGGGCACGATCGCCGGGATCGGCAACGCCTACTCCGACGAGCTGCTGCACGCCGCCCGGCTCTCCCCGTTCAAGCCGTCGAACAGCCTCACCGACGAGGAGCTGCAGACCCTCTTCGACGCGATCAAGCAGGTCCTCGGCGAGGCCGTCGCGCGCTCGCGGGGGCTGCACGCGGCCGACCTCAAGGGCGAGAAGAAGAGCCACCTGTCGGTCCACGGCCGCGCCGGCCAGCCGTGCCCCGTCTGCGGGGACACCGTGCGCGAGGTGTCGTTCGCGGACTCCTCGCTGCAGTACTGCCCCACCTGCCAGACCGGCGGCAAGCTGCTGGCCGACCGCCGGATGTCCAGGCTGCTCAAGTGAGCCGCCGGCGCGCCGGTAGCGTGACCGCATGAACTACGGGCCGATCCCCACTGTCAGCGTCGGCGACGTCCCCGACCCGCTGCCGCAGGACCTCACCGTCCTCGACGTGCGCGAAGAGATCGAGTGGCGCCACGGCCACATCGAGGGCGCCCTGCACATCCCGCTGCACGAGCTGCCCGGCCGCCTCGACGAGCTGCCCGAGGGCCAGACCCTGGTGGTGTGCAAGGTCGGCGGCCGGTCCGCCCAGGCGGTGGCCTACCTCGGCAGCGGTGGGCACGACGTGGTGAACCTCGCCGGCGGCATGCTCGACTGGGCGGCCGCGTCCCGACCGATGGTCACCGAGACCGGGGGGACTCCGCAGGTCGTGTGAACGCGGCCGGCAGCGGCACCGGCAGCGCGGTGCGCAGCAAACGCAGGTACCTCCTGCGCGGCACCGTGACGACTCCCAGCGACGCCAGGTGCGGTGTCTGCCACTGCACGTCGAGCAGCCGGTCGGCGGCGTGCTCGTCGCGCAGCAGCTCGACCAGCCCCACCAGGGCCACCTTGGAGGCGTCGCGGACCCGGTGGAACATCGACTCTCCCGCGAACAGGCCGCCGATCGCGACGCCGTACAACCCGCCGACCAGCTCACCGTCCTGCCACGCCTCCACCGAGTGCGCCCAGCCCAGCTCGTGCAGCCGCAGGTACGCCGCGGCGATGTCCTCGTCGATCCAGCCGCCCTCCCGGCCCGGGTCGCCGCAGGCGCTCACCACCTCGCTGAACGCGGTGTCCACCCGGATCTCCATGCGGCGCACCGCCTGCCGCAGCGACCGCGAGACCCGCAGCGCCTCCAGCGGCAGCACGCCCCTCTCGAGCGGTGACCACCACAGCACCCCGTCGACACCCTCGCCGGGCATCGGGAACAGGCCGCCGCGGTAGGCCGCCAGCAGCGTGCCCGGCTCCAGGTCCGCGCCCATCGCGACCAGGTCATCGGGTTCCACGGTCGCCGGATCGGGAAAGACCCAGGGGGACGGAGGCGGTTCGTGGGGCACGCGAGTCATTCTGCCCACTTTGCCGTACGTCGTTAGGGTCCGAGGAAGAGGACGTCGGCGGCCCGCACCGGCCGCGACAGGAGGAGCAGGACATGGGTATCGGCAGCATGATCGGCAAGACCGTGGCACCACGGGTGCACCGGCTCGCGCCGGACATGACCAGCGGCTTCGTGCACGAGGCGCTCAACCGCGCGATCAGCGGCGCCGGGCCGCTGCCTCCGGCCGCCCGGGCGGCCGAGCAGCAGCTCGCCGAGCAGAAGGGCGACCGGCAGAGCGCCGTCCACGAGGTGATCGAGAACCACGTCCGCTACGCCGGCGCGCAGGGCTTCGCCACGAACCTCGGCGGCCTCGTCACCGCGGCCGTGATGATCCCCGCCAACGTGACCGGGCTGGCGCTGATCCAGTGCCGGATGGTCGCCGGCATCGCGCACCTGCGCGACTACGACCTCGAGGACCCGCGGGTCCGCAACGCGATCCTCGCCTGCATCCTCGGCGAGGACTCGGTGAAGTCGCTGGTACGGCGCAAGAAGCTGCCGGCCCCGCCGATGGCGCTGGCCACGGCTCCCACGCACGACCCGGACCTGAACCGGATCATGGCCGGCGAGGTGGCCTCGGAGCTGCTCACCAAGGTGGCGGGCAAGCGGATGGCGGTGGTGATCGGGCGGCGCGTCCCGGTGGTCGGCGGCCTGGTCGGCGCCAGCGCCGACGGCTTCGCCACCTGGCAGATCGGGCGCTACGCCGACCGCGAGCTCCTGGCCCGCACGCGCCGGTAGGCCGTCAGCCCCGCGGCCGCGGCCCGGTTGTCGTCGGCCAGGTGCACCAGCCGCCGCTTGGCCCGGAACCACAGTCCCCGGGTCCGGTCGAGATCGCGGTGGGCGGCGTGCACGTCCTCGCGCAGCGACCGCTCGACGCCGGCGAGGCGCGCCGCCTCCTGCAGCAGCACCACGATCGCCTCGGTCGCGGCGTCGGCGACCTGGGTCTCGTCGGGGTGGTCCGGGTCCACGAACGCGGTGCCGGCCGCGGGCTCGGGCCGGAGCTCGGCGAGGTCCCCGACGACGTCGTACCCCCGCTCGCCGAGCAGCCCGATCCAGCTCTCCGAGAGGTCGGCGGCCCAGCTCCGCGTCTGCGGCGGCAGCGCCAGCCGGGGGGACTCCGAGCGCTGCGAGAGGGTCCGGTGGGCGAGCAGCTCGCGGACGAACCGGCGGTAGTCGTCGTTGGCGAGCACGCCGTTGTTGACCTGCTGGTTGACCCGGCGCAGCAGCGCCGTCTCCGGCACCCCGAGGGAGGGGTTGGCACGCTCCCCGGTCGGGGCGTAGCGGCGCGGGTCGATCCCGAAGACGCCGGCGAAGCGCTCCCAGAGCAGGTCGCGCGGAGCCCCGGGCCGCGGGACGGTGATCACGTGCACGTGCTCGGGGGCAGCGTCGCGGCCCACCGGTCCAGGACGTCGGGAACCTCCTGCACCCCCCAGAACCAGGACGCCAGCCGCCCGGAGCGGTCCGGGTCGGAGATCGTGCGCAGGAAGTCGTGGTAGCCGATCACCCGGCGGTGCTTGATGTTCTCCTGCCACTCCGCCGGGATCTGGCGCACCAGGTCCCGCACCGACATCACGACGTGCACGTCGGCCGGGTCCCCGAGGGACGCCAGGGCGCGGGCCACCTGCGGCCGAGTCGCGGTGGCCAGGATCTCGTGGGAGATCACCGAGGTCCCCGGCCAGGCCCGCACCTGCTCGGCCACGCGGTCCCAGGCGCCGACCGCGTCGCGCTCCAGGCCGCCCCAGGTCAGCTCCATCAGGTCCAGGGCCGCCAGGAAGTGCGCATCGTGCCGGTCAGCGGGGTAGAGCAGCCCCTCGTCGGCGAGCTCGTGGCGGTGCCGGAACAGCACGTCCTGCACCGAGGAGGTCCCGGTCTTGGGTGCACCGACGTGGACCAGCACTCTCCGCTCGGTGGTCACCGGCACCTCTCGCTCTGCGCTCGTCGTGCGACCGTCACAGGCCGGCCGCGTCCAGGACGGACTCGAGCAGCAGCGCGAGCACCTCGTCGGGCAGCGGCCGGTCCGGACCCTCGTGGAGCGGCCCGAGCCGGGCCGGATCGCCGTGCACAGCGTAGCCGTCGCGGACGATCTCCTCGCGGAGCCGGGCGGCGTGCTGCTGCAGCCAGGGCAGGTGCTGGTCGGGCACCCGCAGCCGCATCGGAGCCGCCGGCCGGCGCCGCGCCGCCAGCGAGGCCACCAGCCGGGCGCGGATCGCGTCCGCGCGGTCGGCGGCGACCCGGACGGCGAGCACCTCGTTCACCCGCCGCAGCAGGTCCACCTCGGCTGCGGTGAGCGCGACGTCGGGAGGGTACGGCGGCGCCGGGGCCGGCCCGGTCGGCAGCCGGAGCGCGGCGGCGGCCCCGGCCAGCGGGTCCTCGTCGAGCACGACGTGCACCCGCTGCACGCCCACCCGGTCCGACCAGTGCCGGGCCAGCGCCGCCACGTCGACCGCCCGCGGCAGGGCGCCCAGGCGCACCGACCGGCTCACGAAGGCCTGCCACCGGGCAGCCGCGCTGTGCTGGGCCCGGGCCGACCACACCTGGGCCAGCGCCACGTCCAGGGGAGCGGCCACCAGCACCACCGTGGCCCGCGACCCGCCGGCCACGTGGCCTGCCTGGCGCAGTGCCCCGCGCACGGCCGCGGAGCTGATCGGCGCACCGTCGACGACGTACCTCGTCGCGAGCAACCGGCGCCGCGGCCGGGGCGGGGCCGGCGGGCTCGCCACCTCGGCGGACGGCGCCGAGACCAGCTCGGAGACGAGCAGCCCGGTGGCGCTGCGGACCAGCTCCTCGAGCGGTACGTCGTCGGGGTCGACCGGTCGCGGGCCGATCGCCGGCGCGTCCGCGGACCCGGCTCCGGGCATCGGCAGCGGCAGCTCCGGCAGCCCCCGGCCGGGTCCGGTGCGGTTCAGCGTCCGGTCGGCCAGGGCGGCGAACACGGCGGCGTCCCGGTCGACGTCCGCGGCGCCTGTGCTCGCGGTCCGGGCGGCGGCGGCCCCGGCGAGCCTGCGCAGCAGCTCGAGCTGGCCGGCGCCGGGCAGCCGACCAGGGCGGTCGGGGTGTTCGCAGCGTTCGGGGCGTTCGGCGTGCCCGGGGCGGCCGGGGTGTTCGACGTGCTCGCCGGACGGGGCGGCGGCGTACGACTCCAGCCACTCCTGCCACCGGGTGCTGCCGCCAGAGCGCAGGTGGGCCACCCAGTCCCGGGCGGCCCGCTCCCCCTCGTCGGGGGTCACTGGCCGCGCAGTCGCCGGGCGACCCGGCCGATCTTCGCGGTGACCTGCTCGTCGGGGTTGGGGCGGTGCGCCGCCTCGAGGGTCATCGCGACGAGCGCGTCGAGCGCCGCGTCGACCATCTGGCCCCGGTTGGGGCGGTCGGGGTTGCGCCAGCGCGCACCTTCCGGCGGCGGCACCGGCCGCAGGTCCTCGAGGTCGCCGTGCACCTGGATCCCCGCGCCCTGCACCCACTCGATCCACTCGTCGGCGATCCCCTGCACCCAGGGGTAGGCGAGCGGCGGGAGCGTGGCGAGCTTCATCTGCTTGCGGTGCGCGAGGGTGTCGTGCACGACGAGCTGACGGACCAGCGTGCTGTAGTCCTCGCTGGAGAGACCGGCCTCCTTGAGCCGCCGGTTGAGCTTGCGCAGCAGCGCCGCCTCGGCGGTCCCGACGGAGGCGTTGGCCCGGCCGCTCTCCTCCGGCGCCCAGGCGGGGTCGAACCCGAACGCGTCGCAGTAGCGGTTCCAGAGCAGGTCGCGCGGCGCCCCGGACTGCGGCACCGTGACCAGGTGGATCCGGGAGGGCGGCAGCCCCTCGCTCCAGCGGGTCAGCACGTCGGTGAGCCCCTGCACGCGCCAGAACCAGAGGTTGGGCTTCGCGCGGTTGGCCGTCTGGATCTGGTGGAGGAACTTGGCGAACGAACGGCTGCGGCGGTGCTTGACGCCCTCCTGCCACTCGGCCGGGATCTGCCGCGCC
Source organism: Nocardioides mesophilus (assembly GCF_014395785.1). Classification (GTDB taxonomy): domain Bacteria; phylum Actinomycetota; class Actinomycetes; order Propionibacteriales; family Nocardioidaceae; genus Nocardioides_B; species Nocardioides_B mesophilus. The sequence continues at coordinate 2,004,589 of NZ_CP060713.1, read as the reverse complement.
AGGTCGCGGGCCGAGTAGACCAGGTGCACCTCGGCACCGGAGAGCGTGTCCATCGCGTGCCGGACCTGCGCCGGCCGGGCGGCGGCCAGGATCTCGTGGGAGACGATCACGGTGCCGTCGTGCTTGCGGACCCGGTCGGCAAGCTTCTGCCACTCGCCGCGAGAGGCGTCGCGCTGACCGGCCCAGGGCTCGTCGATGAGGTCGATGGCCGCCTTGAAGTGGCTGGCCTGCAGGCCCAGGGGGTAGTGCACGTCGTGCCGGCCGAGGGCGGTGCGGTTGAGCGCGAGCCTGTCCTGGAGGTACGTCGTCCCGGTCTTCGGCGCCCCGACGTGGAGGTACACCCGGCGAGTCATGGGCAGATTCTGCCCTACCCGCCCAGCGCCTTGACCACGCGGGAGGGGCTGGGGCGACCGAGCTCGTCGGCCATCCACAGGCTGGTGCCGACCAGCTGCTCGAGGTCCACCCCGTGCTCGACGCCGAGACCGTCGAGCATCCACACCAGGTCCTCGGTGGCCAGGTTGCCGGTGGCGCTCTGGGCGTAGGGGCAGCCACCCAGGCCCCCTGCCGAGGCGTCGAAGGTGGTCACGCCGTGCCGCAGCGCCGTGGCCGCGTTGGCCAGCGCCTGCCCGTAGGTGTCGTGGAAGTGCAGCGCGAGCACGTCATCGCCCAGACCGGCCGCGTTGAACGCGTCGAGGAGCGCGACGACGTGACCCGGCGTACCCACTCCGATCGTGTCGCCGAGCGAGAGCTGGGAGGCGCCGAGCTCGAAGAGCCGTCGGCCGACCGCGACCACCTGGTCGACCGGGACGTCGCCCTCCCAGGGGTCGCCGAAGCACATCGACACGTACGCGCGCACGTCCAGCCCCGCGTCGCGAGCCCGGGTCACGGTCGGCTCGAACATGGCGAACTGCTCGTCGAGGCTGCGGTTGAGGTTGCGTTGCGCGAAGGTCTCGGTGGCGCTGCCGAAGATCGCGATGTGCCGCGAGCCGATCTCCAGCGCCCGGTCCAGGCCGCGCTCGTTGGGCACCAGCACCGGCATCTCGAGGGCGGCCTCACCCAGCTCGTCGACGAGCAGTCCCATCAGCTCGGCGGCGTCGGCCAGCTGCGGCACCCACGCCGGGTGCACGAAGCTGGTCGCCTCGACGACCGGGCAGCCCGCGGCGACCAGCCGAGCGACGAAGTCGGCCTTCGTCCGCACGGGGACGATCGTCTTCTCGTTCTGCAGCCCGTCGCGGGGTCCGACCTCGTAGATCGTGACGCGCTCGGGCAGCGACGGGTCGCGCACCACCTGGGGGGCCCTCATCTGGCACTCCTCTTCTGGGACGTCACCTGCCTGGCGGCCGATGACCTCGATCCTTCTGACGTTACGCGGGGTCGTCGGGCGTGCCGGGGTCGACCACGAACAGCGTCGCCCCCAGCGCCACCTGGTCACCGGCGGCGGCCCCGACGCGCGCCACCGTGCCGGTCACCGGTGCCTTCAGCGTCAGCTCCATCTTCATCGCCTCCATCACGCCCAGCACCTCACCCTCGGTGACCTGCTGACCGACGGAGGCGGTGACGCTCAGCACGGTGCCCGGCATCGGTGCGGTCACCGAGCCGTCGGAGGTGGCGGCGTGCGCGCCGGGGCCGAAGGCGTCCGGGCGTTCGAAGCGGAAGGTGTGACCGCGGTGCGCCACGTCCACGGCGTGCGGGCCGACCCTGACGGCCGCCTCGTGGACCCGGTCGTCGACCTCGACGCGGAGCACCGCGGCGTCGGCGGCGATCGGGTGCACCCGCCAGGTCCGGTCGGCGCCGCCGGCGCCGCCGGTGCCGTCGGTACGGCGCGTCACGGTGTCCGCACCCACCTCGAACAGGGCCGACTGCCCGTCCACCAGCAGCTCGACCGGGGTGAAGGCGGCGGGCCCGGCCAGACGCCAGCCGTCCGCGGTGCCGAACGGGGTGTCGTCCTGCACCTGGGCGTGCGCGAGCGCCCAGGCGCCCAGCAGCGCCGCGGTGTCGGTGCCGGTCGGGCGGATCGCGTCGGGGTTGCGATCCAGCCAGGCCGTGTCGACCTCGAGGTCGCGGAACGCGTCGGAGGCGGCCAGGCCCCGCAGGAAGCCGAGGTTGGTGGTCAGCCCGAGGATCGCGGTGTCGTCGAGCGCCGTGACCAGCGCCTGGCGGGCCGCCTCCCGGGTGGAGCCGTGCACGATGACCTTGCCGAGCATCGGGTCATAGGAGGTGCTGACCTCCTGGCCGGACTCGAGCGCCGCGTCCACCCGGGCCCGCGGCGACCAGCGCACCGACTCCGCGACCCCGGCCTGCGGCAGGAAGCCGTTGAACGCGTCCTCGGCGTAGACCCGGGCCTCGAAGGCGTGCCCGGTGCAGGTCAGGTCCTCCTGGGTGAACGGCAGCGGCTCGCCGTCGGCGATGCGCAGCTGCAGCTGCACCAGGTCCAGGCCGGTGACCAATTCGGTGACCGGGTGCTCGACCTGGAGCCGGGTGTTCATCTCCAGGAAGAACGCCTCCTCCTGGCCGGGCCGGCCGGCGACCAGGAACTCCACCGTGCCGGCGTTGACGTAGCCGACCTCGCGGGCCAGCGCCACCGACGACTCGTGCAGCAGCTTGCGGACCCGGTCGGAGAGCTCGGGTGCCGGCGCCTCCTCGATCACCTTCTGGTGGCGGCGCTGGGCCGAGCAGTCGCGCTCGAAGAGGTGCACGACGTGACCGTGGCTGTCGGCGAGCACCTGCACCTCGACGTGCCGGCCGAGCTCGACGTACCGCTCCACCAGCAGCGTGTCGTCGCCGAAGGCGCTCAGCGCCTCGCGGCGCGCGGCGGCCAGCGCGGCGGGGAGCTCGTCGGCCTCGCGGACGATGCGCATCCCCTTGCCGCCCCCGCCGGCGGCGGCCTTGACCAGCAGCGGGAAGCCGATTGCCGAGGCGTCCACCTCGTCGCCGTGGAGCTCCGCGGAGGGCACCACCGGGACGCCGGCGGCGACGGCGATGTCGCGGGCCAGGTCCTTGCGGCCCATCTTCTCCATCACCTCGGCCGACGGGCCGACGAAGGTCAGCCCGGCCTCCACGACGGCGCGGGCGAACGCGGCCCGCTCGGAGAGGAAGCCGTAGCCGGGATGGATCGCGTCGGCACCGGTGGCCCGCGCCGCACCGAGGACCGCGTCGATGTCGAGGTAGGACTGCGTGGCCGGGGTCGGCCCGATGCGCACCGCGGTGTCCGCGGCCCGCACGTGCGGGGCCTCCCGGTCGGCGTCGGAGTAGACCGCGACGGTGCGCAGCCCCCGGGCACGCGCGGCGGCGATCACCCGTAGGGCGATCTCCCCGCGGTTGGCCACCAGGAGGGTGGAGATCATCGCTGTGTCCTTTCTGGCGCCGGCGCCGGACCCGTGAGCGGGTCCGGGCCGACGGGGTTCACATCCGGAAGACGCCGTAGGAGGGCTCGGGCACCGGCGCGTGCGCGGCCGCGGCCAGCCCCATGCCGAGGACCCGGCGGGTGTCGACCGGGTCGATGACGCCGTCGTCCCACAACCGGGCCGTCGAGTAGTAGGGCGAGCCCTGGTGCTCGTACTGGTCGCGGATCGGAGCCTTGAACGACTCCTCGTCGTCGGGGCTCCACTCCTCGCCGCGGGCCTCCAGTCCGTCGCGCCGGATCGTGGCCAGCACCGAGGCGGCCTGCTCGCCGCCCATCACCGAGATCCGCGCGTTGGGCCACATCCAGAGGAAGCGCGGGTCGTAGGCGCGTCCGCACATCCCGTAGTTGCCGGCCCCGAACGAGCCGCCGATCACCACGGTGAACTTCGGCACCACGGAGCAGGCGACCGCGGTCACCAGCTTGGCGCCGTCCCGGGCGATGCCGCCGTTCTCGTACTCGCGGCCGACCATGAAGCCGGTGATGTTCTGCAGGAAGACCAGCGGCACGCCGCGCTGGTTGCACAGCTCGATGAAGTGCGCGCCCTTGAGGCTGGACTCGCTGAACAGGATTCCGTTGTTCGCCACGATGCCGACCGGGTAGCCCCAGACCCGGGCGAACCCGCAGACCAGGGTCTCGCCGTAGAGCGCCTTGAACTCGTGGAACCGGCTGCCGTCGACGACCCGCCGGATCACCTCGCGCACGTCGTACGGCGTCCGCGAGTCGGTCGGCACCACGTCGTACAGGCCCTCGGGGTCCTCGGCGGGCTCCTCGGGCAGGTGCCGCTCCAGGCTCGGCGGCTCACGGCGCTCGAAGGTGGCCACGATCGACCGGACGATCGAGAGCGCGTGCGCGTCGTCGTCGGCCAGGTGGTCCACCACGCCGGACCTGCGGGCGTGCACGTCGCCGCCGCCGAGGTCCTCCGCGGTCACCACCTCGCCGGTCGCCGCCTTCACCAGCGGCGGTCCGCCCAGGAAGATCGTGCCCTGGTTCTTCACGATCACGCTCTCGTCCGACATCGCCGGGACGTATGCGCCCCCGGCGGTGCACGACCCCATCACCGAGGCCACCTGCGGGATGCCCTGCGCCGAGAGGTTGGCCTGGTTGAAGAAGATCCGGCCGAAGTGATCCCGGTCGGGGAAGACCTCGTCCTGCATCGGCAGGAAGGCACCGCCGGAGTCGACGAGGTAGAGGCAGGGAAGCCGGTTGGCCGCGGCCACCTCCTGTGCCCGCAGGTGCTTCTTGACCGTCACCGGGTAGTACGTGCCGCCCTTGACGGTGGCGTCGTTGGCAACGACCACGCACTCGCGACCGCTGACCCGGCCGATCCCGGTGACGATGCCGGCCGAGGGCACCGCGTCGTCGTACATCCCGGTCGCCGCGAGCGGGCTGAGCTCGAGGAACGGGCTGCCCGGGTCCAGCAGCCGGTCGACGCGGTCGCGCGCCAGCAGCTTGCCGCGCTCGAGGTGCTTGGCCCGGGCGGCGGGTGAGCCGCCGAGGCGTACGGCGGCCAGCCTCTCGCGCAGGTCCCCCACGAGCGCCTTCATCTCCTCGGGCACCGGGGCTCCTCTCAGGTCGTGGACCGACAGGTTAGCAATCGTTAACTACTTGGCGCTACTCTGCATCCATGGCAGGAACCCGTCGGGCGCAGATCCTCGAGCGGGCGGCCGACCTGTTCGCCGCCCGTGGCTTCCACGGCGTCTCCGTGGACGAGCTCGGCGCCGCCTGCGGGATCTCCGGCCCGGCGCTCTACAAGCACTTCGAGTCCAAGGACGCGATGCTCGCCGAGATGCTGGTCAGCATCAGCGAGGAGCTGCTCGCCGTGGGCCGGCAGCGCTCGGCCGAGGCGGAGTCTCCCCGGGAGGCGGTGCACGCGCTGGTCGGGTGGCACGTCGAGTTCGCCCTGCACAACAAGCCACTGATCGTGGTCCAGGACCGCGACTGGTCCTCGCTGCCCGAGCAGGCACGCGAGAAGGTGCGCTCCCTGCAGCGGGCGTACGTCGACCTGTGGGCGGACCGGCTTCGCGAGGTCCACCCGGACCTGTCCGCCCGAGAGGCCCGGGCCCGGGCGCATGCGTGCTTCGGGTTGCTGAACTCCACCCCGCACAGCGCCATGCTTCCGGAGCCGCAGATGCGCGCGATGCTCGAGGGGATGGCGCTCGGGGCGCTGGGTCTCGCAGGCTGACGCTGCGCGTCAACTGGCGAGAGCAGTCAGTTGACGCGGACGGTCAGCTGGCCAGGACGATGTCGCTGAGGTGGAGCTCCGCGCGGCTCGGTCTGGGAGTGGGGGCTGGTGTGCCGGGGGGTGCGGGTGCGCGGGAGCGGTAGCGGTGGCCGGTCGGGGTGGTGGTGTGCACGCTGTGGCGGTCGCCGGGTGGGGCGGTGCCGTCGGCGGTCCAGCCGGGGGCCTGTTTGGCGTAGTTGCACTTCTCGCACTGGCCCTGGCCGTTGACCGTGGAGGTCGTGCCGCCGCTCTCCCAGGGCCGGGCGTGGTCGAGGTGGCGGACCGGGGCGTCGCACCAGGGGGTGCGGCAGCGCTGGTCGCGGGCGATGAGGACCTCGCGCAGGGCGCCGGTGAACCGGCGGGCCTTCGCGTCGGCGGCCAGCAGCCGGCCGCTGCCGGGGCTGGTGTAGATGCGGCGCAGGAACACCTCGGCCCCGGTGCTCCGGAGCAGGTCGCGTGCCCAGCCGGCCGGGACCGTGCCGTAGCCGACCAGGTGCGCGGGCTCGTCGTCGCCGCGGAGCAGGGTGCGGTCGGTCATCACCAGCTGCAGGGAGATCGAGCCGGCCGGTCCGGCCGGGTCCGACGTCGGGGACGTGGGTGCAGGTGCAGGTGCGGGGTCCGAGGCCGCTCCGGCGTCGGCGTCGGCGTCGGGTGCGGGGTTTGCCTGGGCGCCGAGCGCGGCGACCAGCGTGTCGGCCATCACCTGGCCCCGGGTCCGCGGGTCCCCGGCGGCCCGGGCGGTGTCGGCGGCCCGGGTCAGCACCGCGTAGCAGGCCACCCCCTGGGCCACCGGCAGCAGCCCGGTCAGGTAGCTCATCGTGTCCGGCGCCGGACGCAGCGTCACCGACCGCTGCGACGCCGCACGCCGGGCCCGGTCGGTGACCGCGTGCGGGTCCAGCCGGTAGGCGATCCGCTGCGCCGCGGCCACCAACGCCCGATCGCTCAGCTCCGCCACCGCCTCGACCGCGCCCGGCCCGGCCAGCTCGGCGTCGATCACCGCCCGGTGCTCACGCGCGAGGTAGGCGGTCTCCCGCACCAGCAACGTGGCCCGCCGCTCGCTGAGCACCCCACGGGTCAACAACCCCAGCGTGTGCGGCATCTCGCGCACCAGCGCCTTCGCGGTCCCCAGGTGCTGGTCACCGCGGTGCGGCGAGTCCCGCCGGGCCAACGCGACCTGCGCGGCCACCCCCTGACCCACCCGCCGCTCCGGCACCCCGGCCGCCCGCTGCGCCTCCCGCTGGGAGACGTCGAAGTCGCACGAGACCCGCGCCTGCGCAGCCGCCGCCGCACCCTTCAGCTCCTCCAACGCCCGGATCAGATCGACCCGCTCGGCATCACCGAGCCCACCCCCGAGGTCGGCAAGGGTCCCCACCCACGCCCGCACATCCTCGAGATCAGCTGCCATAACCCACACGCTAGAGGCACCCACCGACAGTTTTTCGCGCCCGCCCTCGAGCACGATCTGCCCAACCTCAGCTGGCCGGGGCCACTCGCTTCTGGAGGAGGATCTCGGACTCGACGGGGACGAAACCGAGCTCGTGGTTGACGGCGCGCATCCATACGTTCTGGTCGTCGCTGCTCGTCCGGACGCGTGTCACGCTCCCGAGGTCACGAGCCGCGAGGAGGGACGCCGTCTTGACCGCCTTGCCGAGGCCCACCCCACGGTGCTGCTCGAGGACCAGCGTCCCCTCGATCTGCGCCGGCCGTCTGGAGTCGGCCGCGACGACCAGACACGTCCAGGCAGCCACGTGTCCTTGAGCGGTGAGTGCGATCGACTCGACCGCAGTGCGCCCCTGCCTCTGCCAGAGCGCGATCTCGTCCTGGTACTCCTGCACCGAGACCGGCGCGGGCTGCCACCCGAGCTCGCCGTGAGGTGCCTGCGCGTCCACGAGACCTTTGAGCACGCCGACCTGCGCACGGAGGTGAGCGGGCACCCCGTCGACGTACGTCGAGACCGAGTAGCCGCCCGGCGGCCGCAGCGCGGGAAGATCGGCTCCGACCAGCTCCAGCTCGACAACGGTCTCGGTGGTCGCAGGGTGGTAGCCGAGCGGCTCCGCGAACTCACGGACCAGGACAGCGATCTCAGCGGCGCTCGTGCGGAAGGCGCTCGCGACGAACCGGCTCACGGATCCTGTGCTGGCGCCCTCCGCAGCCAGGACCAGCCGTGTGCCGACGCCCCGATGCTGGTGGCGGGGGAGGACGGAGACCTCGACCCAGGTCGTGTCGGGTGTGTCGAGAGCCGTCGAGGAGGTGGCGAAACCGATCAGGCTGCTGCCTTCGTACGCCCCCACGAAGTGGCGAACCCACCCGTCGTCGGCCTGCCACGCCACGACTCGAGCTGACTCGCCCAGGGGAACCCAGCCGGGCCGTTCCGGCCCCGTCGCCGCGCACTCGACCGCATAGGCCTCCGCTAGCGCCGACGGATCGTCGAGACGGATGGGACGGACGTCGAACGACAGAACCATCAAGGACCCCCGGATCGCACGACGAGCGTGACTCCGATCGTGCCTCATGCAGGACGAAGGGCCGTGACGGGGCGCTGCAGCACAGGCGACCAGCGGGACCCGCCCGGCCGGCGTGGACCAGTCGCTCAGCTGCCGTGGACGCGCTTTCCGGCGAGGTAGGTCGTCGTCACCTCGGCGGCACCGATCTCCTCGACCGGTCCGCGGAACGGGTCGCGGTCGAGCACCGCCAGGTCGGCGCGGGACCCGACCTGGATGGTGCCGACGTCGTTCCAACCGTTCACGCGGGCGGTACCGCTGGTGTAGGTCGCCATCGCCTGCTGCAGCGTGAGTCCCTGATCCGGCACCAGCGCGTCCTTCTGCGCGTCCTGCTTGCCGTAGGCCCAGCGGTTCACCAGCACGTGGACGGCGGCGATCGGACCGGGCGGGTTCACCGGCCAGTCCGATCCACCGGCAGTCGGCGTACCAGCGGCGACGATGTCGGCGAACGGGTAGTGCCAGGAGAGCCGCTCCTCGTCGAGGTGGCGGCGCAGGACCTCCACCGCCGGGGTCTCGGTGTGCGCCCAGGCCCCCTCGAGGTTGGCGGTGACGCCCAAGGCTCGGAACCGGTCACGGTCCTCGGGCCGGACCAGCTGGAGGTGCGCCGCCTGGTGCCGGTTGCCGGTGATGCCGTTGGCGCGGCGGGCCGCCTCCACCGCGTCGAGCGCGTCGTGCACGGCCCGGTCGCCGATCGCGTGGAAGTGCGCCGCGAAGCCCTCGGCGTCCAGGGCCGTGACCGCCTCCTGCAGCGGTCCGGTCTCGAGGAAGGCGAGCCCGCGGTCGCCGCAGCGGCAGCCCGTGAGGTCCAGGTACGGCTCGGTAACGGCGGCGGTGAACGTCTCGGCGATCCCGTCGACCATGATCTTCACCGAGTCCGCGTCGAGGCCGGCGGCCCGCAGCCGCTCCCGCTCCGCGCAGAGGTCGTGCAGCTGCTCGGTGCCGCGGTGGCGGTCCCACCACAGCGACACCCGCACCCGCGAGCGCAGCTCGCCGGAGGCCAGCAGGTTCAGGTAGGACTGCGTCGGGTCGTCCAGACCTGAGTAGCCACCCACCAGTGCGTCGTGCCAGCCGGTGATCCCCCAGGACCAGAGGTACTGCTGGGCGGTCCGCATCGCGTCGTCGTACTCGTCCTGGGTGGTGCCCAGGTGGTCCCCGACCATGGCCATCGCGCCTTCCCGCACGGTGCCGGTGGGGTTGCCGCGCGCGTCGCGCTCGAACCAGCCGTCGGCGGGATCCGGGGTGTCCGCGGTGATCCCGGCGAGCTGCAGGGCCCGGGTGTTGACCCAAGCGTCGTGGTGGTCGCTGCTCGGCAGGAACGCCGGGCGGTCCGGCACCACCTGGTCGAGCAGCTCGGCGGTCGGGCCGCCCGGCCCGAACGCCGTCACCGCCCAGCCCCCGCCGCGGAACCAGCCCTCGGACGGCTGGTCTGCGTGGTGCGTGCGGATCGCGTCGAGGTACTCCTCGGCAGTGCTCAGGTCGGTCATCTCGCAGCGGTTGCGCTCCAGGCCACCCACCAGAGGGTGCATGTGCGCGTCGAGGAAGCCCGGCGTCAGCAGGCCGCCGCCGAGGTCGACCTCCTCGGCGCGGCCGCTGGCACCCGCCTCCGCGCGGACCTCGTCGGGATCGCCGACCGCCACCACGCGGTCACCGTCGACGAGGACGGCGCCCTGCCCGAGGTGGCGGACGCCGTCGAAGACCTGGCCGTTGAGGAAGAGAACAGAACTCATGACCGGATGTGTGCCCGATCGCAACTACCTCCACACGGCCGGCCGCCTGAGAACCCGGTGAGAAGTTCCGGCAGCGGGCTCAGGCCAGCCGACCCCGGGCCATCCCGATCAGCCGGTCCAGGACCCGCTCACCGTCCGCGCGCAGTCCGTTGTGCTCGAGCTCGTTGGTGACCCAGGTGCGCATCGTCGGCACCAGCCGGGCGGTCTCCTCGGAGAAGACCCGGTCCACGTAGGCGTCCTCGGCGTAGATCGCCGCCGCGCAGGGGACGTCGACCGCGGCGAGCACCTCCGCGTCGTACAGCCGCGGCCACTCGTGCTCGGCGAGGATCCCGGCCGCCTCCGCCAGCGGGGCCAGCCGGCTGTCGTCCTCCAGGACCCAGGGGAAGACGTGCTCGCCGGTCAGCAGGGTCGGGTCCGCGCGGAAGTCCTCGGGCATCGTCCGCTGCGCCGACCAGCCGGTCACCCCGCCGTCGGCGTAGCAGGCCTCGTGTACCACGACGTAGAGCGGGTTCCGGTCGGTGAAGGGCAGCAGCGCGGCGAGGTCGTGCCCGAAGCCGGGCGCCGCGGGGTCCAGCTCGAGCAGGTAGTGCAGCCGGGCGGCGCCGTCGCTCATCCCGAGCACGTTGCCGACCCCGCGGAACCGGCGCGCGGTGACCCGGTCGCCCCCGGGCAGCACGACGTCGCCGGCCTCGCAGGCGTCCAGGACGGTCTGCAGCCGGGCCCGGTCGCCCGGGTAGGTCCGGTGGTAGCGGCGGTTGCGCTCCCGCATCGTGGAGTACGTCGCGGCGTACACCTCGTCGACCGGCCGCCCGACCGGCGGGACCCCGCCGGTGAAGAAGGCCTCGCGCAGCGCGCCGGGAGCGGCCGAGAGGTAGCGCAGCGTGCAGAAGCCGCCGAAGGACTGGCCGAGCACGCTCCACCGGTCCACCCCGAGCGCCTCGCGCAGCAGCTCGCAGTCGGCCACGATCGCGTCGGCGCGGAAGTGCACCAGCCGGTCGGCCTGCTGCTGCGGGGTCAGCCCCGGCAGCGTGCCGACCGGCGTGGAGCGTCCGGTGCCCCGCTGGTCGACCATCAGCACCCGGTAGTCCGCGAGCGCCCGGTCCAGCCACGCCGGGCTGCTCGGCAGCCGGGTCGGCCGCGGCGCCTCGCTGCCGGGGCCGCCCTGCAGGAACACCAGGAACGGCCGGTCCCGACCCTCGGGGTCGGCGACCTCGCGGGCGAACAGGGTGATCTGCTCGCCGTCGGGGCGGGAGTGGTCCAGCGGCACCGAGAGCTCGTGCTCGACCAGGACCAGCCCGGGGACCTGCAACGTCGTGGACTCCATGTCAGCCCTCCTCGGCCGCGGTCGTGGCGGTGGGCCCGGTCCCCCGTCCCATGTCGGGCCCGGTCGCCGACCCGGTGTCGGACCCGGTCATGAACCCGGCGACCACCTCGCCGAGACGCCGGCCGGCGTCCTCCTGCAGGAAGTGGCCGGCGCCCTCGATGACCGGGTGCTCGAGCCCGGCCGCCCCCGGCACCACTGTGCGCAGGATCGGCGCCATCGCGGCGGTGATCGGGTCGCTGTCGCTGAACGCGCACAGGAACGGCTTCTCCCACCCGGAGAGCTGCTCCCAGGCGGCCCGGTTGGCCTCCGTCGCCGGGTCGTCGGGGGCGGTCGGCACCAGCCCCGGCATCGCCCGCGGCCCCGCCTTGAACGACTCGTCGGGGAACGGCGCGTCGTACGCCGCCAGCACCTCCGGCGCGAGCGGGGTGACGCAGCCCGAGGCGACCAGCCGGCTGACGTCGAGGTGCTCGGCCCGCTCGACCGCGTGGCGGAACCGCCACCACACCTCGGGCATCCCGTGGTCGCCGGTGGGCAGCCCGGTGTTGGCGGCGACCACGCGCGCGAACCGGTCCGGGTGCTCGGCCACCAGCCGGAGCCCGACCAGACCGCCCCAGTCCTGCCCGACGAGCGTCACCTCGCGCAGGTCGAGCACGTCGAAGGCCAGCGCACGCACCCACTCGACGTGCCGGGCGTAGCTGTGGTCCTCGGGACGCGTCGGCTTGTCGGAGCGGCCGAAGCCGACCAGGTCGGGGGCCACGCAGCGGATCCCGGCCGCGACCAGCACGTCGATCACGTCGCGGTAGAGGAACGACCAGCTCGGCTCGCCGTGCAGCAGCAGCGCCACCGGCGCATCCGTCGCCCCGCCCGCGGGAGCGGCGTCGACGTACGCCATCCGCAGCTGCCCACCGTCGCCGTCCGGGACCTCGGCGTAGCGGGGCTCGTGGGCGAAGCCGGGGAGGTCGGCGAACCGGTCGTCAGGGGTGCGCAAGGCGTCCATGCCTGCGGAGTCTGCCACCCGGTGCCTGGGTAGGCTCGAGCACATGGACCTGCTCAGCACCCCGATCGCGCGCCTCGACGGCAGCCCCTCCACCCTCGGCGAGATCACCGGCGGCACGCCGGCACTGCTCGTCAACGTCGCCTCCAAGTGCGGACTGACCCCGCAGTACGCCGCCCTCGAGACGCTGCACGAGGAGTACGCCGGCAGCGGCTTCACCGTCGTCGGGCTCCCCTGCAACCAGTTCCGCGGCCAGGAGCCGGGCAGCGCCGAGGAGATCGCGGAGTTCTGCTCCGCGACCTACGGCGTCACCTTCCCGCTCACCGAGAAGGTCGAGGTGAACGGCGACGCCCGGCACCCGTTGTACGACGTGCTGACCACCGCCCCCGACGAGGAGGGCCGCACCGGCGACGTCCAGTGGAACTTCGAGAAGTTCCTCGTCGACGGGGACGGCAACGTCCTCGCCCGGTTCTCCCCCGGCGTCGTCCCGGACGACCCCCGCATCGTCGAAGCGGTGCGCGCGGCGACCGCCTGAGCCTCGCGTGATCACCGTCGAGCTCGCGCAACGGCTGCGCGACACCGGCCTCACCTGGCTCCCCGAGCCAGGTGACCGGTTCGCGATCCCGGAGCGCGACCTCGACGGCGAGGTGTTCGTGGTCAGCCACATGACCATCGACGCGGTGCAGATCAACGGCAGCGACATCGTCCGCTTCAACGGCACCACCGAGTGGGCCCTCGACAGCATCGAGCTCTCCGAGGTGGTGTGGTTGCCGCACGAGTCCCAGCTCCGGGCGCTGCTCGGCCCCGCCTTCCGCACGCTGACCTCGACCGAGGCCGGCTACGCCGTGGAGGTCCGGGAGCCGCACGGCCTGGTGTCGCGGCACGTGGCCGGCGACGCAGAGTGCGCCTACGCGCTCGCTCTGCTCGCCGTCCTCGTCTGACCTACCAGATCCGGACGCGGTCCTCCGGGTCGAGCCACAGCCCGTCGCCCGGGCCGGTGCCGAACGCCTCGTGGAACTCGTCGAGGTTGCGCACGATGTTCGCGCGGAACTCCGCCGGCGAGTGCGGGTCGGTGGTGATCAGCTGGAGCATCTGCTCCTTGCGACGCTTGGTGCGCCACACGTGCGCGAAGCTCATCAGCACCCGCTGGGCGCCGGTGAGTCCCTCCACGACCGGCGACTCCTGGCCGTCGAGGCTGATCTCGTAGGCCTTGAGCGCGATCGTGATGCCGCCCAGGTCGCCGATGTTCTCGCCGACGGTGAGGGAGCCGTTGACCTTCTCACCGGGCAGCTCGCGCGGCTCGTAGCCGTCGTACTGCTCGATCAGCTTCTGGCTGCGGGCGGCGAACGCCTCGCGGTCCTCGGCGGTCCACCACTCGTTGAGGTTGCCGAGCTCGTCGTACTGCGAGCCCTGGTCGTCGAAGCCGTGGCCGACCTCGTGCCCGATCACGGCGCCGATGCCGCCGTAGTTCTCGGCCGGCTCGGCGTCGACGTCGAAGAACGGCTTCTGCAGGATGCCCGCGGGGAAGCAGATCTCGTTGGTGCCGGGGTTGTAGTAGGCGTTGACGGTCTGCGGCAGCATGAACCACTCGTCGCGGTCGACCGGCGAGCCGATCTTGCGCAGCTGGCGGTCGGACTCGAACGCAGCGGCCCGTCGGGCGTTGCCGATCAGGTCGTCGTGGCGGACCTCGAGGGCGGAGTAGTCGCGGAACTTCTCCGGGTAGCCGATCTTGGGGCGGAAGGTCTCGAGCTTGCGGTAGGCCCGCTGCTTGGTCTCCTCGCCCATCCAGTCGAGCGCGGCGATGTTGCGGCGGTAGGCCTCGATCAGGTTCGCGACCAGGTCGTCCATCATCTCCTTGGCGCGCGGCGGGAAGTGCCGGGCGACGTACTCCTCGCCCACGGCCTCGCCGACCGCGCCCTCGACGAACGCGACGCCGCGCTTCCACCGGACCCGCAGCTCGGGGGTGCCGTTGAGGGTCTTGCCGTAGAAGTCGAAGGTCTCCTCGACGAACGCGGAGGAGAGGTACGCCGAGGCGGCGCGGATGACCCGGATCGCCGTCCAGGCCTTCCAGTCCTCGAGGTCGGACTGCTCGATCACCCCGGAGAGGTGCTCGAGGTAGCTCGGCTCCCGGACGACCACCTCGGCCAGGGTCCGGTCGTCGGCGCCGAGACCGGTCGCCCAGGCGTCCCAGGCGAACGCCGGCGAGGCTGCCTTGAGCTCCGCGAACGTCCGCAGGTTGTAGGTCTTGAGCACGTCGCGAGTGGCGGCACGCTCCCAGTGCCCCTGGGCCAGCCGGGTCTCGAGGTCGAGCACCCGCTGCGCGGCGGCGGCCGCCTCGGGGACGTCGGCGAGGCCGAACATCCGCTCGAGGTGGGCGAGGTAGGCCGCGCGGATCTCGGCGAACTTGTCCTCGCGGTAGTAGGACTCGTCGGGCAGCCCGAGGCCGCCCTGCAGCACGTTGACGAGGTAGCGGTCGGAGTTGCGGTCGTCGGTGTCCACGTAGGCGCCGAAGAAGCCGCCACCGCCCTGCCGCTCGAGCCGGCCGACGAAGCCGGCGAGCTGCTCGTGGGTGGTGAGGCCCGCGAGCTCGTCGAGGTCGCCGCGGATCGGCTCCACGCCGAGGGCCTCGACACGGTCCTCGTCCATGAAGCTGGCGTAGAGGTCGCCGATCTTCTGGGCGTTGGAGCCGGGCTCGTGCGGGCTGCTCTCGGCGAGGTCCTCGATGATCGCCTTGACCCGGGACTCCGCCTCGTCGGCGAGCACCACGAAGGAGCCCCAGGCGGAGCGGTCCGAGGGGATCTCGGTGGTGGCCAGCCACCGGCCGTTCACGTGGCCGAAGAGGTCGTCCTGGGGGCGGATGTCGGGGTCCATGCCGGCGCGGGCATCGTCAAGCATCGTCACGCCCGCCACCCTAACCCCGTGCACCCCCCGGGCAAGGTCACAGGCACCTGACATCATCGGGCCATGAGCTTCTCCGTGCGAGAGAACCCTGACCAGCACCGCTACGAGGCGGTGGACGGCGACACCGTGGCCGGCTACGTGGAGTACGTCGACCACCGCGGCACCCGGGTGCTGTTCCACACCGAGGTCGACGACGCCGTCGAGGGCCAGGGGATCGGCAGCCTGCTGGCCCGCTCGGTGCTCGACTCCGTGACCGGCGCCGGCCTGCCGACCCGGGTGACCTGCCCGTTCCTGGTCTCCTACGTCGAGAAGCACCCTGAGTACGCCGACAAGGTGGAGCTCGGATGAGCGCCCGGAGCGGCCACCCCGGCGACGGCACCGGGTCGGAGTGGTGGCGCAGCGCGGTGGTCTACCAGATCTACCCCCGCAGCTTCGCCGACTCCGACGGGGACGGCATCGGCGACCTCAACGGGATCACCGAGCGGCTCGACCACCTGGCGGCGCTGGGCGTCGACGTGATCTGGCTGTCGCCGGTCTACCCGTCCCCGCAGGACGACAACGGCTACGACATCAGCGACTACCGCGGGATCGACCCGACCTTCGGCAGCCTCGACGACTTCGACCGGCTGCTCGCCGGGGCGCACGAGCGCGGGATGCGGCTGGTGATGGACCTGGTCGTCAACCACACCTCCGACGAGCACGCGTGGTTCGCCGAGTCCCGCTCCTCCCGGGACAACCCGAAGCGCGACTGGTACTGGTGGCGCCCGGCGCGCGAGGGCCACGACGCGGGCACCCCCGGCGCCGAGCCGACCAACTGGGAGTCGTTCTTCTCCGGACCGGCCTGGGAGCTCGACGAGGCCACCGGTGAGTACTACCTGCACCTGTTCACCCGCAAGCAGCCGGACCTGAACTGGGAGAACCCGGAGGTACGCCGGGCCGTCTACGACCTGATGTCCTGGTGGCTGGACCGCGGCGTCGACGGCTTCCGCATGGACGTGATCAACCTGATCTCCAAGGACCTCACCTCCGGGACGCTGCCGGACGGCGAGGTCCGACCCGGCCACCGCTACGGCGACGGCGCGCCGTTCTACACCGACGGGCCGCGGGTGCACGAGTTCCTGCACGAGATGCACGAGGAGGTCTTCGCACCGCGCGGGTCGACGTACCTCCGGGTCGCGGAGACCCCCGGCGTGACCACCGAGCACGCGCTGCTCTACACCGACCCGGAGCGCGGCGAGGTGGACATGGTGTTCCAGTTCGAGCACGTGAACCTCGACCACGGGGTGCACAAGTTCGACGTGCAGCCGCTGGACCTCGTCGCGCTCAAGGAGACCCTGGGCCGGTGGCAGGAGGCGCTGGCCGAGCGCGGCTGGAACAGCCTGTACTGGAACAACCACGACCAGCCGCGGGCGGTCTCGCGCTACGGCGACGACGGGGAGTTCCGGGTCGAGTCGGCCAAGCTGCTCGGGACGGTGCTGCACCTGCACCACGGCACGCCCTACGTCTACCAGGGCGAGGAGCTCGGGATGGCCAACGTCGGCTTCACCTCGACCGCGCAGCTGCGCGACGTGGAGTCGCTGAACTTCTTCTCCCACGCCGTCGCCGACGGCGCCGACCCGGAGGTGGTCCTCGCCGGCATCCGGGAGATGGGCCGCGACAACGCCCGGACCCCGATGCAGTGGGACGACTCCCCGCACGCCGGCTTCACCCGCGGCACGCCGTGGATCGAGGCCAACCCCGACTTCACCGAGGTCAACGCCGCCGCCCAGGTGGACGACCCGGCGTCGGTGTTCAGCCACTACCGGAAGCTGATCCGGCTGCGGCACGAGGAGCCGACCGTCGTGCACGGCGAGTTCGCGATGCTCGCCCCGCAGGACCCGTCCCTCTACGCCTTCACCCGCTCGCTCGAGGACGTCGTGCTGCTGGTGGTGGCGAACTTCTCCGGCCAGGACCTGCCGCTCGAGCACCCCGACCTCGAGAAGGTCAAGGGCTGGGAGGAGGCGACGCTCGTGCTCGGCAACTACGCCGGCGCCGGTGAGGTCGCGACGCTGCGGCCCTGGGAGGCGCGGGTGCTTCGACTGGGCGGCCTGCCGGGCTGACCCGGCGGCGCATCAGCGGGACCGGCGCGTGCGGTCGTCGGGCTCAGCCGAACTCCAGCCGCTCGGCTGCCGCCGACGCCTGCTCGGCACGCGTCGACCACGGCGTCACCGGCCGGGGCTGCAACTCGCCGTCGACGCGGATGTCGGTCCGCTCGTTCCAGAACGCGAGGTGGTCACGGACCCGGAGCGCGTCGTCGAGCGGGCGCCGGTAGGTCCAGCCGATGTCGCGGCCCTCGGGCCGGCCGTCCGCGGTCGAGAAGTACGTCGCGTGGCCCTTGTAGGCGCAGGTGCTGCGGGCGTCACTGGCCACGAGCGACGAAGACTCCACGTCGTCGGGAGGGACGTAGTAGCGGACCGGCAGGTGGGTCTCCAGCAGCAGCTGCGCGTTGTCGGTGGCGGCCAGCAGGGTGTCGCCGAGGTGGACCTCGACATGTCGATGACAGGTGAGCACGTCGATCCGCTTGAACGGGTCGTGCGCATGGCCGACCAGCTCCTCGTCCTCCGCCAGCCAGCGGTCGAAGGCGAGGAAGTCGAGCACGACCAGCCCGGTCAGGTCGCGATCGTCCGGCCGGAACCCCGCCCGCGCGACGCGCCGGCTGGTGGCGACGAGGTCGACGACTGTTCCCGGGGTGGTGTGCGGCTCGAAGCTGTCGGGACCCAGAATCGGCGGCAACGAGGCGACGTCGGGTGGCCCGGGCGGCGGGTCGGTGGGCTCGACCCCCATCCTCAGGTCGTCCTCCGGCACGGCGTACGACGGGACGATCCGCCGCGGCTCCCAGACCAGTACTCCGTGCTGGGAGTCGAGGGCGGGCTCGCCGTCCACGAAGGCGCGCAGCCGCATCGGGACCGGCTCGAAGCCCAGCTGCGGGACCGCCTGACCGTGGTGCCACTTCATGCGCAGAGCCATCCTCGATTACACACCCGTCGAGGATCAGATGGCGACCCGCTGGCGACCCGCTGACGACCGCCCCGGGGCCTTTCCTGACTCTTGACAGTGCCCGGGCCGGCGAGCATCGTCGAGCTGATGGGGGTCGCTGACGAGACCAGCGAAGGAGTGGTCCATGGCTTCGATCGTGGAGACTGCCGAACGATTCTTCCAGGCCTGCGAGACAGGTCAGGGTTGGGCGGAATGCCAGCAGTACTGCCATCCCGGCGCGACGTTCGCGGCGCAGGCTGCCGCCTTGCAGGGCGTCGACAGCCTGGAGGGGTACACCGAGTGGATGAAGGGCCTTCTCACGCCGCTGCCCGACGGCCGCGCCGAGGTGCGCACCTTCGCCGTGGACGAGGCGCGGCAGAAGGTGCTGGTCTACGGCGTGTTCCACGGGACCCACACGGGAGAGGGCGGTCCGGTTCCCCCGACGGGCAAGAGCGCAGCCGCCGACTACGTCTACGACATCGACTTCGACGGTGACAGGGTCCGGCACCTGACGAAGATCTGGAACGACGGCGCGACGATGCAGCAGCTCGGGTGGGCCTAGCCTCGAAGCCACGCTCGAGCCGGGGCTCCGTGCCACCATGAGGCATGCCTCAGAAGCATTCACGTCCCGTGCCGGGTGGCCGCGGATTCTGGTGGACCGAGCACCTCTGGACGGCGGCGGAGGGTCTCCCGGTGCACCAGGTGGCACTCGACGACATCGTGGAGCTCGACGAAGACTGCTGGTTCGGGGGCAAGGCCCCCACGTGTCGAGAGGTGGCCGAGCACTCCCGGCGGATCCGCGACGCCGATCTCGGCTATCCGGTCATCTTCGCCTCCGACGGCCGGCTGATGGACGGAGGGCACCGCATCGCCCGCGCTTGGCTGGACGGCAGGGCCGAGATCGATGCAGTCCGTTTCGAGGTCGATCCACCGCCTGACTGGGTCGTGCCGTCCGCGCAGTGAACCGCAGCCGAAGTCGAGGGGGAGGCGTGATGGGTGCTCGAGGGGCGAGCCGGAGGGACGGGCGCCGCACGCTCATCGGTCTTCTCCTGGCGGTCGCGCTCGTCGGGTGTGAGGAGGACATGGGCACCGAAGACTGGCTGATCGTCGAGAACCGGACCGACGGCGAGGTCTTCGTCACCGACGCCGGCGGCAATGGCAACGGCAACAGCTCCCTGGGCAGCATCGGAGCCGGGTCCAGCGGGTTCGGCGCGGGGGCCGTGGACCGGTGCGCAGAGCGCGCGCTGGTGGCCCATGCCGGGTCGCCCGACGGACCGGTGGTCGCCCGCCGGACCGCCGCGGAGGGTCAGGCATGCGTGGACCCCTGGGTCATCGGACCTCACGACTGAGCCGACCCGACGCGCGGACGCCAGGTCTCCTCAGGCTGCGGCCTGGGACTCCACCTGCTTCTTGAGGTTGGCGAGCATCTCCTCGACGAAGGGCTCGTGCTCCTTCACCGTCATTGCCTCGATGGGCCTGGACACGACCGGGATCTTGAAGTTCCACTCGCCTTCGGCAGTCACCTTGGTGCCGCCGTCCGCGGGTTCGAACGTGAACGTCCAGGTCGGCTTCTCCGCGAACCAGTGGACCTTCGCGACGATGCGTTGACCGGGGACGACCTCGGTGTACTCGACACCGGCCTCCAAGTGGAATCCGAGCAGGTGCGAGAAGATACGGGCGGAAGTACCGACGCCTTCAGGCTTGATGTCGACATCGGCAAGTGCGACGTCCTTCGCCACCCACAGTCGGCGGATGTCCAACGCGAAGTCGAACACCGTGTCGACAGGGGCGTCGACCGTGATGCTTCGTGTCAACGTGATCATTTGTCTATCACCCCTTCCTGCCCCGACGCTAGGCAGGCAGGAACGGCACACGCTAGAGCAGATGGTCCTCACCGGGGCCGCGTCACCGTCAGGGCCGCACGAGCGCGTCGACCGTCAGAACGTGCAGACGGCCTTGCCGAGGGTACGACGCTCGGCGAGGTCGGTCAGCGCGCGCGGCATCTCGTCGATGCCGTACGTCGCGCCGATCGGCGGGTCCACCACGCCGCTCTCCAGCATCGGCAGCAGCTCCCGCCACTGGTCGCGCATGAAGCCGGGACGGACCATCGCGTAGGCCCCCCAACCGACGCCCCGGACGTCGATGTTGTTGAGCAGCAGCCGGTTCACGCGCACCTCGGGGATCGACCCGGCGGTGAAACCGACCACGAGGAGCCGACCGAGCGGCGCCAGCGCGCGCAGCGAGTCGGTCATCAGGTCGCCGCCGACCACGTCGACCACCACGTCGACACCGACGCCGCCGGTCAGCTCCTTGACCGCGGCGAGGAAGCCGTCGACGAGCACCACCTCGTCCGCACCGGCCCGGCGGGCCACCTCGGCCTTCTCCTCGGTCGAGACCACGGCGATGGTGCGGGCGCCGTACCCCTTGGCCACCTGCAGGCTGGCGGTGCCCACGCCGCCCGCCGCGCCGTGCACCAGGACGGTCTCGCCGCTGCGGAGACCGGCCCGGGTGGCGAGGGCGAACTGGGCGGTGAGGTAGTTCATCGGCAGCGCGGCGGCGGCCTCGAACGAGACGCCGTCGGGCAGCGGGAAGACGCTGTCGGCGCCGAGCGGGACCAGCTCCGCGCCGCCGCCGTACGGCAGCACGCAGGCGACCCGGTCACCCTCGACGAAGCCGGATCCCTCGGGCGCGGCCCGGACCACGCCGGCGAAGTCGACGCCGAGCGTGAACGGCGGCTCCGGCTTGAGCTGGTAGAGCCCCTGCGAGAGCAGCAGGTCGGGGAAGCTCGCGCCGACCGCCCTGACCTCGACCAGGACCTCGTTGTCACCGGCCGAGGCGTCCGGCACCTCGACGACCTCGACACCGGACGGACCTTCGAGCCGCACCACCTGGATCGCACGCATGGGCGCGACCCTAGTCGCCCCGCGCCGCCGCCCCGCCGACGGGCAGCGTGAACATCGTCTTCTCGCTGTAGCGCTTGCCCACCGAGAGGTCGTACTGCACCAGCCGGTAGTCGCGCAGCACCCGGGCCGCCCGGGGCGACAGCCGGCCGGGGCGCACCCGGTGACCTCCCGCGTCGTAGCGCATCCCGGTGTCCATCGCCGGCACCTCGTCCCGGAGCCGCTCCAGCAGCGCGTAGTACGGCGGCACCGCCGCGTCGAGCCGCTCCAGCGCCAGGTCGACGAAGTGCGTGGGGCTGACCAGGTCCGGGGTCTCGCGCCGGCCCGGCACGTTCGCCCAGACGACGTACGGCGTCCGGTGCAGCGTGGTCTCGTCGTTGGCCCGGACCACGTCGTCGGGATAGGTGCCGGGAAGGTGGTCGCCGTAGAGCACCACGACCGTCGGCTCGTCGAGGTGGCGCAGCCGTCCCAGGACCGCCCGCAGCGCGGCGTCGGTGTGCTCCAGGCCGCGGGTGTACTGACCGGTCTCGGGCATCGCTTCACCGTCGGGGCCGGTGGCCTCGACCGGGTCGGGGTAGCGGCCCCGGTAGGGCAGGTGGTTCTGCATCGTGACCACGTTCATGAACAGCGGCGCGGCACTGCCCTCCAGCCGACGCTGCACCTCCGCGAAGGTGGAGGCGTCGGAGATGTAGGCGTGGTGGCCGATCCGCCGCGGGTCGCGCATGGTCGAGTCGTGGACGAAGGCGTCGAAGCCCATGGCGTCATAGACCTCGCGGCGGCGGTACATCTCGGTGGTGAACGGGTGCAGCGCCACCGCCTCGTGCCCGGAACGCCGCATCCACGGCACCACCGAGGGGAAGTGGCGGTACTGCGGCACGAGCATCTGGTACGGCACCCGCAGCTGCGGTGGGAAGCCGGCCATCGACATCCCGGTCAATGCCTCGAACTCCATGTTGGCGGTACCGCCGCCGATGCTCTGCGCGAGCATCTGGCCGCCCGAGCCACCGTGCCGGCCTGCGACCAGGCCGCGCACGAACGGGATCGGGTCCTCGGCCAGCCTCACCCCGTGGAGCGCGAGCGGGTCGCTGAGGGACTCGCTGAGCACCAGCAGCACGTTGGCCCGGGTCAGCACGTCGGAGTCACGGTGCCGGTTGACCCGCTCCGCGAGGGCGGCGTACCGCTCGCCGATCCGGCTCATCTCCGCGGCGCCGTAGCCCGGCGGCGCGGGCTGGGCGGGGATGTCGAGGTTGTAGAGGAAGCCGGCGACGAAGCCGTTGCCGAGGTAGTTGCGCTCCTGGCTCCAGGGCATCCAGGACGCGCCGAGCCCCTCGAAGGCCCACCGGGCCGCGTTGCCGGGGGCGTTGAAGGTGCCGAGGTGGACCAGCACCAGCAGGCACACCGCGCCGGTGAGCACGCGCGCCGCCGGTCGCTGGCCGGCCGGGCTCGGGTACGGCGACCGCCGCCGGAGCCGGAGCAGCAGCGCCGCCGCGACCACCGCCGCGGCGCCGGCCGCCAGGGCGACCACGAAGCGGGTCCCGACCATGGAGACCAGGAATCCCGGCTCCGTGGCGAACTCCCAGTCGCTGGGCAGCAACGGCTCCTTGCGCA
The DNA here is from genome assembly GCF_014395785.1 of Nocardioides mesophilus. Lineage (GTDB taxonomy): Bacteria > Actinomycetota > Actinomycetes > Propionibacteriales > Nocardioidaceae > Nocardioides_B > Nocardioides_B mesophilus. The sequence goes on along the minus strand of NZ_CP060713.1, from coordinate 1,981,995 downwards.
GCCGGACCTTCTCGTGGTCCACGACAGCGACGAGAGCCGTGAGCGTCAGCATCACCAGGGCGGTGGCGCGGGGACGTCCGAGCACGGCGTGGACCAGGCCGACGACCACCCAGATCACCAGCGAGCAGAGCAGGAACAGCAGCGGGAACGCCGGCGTCTTGTAGTCCCAGGGGCGTGTGCCGCCGCCCAGGATGCCCGCCACCTCGAGCGCGGCGTTGCAGGCGACCGCGAGCAGCAGCGTCCACCGCAGCCCGGGCCAGTGCCGCGAGATCGGCTCCCGCCAGCCGGCCATGGTGATCCCCGCTCAGCCGGTGCGGACGATCGTGGCGAGCTCGAAGTGCATGGGGTCGGTGTAGTTCCAGTCGCCGCCCCAGGCGAAGCCCCACTTCTTGAAGATCGCCACCACCTGCCGGTTCATCTCACCGGCCGTGCCGCGCTGGTTGCCGGGCGTGTTGAGGTCGACCGCGATGCCCCACGAGTGCAGCGAGAGCCCCTTGGCCGGGTCGTAGCCGATGAAGCGCGGGTAGTAGCAGCCGGCGTACTCGTCGGGGTGGATCTGCGCGGCGAGCCCCCGCTGCACCACCTCCTCGAGCGCGGCGCGCAGCTGCGGGATCATCACGCGGTGACAGGTGACGCTGCCGATCAGCGGCACCGACTCGGTGCGGATGTTCGCCGCCACCCAGCCGGGGTCGGGGACCACGCGGCCGTCGGCCAGCGGGGTGTAGCTGAAGGAGCCGACGGCCTCGGCGGCGCTGGTGCCTGTCAGCACGGCGGTCTGCGGGACGTCGACGTCGAACTCGAGCGCGAGGACCTGCAGGGTCGCCGTCGAGCCGAGGACCTTCTGGATCCGGGGCGTCACGGCCGAGGGGGTGAACCTGCCGGTGGAGACCAGCAGCGCGTTGTGGGGCACCATCCCGAACTGCTCGGCGCGCGGCTCGGCGACCACCGCGGAGATCCGCCGCACCAGCGGGGCGTAGGCGCCGATGTGGACCTCCGGCGCGTCCTGCTGGGTGCCGAGCTGGAGGAAGCCGGCCGGCTCCTCGAGCTTCTTGCCGATCGAGGGGTCGACCGCCACCTCGCCGCCGGCGACCCGGGACCAGACCTCGTCGGCGCGTGCGGACTGCTCGGGGGTGAAGCGGCGGAACTGCCCGGGGTCGACGGCGGCGATGGTGAGGGTGCGTCCGTTGGAGGAGAGCGAGGCGACCGAGAGGGGCATCGCCGCGTCCACACCGTGCAGCGCGCGGATCCTGCGGGCGGTCGCGGCCGGGATCGGCTCGGCGCTGGTGACCAGCACGTCGGCGGTCAGCGGCCGCTGGTGAAGCGGCCCCGGGTCCGGCATCGAGTAGGCGGCGGCGTCGGCCGCCGCCTGGGCGGCCGGGTCCGAGCTCGGGTCCGGGCTCGACGAGCCCGACGAGGGTGCCGTCGGACCCGCCGTCGCGGAGCCGGCCTCCGAGGACGCCGGCGGTGCGGCGGGGGATTCCGACGGCGCCACGGACGAGGAGCCGGCTCCGATCGAGAGGCGGACGACCGGCTCGTCGCGGCCCTGGGCGGACTGCCCGGCGCACGCGGCGAGGACCGGCAGCAGCACCACCACAGCCGCTGCCGCGCGCACGCGCGTGCTTCCCCGCACCCTTGGTCGCATCGATCCCCTCCCGAGTGCCTCCCAGTGTGACCGGCATCGTTCCCGATGGCGACCCGATCCACCCATCCTGTGTCCGGATCGTCCCGAACCCCTCATATGTCATCGACCCGTCGCCCCACCCCCGCCGACGATCCCTCCGGCGCCGACCCCGTGGTCCGCTCCCGGACAGCCGGCTTCGCGGCGGGAGCGGTGGCCGGTCTGCTGTCCGGTGCCGCGGCCGTCGCCGCCTCCGAGGCCGTGACGGCGCTGCTCGACGGCGTCAGCTCGCCGCTGCTCGCGGTCGGCAACCGCGCCGTCGACGCCGCCCCGCGCCCGGTGAAGGAGTGGGCGATCGAGACCTTCGGCACCGCCGACAAGCCGGTGCTGATCGGCGGCGTGATCGCCACCGTGGCCCTCCTGGCCGTGGTGGCGGGGGTGGTCGGGGTACGTCGTCCGCGGCTCGCGGTCGGCATCTTCCTCGCCCTCAGCGCGGTCGCCGGGGCGGCGGCCCTCACCGACCGCGCGGCCACCGCCGGCCCGGCGCTGCGGCTGCTGCCGGTGCTGGTCCTCGTCGTGGCCGGGCTCGCGGCCCTGATGCTGCTGCTCCGGCCGTTCCGGGCCCGCGAGGTGCGAGAGGCGACCAGCGCCGGGGCCGGCGTCGAGACCGACGCCGCGAGCCGGAGGACGGCCGGGCAGGCCGAGGCACCGGGCCGTCCCGGCACCGCAGCGGGTGCCCGGCGCCAGCCGGCCGATCTTCCGGAGCGTCGCGACGGCGACCGGCTGCCGGTGGCCTTCGACCGCAGGGCCTTCCTGCGGGCGGCCGCCGCCGTCGGTGCGGTCGCCGCGGCCGGGGGGATCGCCACCCGGGCACTGGGTGGCTCCGCCGCAGCCGCGGCGCGCGCGGACCTGATGATCCCGGCCCCCGCGGTGCCCGCCCCGCCGATCCCCCGGGCGCCACCCTCGACGTCGCCGGCATCACGCCGTACATCACCCGCAACCGCGACTTCTACCGCGTGGACACCGCCCTGCGCGTGCCCGACGTACCGCTCGACGGCTGGTCGCTGCGGATCCATGGCATGGTCGACCGGGAGCTGAACCTGAGCTTCGAGGACCTGCTGGACCGGCGCCTGGTCGAGCAGCGGATCACGTTGACCTGCGTCTCGAACCCGGTCGGCGGCGAGTACGTCGGCAACGCCACCTGGATCGGCATCCCGATGCGCGACCTGCTCGAGGAGGCCGGGGTCCGGCCGGGCGCCGACGCGGTGAAGTCCACGAGTGTCGACGACTTCACCGCCGGCACGCCGCTCGACGTCCTCACCGACCCGTCGGTCGAGGCGCTGGTGGCGATCGCGATGAACGGCGAGCCGCTGCCCCTCGAGCACGGCTTCCCGGTCCGGATGGTGACGCCGGGTCTCTACGGATACGTCTCGGCCACCAAGTGGCTGGTGGACCTGGAGGTCACGCGGTTCGCGGACTTCGACGCCTACTGGACGCCCCGCGGCTACTCCGAGCAGGCGCCGATCAAGACCTCGAGCCGGATCGACGTACCCCGCTCGTTCGCCCGGGTCCGCGCCGGTCGTACCCCGGTCGCCGGGGTGGCCTGGTCCCAGGACCGCGGGATCACCGGCGTGGAGGTCCGTGTGGACGGCGGCGCCTGGAACGAGGCCGAGCTCGCCGCAGAGGACAACGTGAACACCTGGCGGCAATGGGTGTGGCAGTGGGACGCCGAGCCCGGCAACCACACGCTCGAGGTGCGCGCCACCGACGCCACCGGCTACACCCAGACCGCCGACCGGGCGCCGATCGCGCCCAACGGTTCGACCGGCTGGCACAGCGTCAACGTCACGGTCCAGTAACAGCCCGCAAATTCTTCGGCCCGTCACCAATCCGGTCCGCCACTCGACCCGAATCCCCTTACGTAGCAAGGCAAAAGCCCAACTTTCAAGGAGCACCCACCATGCGCACCAAGAAGATCTTCGCCACCGTCGCCGTCCTCTCCGCCCTCACCATGTCCGCCGCTTGCGGCAGTGACGACACCTCCGCCGCCGAGACTGCGAACGACACCACCACGTCGGCCGCCCCCATGGAGGAGGAGAGCCCGATGGACGCCGAGTCCATGGCCTCCGACCCCGCGATGGACCCGGCCGCCAACCTGGTCGGCGCCGGCTGCGCCGACTACGCGAAGGCCGTCCCCGAGGGCGCCGGCTCCGTCGCCGGCATGGCCGAGGACCCGGTGGCCGTCGCCGCGAGCAACAACCCGCTGCTGAAGACCCTGGTCGCCGCGGTGTCCGGACAGCTGAACCCCAAGGTCAACCTGGTCGACACCCTCAACGGTGACGAGTTCACGGTGTTCGCCCCCGTCGACTCCGCCTTCGCCAAGCTCCCCAAGGCGACCGTGGCCGACCTCGCCAAGCCGGCCAACGCCGACACGCTGACCTCGATCCTGACCTACCACGTGGTCCCCGGCCAGATCACCCCCGAGGAGATCGCCGGCACCACGCAGACCACCGTCCAGGGTGGCGACGTCGAGATCACCGGTGAGGGCGACAACCTCAAGGTCAACGACGCCAACGTGATCTGCGGCGGCGTGCAGACCGCCAACGCGACCGTCTACCTCATCGACTCGGTCCTGATGCCGAAGATGTGATCCGACCTCTGCGGGCCGTCCCCCGGGTCGGCGCGCAGGCTCCCGCTTGGTCCTCCGGGACCGAGGTTGGGTGGAGAACCGGTGGCCCCGTCCACGCCTCACGGCGTCGGCGGGGCCATCGCCGTTCCCCCACCAGGCACGAGTACCGCGGTTCGCCCTTCCGCCGCGGGGGTACCTGTCGGGGCATGAGCGAAACGAGCGACGAGACCGGCACCGCGAACAACCAGGCCGGCACCGGTACCGGCACCGACCGCGCGGACAAGCAGCTCCACGAGGCGCCGGAGGTCGGCCTGATCGCCGACGAGGACCTGCCCGCCGACCTGCAGCCCACCGACGACAACCCGCTCGCCCAGGACCCCGACCAGGCCGACTCCGCTTCCGAGGGCGGACCCGGCTCCGGCGAGGAGACGCAGGTCGAGGGGATGCCGGACCTGCAGCAGCCGGGCTGACCTGGGGCTTCCCGCTCAGCCCTGACGCAGCACCCGGGCGACGATCCAGGCCAGGTCGTCGGCGGTCGCCGCCGGGTTGGCGTCCGGCTGCATCACGTGGCTGAGCACCAGCCGGACGATCGCGTCGATCGCCACGTCGCGCTCGTGCGCGTCGAGGTCCACCTCGGGGAAGCGCTCGGGGATCCGCTCGGCGATCACCCGCGTGGCCGCCTCGATCAGCGGCTGCGCGTCGGTGGTCAGGAACGGCAGCAGCTCGTTGCTCGGCGCCGGGTCGTTGCCGCGCGAGACGCTGTGGGCCGAGGCGAGCACGGCATGCAGCAGCGGATTGTCGCGAGCCATCAGCAGGGTCTTCTCGGCGGCCGACCGGATCGCCTGGACGAGGTCGGTGTGCGCGTCGAGCTCGGTGCCGACGATGTCGAGGAAGCGCTCCAGCTCGCGCAGCACCATCGCCTGCCCCAGCTCGGGTTTCGAGCCGAGCTCGTTGTAGAGCGTCTGGCGCGAGAGGCCGGCCCGCGCGGCGACCTTGCCCATCGTCAGCGCCGCCCAGCCAGACTCGCAGGTCAGCTCGGCGGCTGCGGCGACCAGCCGCTCCCGCACGCCGACGACAGCCGCGGGGGCGTCGGGGGCAGCGGGGCCGGCCGCGCGGGCGTCGGGGCCGGCGGGGGTGGGCATGCCGCGGAGTCTACGAGGCCGGCTCCTGTTCGAAGTCGACCTTGTCGCGCACCCCGCAGTCGGGGCAGAACCAGTCGTCCGGGACGTCCTCGAAGGAGGTCCCGGGGCGAAGCCCTCCCGCGGGTCACCGGCCTCCTCGTCGTACACGTAGTCGCACGCCGGGCACCGGAACCGGGTCATGCCACCGCCCCCGTGCCGGAGGTGGCCGGAGCGGAAGTCGTCGCGGCGGAGGTCGCCGGGACGGAGGTCGCCGGGGCGTCCGCGACGGCGCCGTACCGGCTCAGCACCTTCTCCCGCCGGGACGGCTGGATGTTCGCGCGGGTGACGTCACCGCCGAAGTGCGCGATCACCCGCGGGTCCATCACCCTCCGCCACAGCGGCGGAACCAGCGCGATCAGGATCATCCCCGCGTAGCCGGTCGGCAGCACCGGCGACTCCTCGAAGTCGCGCAGCGTCTGGTAGCGCCGGGTGGGGTTCGCGTGATGGTCGCTGTGCCGCTGGAGGTGGTACAGCAGCACGTTCGTGGCGATGTTGTTGCTGTTCCACGAGTGGCTCGGGTCGACACGCTCGTAGCGGCCGGTCCCGTCGGCGCCGGTGCGGTTGCGGCGCATGCCGTAGTGCTCGAGGTAGTTCACGGCCTCCAGCAGGCTGAAGCCGACGACCGCCTGGATCACCAGGAACGGCAGGATCGCAACGCCGAAGAGGGCGACCAGCCCGCCCCACAGCACCGCCGACATGAGCCAGGCGTTGAGCACGTCGTTGTCGAGGGTCCACGGATGCGGCCTGCGGCGCATGATGCGGCGCCTCTCCAGACCCCACGCCGAGCGCAGCGAGCCGAGCACCGTGCGCGGCCAGAAGGCGTAGAAGCTCTCCCCGACGCGGCTGCTGGCCGGATCCTCCGGGGTGGCGACCCGGACGTGGTGACCGCGGTTGTGCTCGATGTAGAAGTGGCCGTAGAAACTCTGCGCGAGTGCGATCTTGGCCAGCCAGCGCTCGTGCGACTCCTTCTTGTGGCCGAGCTCGTGCGCGGTGTTGATGCCGATCCCCGCGATCGTGCCGATCGACAGCGCCAGGCCGGTCTTGTCCACGACGCTCATCGAGTCCTGCGAGAACATCCAGCAGGCCCAGACCAGCGCGGCGTACTGGATCGGCAGGAAGAGGTAGGTGATCCAGCGGTAGTACCGGTCCTTCTCCAGCGCCTCGACCAGATCGTCGGGCGGGTTGCTGCGGTCGAGCCCGGCCACGATGTCGATGACCGGGACGACCCCGAAGACCACGATCGGGCCTGTGAACCAGAAGACGCTCCAGCCGGTGAGGGCCACCAGCCCCCACCCCAGGAACGCCAGCGACGGCACGACCAGCCCGAGCAGCCAGAGGTAGCGCTTCTTGTCCTTCCAGTGCTCGGTCGAGCCGGGCGGCACGGTCGCTGACGTCGCCATGGGGACCTCCGGGGAGCGGGAGTGGTTTACAAAAGAGTGCCGGTTGTAAACCTGCGCGTCAATACCCGCGGTATGTCAGATGGCACGCGGTCGCCCCACGGCCGATCCGCGCACAGCCACGATCGCGGGCGGTCAGGTCAACCGGCTCAGCAGCGACTCGTCCCAGTGCGCCAGCAGGTCGGACGCGCCGGCCCACACCTCGTCGGCGCCGGCGTCGCCCAGCTCCCCGGCGCCCGTCCCGCCGCTGGTCACCCCGATGCAGCGCAGGCCCGCGCGCCGGCCGGCCAGCACGTCCCAGACCGCGTCGCCGACCATCACGGTCCGTTCCGGATCGAGGTCGTTCTCCTCGATCGCGAGCTCCAGCAGCTCGGGGGCCGGCTTGGACTCCTCGACGTGCGAGGCGGTCGTGACGCCGTACACGTGTGCCTCGACGCCGAGCGCCGGGCCCATCCACTTCAGGTCCTCCTCCGAGGCGCTGGTCGCCAGCACCACCCGCAGCCCGCTCTCGGCGCACCGCACGACGAGCTCGGCCCCGCCGGTGACGATCCGCGGCTCGAGCAGCTCGCGCATCTGCTCGTAGCGGCGGCTGTGCCCCTCGACCACCTCGTCGATCACCGGGGCGTCCGCCTCACCGATCAGCTCGGCGACCAGCTCCGGCGACGAGCGCCCTATGAGCCGGTGCACGGCCGCGAGGTCGACCGCGTCGTAGCCGGCGTCACGGAACGCCAGCGCCCAGGCGAGCACGTGCTGGTAGTTGGTGTCGAGCAGGGTGCCGTCGACGTCGAACAGGACTCCGGGGTGGCGCGGTGCGGGCGAGGTCATGGCAGGGAGGTTGCCCGCGCGGGGCCCGGTCCATGCGCCGCCGTCCCAGCGCGGAATACGACCGGTCACGCGCGACTTGTCCCGGGGTGTCCCTGAACCTCACCCGCCGGCTGGCCCAGCTCTTCGTCGGCCTCGCGTTGTACGGCGCCAGCCTCGCGCTGGTCCTCCGCGCCGGCCTGGGACTGGCACCGTGGGACGTGCTGCACCAGGGGCTCGCCGAGCGTCTCGACGTCTCCATCGGCCAGGTCCTGATCGGCGTCAGCTTCGCGGTCCTGCTGCTGTGGATCCCGCTGCGCGAGCGGCCGGGCTTCGGCACCGTGGCGAACGCCGTACTCGTCGGGGTGTTCGTCGACCTGACCCTGGTCGTCGTCGGGGAGGCCGACGGCTGGCCGCTGCGGGTGCTGCTGCTGCTCGCCGGGGTCGGGCTGAACGGCCTGGCCACCGCGCTCTACATCGGCGCGTCGCTCGGCCCCGGCCCGCGCGACGGCCTGATGACCGCGCTGGTGCGGCGTACCGGCCGCTCGGTGCGCAGCGTGCGCACCGTCCTGGAGGTCAGCGTCCTGGTCGTCGGCTGGCTGCTCGGCGGGACGGTGGGGGTCGGCACGGTGTTGTACGCCGTCGCGATCGGCCCGATCGCCCACGCGCTGCTGCCGCTGCTCACGGTGGAACCGCGTCGCGGCGCCCGGGACGTCGGCACCGTCGAAGGAGAGGGCATCGCCTAGGCTCCTCGCCATGACGAGCGCCACCGCACCCCAGGGCAGCCCGAGGAAGAGGCGCGTCCCGGTGTGGCTCGAGACGATCCTGCTGCTGGTGCTCGCCCTGGCCGTCTCGGCGGTCGTGAAGACGTTCTTCGTGCAGATGTTCTTCGTGCCCAGCGGGTCGATGCGACCGCTGTTCGTGGACGACGACCGGATCCTGGTCGAGAAGTGGTCCTACTGGGGCGACGACGGGGTCGAGCGGGGGGACGTGGTCGTCTTCGCCGACCCGGGCGGCAAGTGGCTCGGGCCGCTCGGCAACGTGGCGCTGAACCCGCTGCAGGAGGTGTTCTCCAAGATCGGGCTCTACCCGACCGGAGGCCACCTGGTGAAGCGGGTCATCGGGATCGGCGGTGACCGGGTCGTGTGCTGCGACGCCAAGGGCCGGGTCACGGTCAACGGGATCCCGCTCGAGGAGAAGGACTACATCCTCGCCGGACACCCGCCCTCGGACCGGCCCTTCGACGTCAAAGTGCCCGAAGGGCGGCTGTGGGTGATGGGGGACAACCGCTCCAACAGCGAGGACTCGCGCTTCCACCAGGACCTCCCCGGCGGCGGCACGATCCCGGAGTCGAGCGTGGTCGGCAAGGTGTGGGCGATCGTGTGGCCCTTCGACCGGTTCACCTTCATCGGCAAGCCGGACACCTTCAGCAACCCCGCGCTCGTCACCTCCGGCACGGACTGACGCCGCCCCGGAGCATCCTGGCCCAGGTCAGCTCCGGTCGGGGCGCCGGCCGGCCTGGGCCTCGTGGATCGCGGGCCCGTGGGCGATCCACCACTGCGCCGCCCGCCTGCGGTTCAACGGCACGTCGTCGCGCTCCATGAGCCGGCGCAACGCCGGGTCCCCGGTCATCCCGGCGCAGTACGCCGCCGTCCGGGCCAGCGACTCGTCGGGCCCCTCGAGCAGCCGCTCGAGCCGCGGGCGGCGTACCGAGGCTCCCGGAGGCAGGTGCGCCACCGCGATCAGCCCCATCCCTCGCAGCGGGGAGGAGTTGTCCTCGGCGATCCGCAGCAAGAGGTCCGCCTCGGCGGGGGTGCCGACGACGCTGAGCACCACCATCAGCCGGTGCGCGAGCTCGGGCTGCACGGGGTCCGCACCCGAGAGGTGCGCCTCGATCCGGCGGCCGGCCACTCGTGCGAGCAAAGCCCGGAACGGCGACTGCTGCAGCGTGAACACCGCCAGGAAGCGGTGCTCGGCCCGCGGGTCGGCCAGGGCCAGCCAGACCAGCCGCTCCAGCATCGGGTCGTCGACGTCGGCCTCCTCGACCACCTGCGCGAGGACGGCGGTCACCTCCTGCAGGTCCGGCGCCAGCTCCTGCGCCGCCGGCTCACCCCGCACTTCTCCGGCGGCGTTGAGGATGACCGCCCGGGCAGCCGGAGAGAGTACGTCGACCAGGTCCAGCAGGCCGCTGAAGGAGCCGCCACGTTCCAAACCGTGGGTCCGGGCGAGCCGCATCACCAGCGCCTCGAGCCGGGCCGCCTCCTGCTCGTCGAAGTGGCCACGGCCCAGCTTGACCGCAGCCGCCCAGGCCGCCGCGCTGCGGGTGGAGATCTGCTCCTGGTCGAGCAGCCGCAGCACGAGCCCGTTGGCCTGCGGGGTGTCGATCTCCTGCAGGATCGTCATCGGGTCGGTGACGACGGGGACGTCGGCCTCGGTGAGCATCTCCCCGATGGAGTAGGCGAGCGCGTTGCGCGCCGAGGCGTGGGTGGTCAGCAGGTTGGCCGCCTCCACGCGACCGAGGTAGGCGCTGCCGACGGAGATGCCGACCTGGCGCACCAACCGGTTCGTCAGCGAGCGCCACAGCGACTGCGGCAGCACCATCCGCTCCCCGACCGACGCCACGGCGAGGCCGAGCTCGAACCAGGCGCAGCCGTCGGGCTCCCCGTCGACGACGGCGTCCAGCACCCGCTCCAGGTGGGCGGGGTCGTCGCGGAGGCCGGCCAGGTTGGACGCGGAGACCAGCTGCCCGGTGCCGACGCGCCGCTGGAACAGGGCGACGCCCCGCAGCCCGCCCGGGTCGAGGTCGATCAGGCGCTCGTAGGCGGCGACGACCTCGAGCGTGGCCGGCACCAGGCCGGTCTCCCAGCGGCTGACCCGGCTGGGATCGGCCGGGACCCCGTGGTCGGCGAGCAGCACCGCGAACTGGCGGGCGCTGACCCCCGGCAGGCAGGCCAGCCGGTTCGAGCGCAGCAGCCAGCCGATCCGTGGCTCGGGGTTGAAGACCTGGCCGTCCGAGGCGGCGAGCTCGGCGATGCGGCCGGGCGGTCGTCCGCGCCGTTGTCCGCTGATGTCGGGGTCCTCCTGAACCGTCTCGGCCGGCGGGTGAAGCACCTCTCCCCTGTGAGGTGCTTCACCCTCGTCCGGAACTCGGGCCCCCGCCACGAGTCCTCGGCTCATCCCCCTGGTGGGGCGAAGTTAGCAACATGCGGACGCGTACGATCTGAAATTGCCTGCCGACTTCGTCTGCGCAACAGACAAGTCGGCCGACAGTGCGCTCAGGGCCGCGCCGCAGCGCGCTCCGCGAGGAAGGCGAGCCGGCGCAACGTCTCGATGTTGCGCGGATGCAGCACCAGGTCAAGGAGCGGCTGCGGGACGACGCCCGCGGGCCCCGAGACGGCGACCTCGTCCATGACCACCTCGCAGCCCTCGTCGGTCGGCTGCACCTTGATGGTCACCCGGCCCTCACCGGTCGGCCACGCGCGCACCCGCAGGCGCAGCTCGTGCGGAGCGTCGACGTACTCCACCTCGGTGTTGTCGCTGATCAGCAGCGGCCAGGCTCCGACCGAGTGGTGGATCTTCGACCCCGGCGCGGGAAAGTGGTCGTCGACCTCGCGCACCCGCGCTGCCCCCACCACCCAGTTGACGTAGGTCCAGCCGTCGGAGAGCACTCCGAAGACGTCCTCGGGCGTGCAGCTCATGGTCCGTCTCGTTGTACTCATGGACGAGTGGTACCCCGTGTCAGCCGGCCCAAGCGCTCGTGGGCCAGCGCCGCACGGGCGGCGTTGGCCCCGCAGGCACCGTGCACCCCGCCGCCGGGGTGGGCCGAGGCGGAGCCGAGGTAGAGCCGCTTGACCGGGGTCTCGGCCCGGCCGCCGCCCGGGACCGGTCGGAACACCAGCTGCTGGTGCAGCTGGGCGGTGCCGCCGTTGAGCGCGCCCCCGACGAGGTTCTCGTTGCGCGTCTCCAACTCGCGCGGCCCGAGGACGCGGCGCGCGACGACCCGGTCGGCGAAGCCCGGGGCGTAGCGCTCGATCCGGGCCTGCATCCGGTCGGCCATCCGCTCCACGTCGGCGCTGTCCCAGGCCCCGGTGATCCCGCCGTCGCCGGCGTCAGTGCGGACCCGCTGCGGGACGTGCGTGTAGGCCCACACCGCCTCGCCGCCCGCCGGCGCCCGGGAGGGGTCGGCGGCGGCCATCTGGCCGAGCAGCAGGAACGGCTCGGCGGGCACGGCGTCGGCGGTGATCTGCGTGCGCGAGGTCATGATGTCCTCGGCCGACTCCGCGACGTGCACGGTGCCCGGGGCGGTGGCCGGCGGGCTCGCCCACGGGATCGGCCCGTCCAGCGCCCAGTCCACCTTGACCGTCCCGGGGTCCCACTCGAAGCGACGCATCCGGCGTTCGAGGCGGCCCGGGAGGTGCTCCCAGCCGACCAGACCGCCGTAGAGGGCAGGGGCGGACACGTCGGCCACCACGGCCCGACGTACGGCGATCTCGTCACCGTGCTGGGTCCGCACCGCCCGGGCCACGCCGTCCCGCACGTCGATCCCGGTGGCGCGGCAGCCGGTCCGGATCCGGCCGCCGTGCGCCTCGAAGCGGCGCGCCATCGAGTGCGCGAGCATCCCGGCGCCACCCTCGGGCACCGGGAAGCCGACGTCCTGACCGAGCATGCACAGCAGCCAGCCGAACAGCGCCGAGCCGGCACCGTCGAGCGGGATGTCGGCGTGGCCGGCGTTGCCCGCGATGAGGATCTTGGCCGCCTCGCCGCGGAAGTGCTGGTCCACGAAGGTGCGGGCCGGGGTGAGCATGTCGCGCACGAAGTCGAGACCACCGACCCGGTGCAGCTTCGCGAGCGCGCCGAGGCCGGCCTTGACCGGCGGGAACGGGCTCATCAGCGCCCCCACCACCTCGTCGCCGATCCGGTCCCACTGCTCGCACAGCTCGAGCCACGCGTCGCCGTCGCCGGCCGCCCGGGCGTCGAGCCCGGCGGCGGTCTCCTCGGCGGTGCGGTGCAGCATCCCCCAGGAGCCGTCGGCGAACGGGGTGCCGACGACCGCCGGGGCGTAGGACCAGCGCAGCCCGTGCTCCTCGAGCTTCATCGCCCGGATCGTCGGCGAGCCCGCGGCCAGCGGGTAGAACGAGCTGAACGTGTCGTGGATGTAGCCCGGGTGCACCGAGCCGTCGCTGTGGACCGCGCCGCCGATCTCGTCCTGGGTCTCCAGCAGCAGCACCGACCAGCCGGCGTCCACCAGCAGGTTGGCGGCGACCAGACCGTTGGGACCGGCACCGATGACCACCGCGTCGACGGCCTCGGTGCTCGCGGAGGGATCGGCCGGGCCGCCCGGACCGGCGGTGCTGTTCAGGGTCATACCCCATTGCTACCCGGTGGGGGTGCGTGCACACCTGACGGCGGCGGCGGGGCGGGCTGCCGGCCGGTCGTGCTGCGGGCCTCCCGGTCGTAGGGTGGCCGTCTCGGAGCGAACGGTGAGGGGTCAGACATGCGGGTGCGGCTGGCGTACGGCGAGACCGGTCTGGAGGTCGACCTTCCGGAGGACCGGACGGTCGTGGTGGAGCCGAGGTACACCCCCGGCGCCGCGGACCCGCGGGCCCTGCTCCGGGAGCGGCTGGAGCACCCGTTGAGCGGTCGCCCGCTGCGCGAGCTGGTCCGCCCGGGGCAGAAGGTCGCGATCTCGATGTGCGACGGGACCCGCGCCCAACCGCGGCACCTGATGATCCCTGCCGTGCTCGAGCAGCTCGACGGCATCGTCGCCCTCGACGACATCACCCTGCTGGTGGCGACCGGGACGCACCGCGGGAACACCGAGGCGGAGATCCGCGCCATGCTCGGCGACGAGGTGCCCGCAGACATCCGGGTGCTCAACCACGACGCCCGCGACAAGTCGTCGCTGGTGTGGATGGGTGTGCACGGCAACGGCGTACCGGTGTGGATCAACCGGCACTGGGTGGAGGCCGACGTCCGGATCACCACCGGCTTCGTGGAGCCGCACTTCTTCGCCGGCTTCAGCGGCGGCCCCAAGATGGTCGTCCCCGGCCTGGCCGGCCTGGAGACCGTGCTGACGCTGCACGACGCCGCGAGGATCGGCCACCCCGACGCCACGTGGGCGGTGTGCGAGGGCAACCCGGTCCATGACGACATCCGGGCCGTGGTGGCAGCGGTAGGCCGGGTCGACCTGGCGCTCGACGTGGTGCTCAACCGCGACCAGGAGATCGTGGACGCCTTTGCCGGCGAGCTCTCCTCGATGCACGCGGCCGCCCGGGCCGCAGCCCAGGAGCTGGCGATGAGCCCGGTGCCGACCACGTTCGACGTGGTGGTCACGACGAACTCCGGCTACCCGCTGGACCAGAACCTCTACCAGGCGGTCAAGGGGATCTCCGCCGCCGCCACGGTGGTGAAGCCCGGCGGCACGATCGTCTGCGCCGCGGAGTGCCGCGACGGGTTCCCCGACCATGGGTCCTACCGCGAGGTGCTCGCCTCCGAGCCTTCGCCGCAGGCGCTGCTCGACGCGATCGAGCGGCGCAGCGAGACGGTCCCCGACCAGTGGCAGGTGCAGATCCAGGCGAAGAACCAGGTCCTGGCGCGCGTGGTCATGCACACCTCCTACCTCTCCGACGAGGCGCTGGCCGAGGCGCACCTGGTGCAGACCCACGACATCGGGGCCACCGTGCGCGCCGCGCTGGAGGCGGCCGGACCCGAGGCCAGGGTCTGCGTCCTTCCCGAGGGTCCGCAGACCATCCCGTACGTCGCCGCCACGGTGTAGCGGCCCGGGCTCCGGGCCGAATGGCCCGCCCACCGGGCCGGACTGCCCTGCCACCTCCACGGGCCCGGCGGTGATGCTGGAGCAGAACCGGGCGGAGGAGGAGCACGATGATGTGGGATCGCTACGACAACGGGACCGGTTACATGCACGACGGGATGGGCTGGGGCGGCTGGGTGCTGATGACGGTCCTGTTCCTGTTGCTGGTCGCGGTGCTCGTCGTGGCCCTGCTCGCGCTGATGGGCCGGTTCCCGGGGTCGCACCCCGGCGGTCCCGGTGGTCCCGGTGGCCCTGGCAGCGCGGGCGGCCCTGGCGGCCCCTCGGACGCCGAGCAGCTCCTGGACCGGCGGTTCGCGGCCGGTGAGATCGACGAGGAGGAGTACCGCCGCCGCCGGTCGATCCTGCACGGCGGCTGAACGGGCGGGGTCGCCGGCGCGACGCTACGACGTCGTACGGCTGTAGCGCAGCGACCACCAGTGCCGGCCGGTGTCGGGGCGGCGTACCCAGCCGTCGTCGACCAGCTGCCGGTCCAGCTCACGGAGCCGCTCGCGCGCCAGCTCCAGCCAGCCGTTCGGATCCACCTCGTCGTTCAGGTCCTGCCAGCGCATCATCGGGAAGGTGGCGCCCACGAGGTGGTCCGGGGCGTCGGCACGGTCAGGGCCGGGGGTGCGGGCCACGAACCGGAACTGGGCGCTTCCGCCCATGCTGAGCAGGGTGTTGGCCAGCGCCTTCACCCAGCTGTGCTGGCCGAGCTCCTCGAGGTGGATCTCCACGATCCGCTGCCCCGTCGTCTGGTCGGTCATCGGCCCGCCCCCGTGCTCGTGCCTTCCGTCATCGTCGGCGGCGACGAGGCGCGCGGGTCAGGGCCGGACGTCCCGCAGGTCATCACCGCCCGATGACCTTGTCGAGGGCGTAGCCCGCGGCCTGCTCGTGGGTCATCACGGAGCCCTCGCGCCACGCGCTCTCGAAGACGGCGTGACGCAGGTGCTTGCGGGTCTGTGCGACCCACCCGGCGACCCGGACCTGGTCCGGGGGGGACCCCCGCAGGCCGAGCGAGTGCCGGGCCGCCTCGGTCGCGCCCGCCAGACGGGCCGCGTCGGTCCACCGGTGCTCGGCCACCGCCAGGCCCAGGGCCGACTCCAGGGACTCGGTCACGCCGTTCGGGTCGGGCCACTCCAGGAACGCGTCCATGGCGTCGCGGATCAGCGGGCGCGCCTCGTCGGGCTGGGCGCCGAGCAGGTAGGAGATGCCGAGGTTGAGCGAGGTGCAGGCGGCGCCCCAGTCGTTGCCGAGCGCCCGGTCCCGGGGCAGGTTCTCCCGGAAGATGTCGCGTGCCCGCGCCCAGCTGCCCCGGTGCAGGTGGACCAGGCCGAGACTGTCCAGGGCATCGGTCCGGCCGGCGATGTCGCCGAGCTCCTCGAACATGGCGACCGCCTGCTCGAGGTGGTGCTCCGCCTCGGCCGACCTGCCGATCGAGTCCTCGACGATGCCGGTGCCGTTGAGGCTGTGCGCCTCGCCGTCCCGGTCGCCGGCCTGCCGGTAGAGCTCCCTGGCCTCCGTCAGCAGGGCGGTGGCGCGCTCGAGCTGCTCCCGCTGCTCGCTCATCATGCCGAGGGTCAGCAGGGCCAGCGCCTTGGTGGCCTTCGGGGGGTCGTCGGCCCGCGCGACCGCTCGCTCCAGCCAGGCGCTGCCCTCCATCGACAGGCCGTGGCCGTACCAGTAGTGACCCATCGCCGCCGCCAGCCGCAAGGCGTTGGGGGCGGCCGCCGGGTCCTCGTCGGCGCGCGGCCCGAGCCAGAAGGAGAGCGCCGCCCGGACGTTGTCGTAGTCGGCGCGCACCCGCGCGATCTGGTCCCGCCGCAGCGGCGCCCCGAGCGGCATCAGCGCCTCGACCACCGCGAGGTAGTGCTGTGCGTGACGTTCGGCCAGCTCGAGGTGGTGCGCGGGGTCCTCCTCGAGCACGCTCCTGGCGTAGTCGCGGAGCGTCTGCAGCATCAGCACCCGGGGTTCGCCGTCGGAGTCGTCGCGCTGGACCAGCAGGCTGTTGTTCACCATCGCCGAGACCAGGGAGAGGGCGTCGCCCTCGGGAAGGATCACCGCCTCGATGCTGTCCAGCCGCGCGCCGCCGTTGAACACCGCGAAGTCGCGGAAGAACCGGCGCTCGGCCTCGGCGAGGAGCGCGTAGCTCCAGTCGACGGTCGCCCGCAGAGTGCGGTGCCGGGCCGGGACGTCCTGCGTGCTGCTGGTCAGCAGCTTCAGACGGTCCCCCAACCGGTCCACGAGGGCCGTCACCGAGAACAGCCTGACCCGGGCGGCGGCGAGCTGGATCGCCAGCGGCAGCCCGTCCAGCAGCCGGCACACCTCCGCGACCGCGGCGCTGTTCTTCTCGGTCAGCGTGAAGTCCCGCCGTACCAGCCGGGCGCGGGCGACGAACAGCTGCACCGCCTCGGACTCGGCCACCTCCCGGAACGAGGGACCCCGGGGCAGCGACATCGGCGGGAGGGAGTACTCGAGCTCGTCCTCCAGCGCCAGGAGGACCCGGCTGGTGACCAGCACCTGCAGCCGCGGGCACTCCCGCAGCAGGGCGGCGACCGAGACCGCGCTCTCGACCACGTGCTCGAAGTTGTCCAGGACCAGCAGCATCTGCTTGTCGCCGATGTGGGCGGCGACCGCCTCGAGGGCCGAGGCATGTCCTTCGAGGGCGACCCCCAGCACGCCGGCGACCGAGGGCAGCACGAGCTCGGCCGTCCCGAGACCGCTCAGGTCGACGAAGTGGGCGCCGTACGGGAACTGGTCCAGGACGTCCAGCGCCAGGGCGGCGGCGAGCCGGGTCTTGCCGGTGCCCCCCGTCCCGGTCAGCGTGACCAGCCGCGCCCGGGAGCCGACCACCAGCGCCCGCAGCTCGGCCAGCTCGCGGTGCCTACCGATCAGCGAGCTCACCTGCCGGGGCACGTTGGTCGGCGGCTGCAGGGACTTCAGCGGCGGGAAGGTGCTGGCCAGACCGTCGATGTCGAGCTGGGCGAGATGCTCCGGCTCGGCCAGGTCCTTGAGCCAGTGGTGACCGAGGTCCCGCACCGTCACCCCCTCGGGTGCGTGGCCGTCGAGCAGGTCCAGCACCCGGGCCGAGATCAGCACCTGTCCCCCGTGGGCCACGCTGCAGATCCGGGCCGCCCGGTGCACGTCCATGCCGACGTACTGCCCGTTGACGACGAGCGGCTCCCCGGTGTGCAGCCCCATCCGGACCAGCACCGGCTGCCCGTGCTGCCACGGGTAGCGCTGCAGGGCGCGCTGCGCGTCCACGGCGGCGGCCACGGCGGACCGGGGCGAGGCGAAGCTGACGAAGAAAGCGTCCCCCTCGGTGTCCACCTCGCAGCCGTGATGGGCGCCGAAGCTCTCCCGCATCAGCCGGTGATGGGTGCTGAGCAGCTCCCCGTAGGCGTCGCCGAGACGCTGGAGGAGGCGGGTGGAGCCCTCGATGTCGGTGAACAGGAGGGTCACGACGCCCCGGGGCAACCTGTGGGACGCGGTCGACGGCTCGTCGGTCACCACAGGCTCACGATAGGACCGCCCCGAGGCCCCCGGCCACGGCCCAACCGGGCTAGTGAGCACCTGGGCGAGGGAGCGCCACCGTGCCATTGCCGGGCTCCCGGCGCCGGTGCCAGCATCGAGCCATGCCCAAGCGATGGCGGGTCCTCTACTCCGGCAAGGTCTACGACCGGTTCGCCTCCACCGACTCCGCGGAGCTCCAGCAGGCCGGGTTCCTCGGCGAGGACTACAGCGAGGTCGAGGCCGACGAGCTGGAGGTCAGCGGCGGCGCCCTGGTCTTCCTCACCGGCGGCACGGCCGACCGGGTCTTCGCGGCCGGGTCCTACTGGTTCTGCGTGCGCATCGACGAGAAGTGAGCCCGGCACGGCAAAGGCCGGTCACCCTGCGCGGGTGACCGGCCACCACTGCGTCAGGCTCCGGCCGGGGGACGGGGTCCGGCGGGGGTGACGCGAACGCACCGTGGTCGCTGAGGTGGCTACTTCACCTCGGACCTCATCACCAGCCGCAGGCCGACAAGCGCCGGCAGGACCAGCCACAGCGCCGTGGCCACCGCCAGCCGCGCCCACTGCATCCCGGATGCAGTGCCCTCGAAGAGGAACGACTGCGCGTAGTTCAGGTCCACCCAGCGCTGCAGGTCGGCGAAGCCTGCCGCATTCGTCGCCAGCAGCCCGAACACCGTGGGCAGCAGGAGCGAGATGACGAAGTAGCCCACCAGCGCCACCGCCGAGCTGCGGAAGAGGATGCCCAGCGTGGTGCCCAGCAGCAGGGAGATCAGGCTGCCGAGGATGATGTCGAGGCCGTGGACGAACGACACGTCCCACACCCGGTCGGTCCCGGCGATCGCGGGGCCGGCCACGTTGCCGAGGACGCCGAAGACCAGGGCGACCAGCATCGAGGCCACACCGACCAGCACCGAGGCGACGACCTTGGCGAGGATGACCCGGGTCCGGTGCGGCACGAGCGTGAACGTGGTCAGGCCGGTGCGCTGGCTCCACTCGCCGGTGATCGCGAGGATCGCGATGATCGGCAGTATGACCGTCATCGGGAAGCCGATCGCCTTGGCGAAGGTGTAGTAGGTCAGGTCGGACTCCGGCGCGAACAGGATCGTCGCCACGGTGGAGACCAGGGCCGCGATGAGGATGCTGGCCATCAGCCAGATCCCGGCGCGGGTGTCGAACATCTTGCGGAGCTCGACACCGACCACCCGCGAGAGCGGGACGTCGTGGACGTGCAGCGGTTCTTCGTGGACCGCGTCGAGGGCGATGGTGCTCATGCTGCTTTCCCTTCTCGTTGGGTGTCGGCGGTGAGGGCGAGGAACATCTCTTCGAGGCCGCCGTCGGCGGTGCGGAGCTCGGTCAGGGCGAGGCCGGCCTCGCGGGCGACCAGACCGACCACGGTGGGCTCGGCGTCGGTGTGCAGGGCGCCGTCGGAGCTGCGGGAGGTGACCAGCCCCGAGTCGCGCAGGGCCCGCTCCAAGGCGTCGGTGTCGCGGGACCGGACGACGGCCCCGGCTCCCTTGAGGAGCTCCGCCTTGGAGCCCTCGGACACGATCCGGCCGCGTCCGATCATCACGATGTCGTCAGCGACGACGTCGACCTCGTGCAGCAGGTGGGACGAGAGCAGGACGGTCCCGCCGTCGTCGGCGAAGCCGCGCAGGAGGTCGCGCATCCACCGGATGCCGGCGGGGTCCAGGCCGTTGGCCGGCTCGTCGAGGATCAGCACCGACGGGGCGCCGATCAGCGCGACCGCCACGCCCAGTCGCTGCCGCATCCCGAGGGAGTAGCTGCCCACCCGCTGCTCGGCCTCGGCCTCGGTGAGCCCGACGCGATGCACCATCTCCGGGACCCGGCCTGCCGGCAGCCCCATCGTCTGCTGGGCGAGGGTGAGGATCTCCCGCCCGGTGCGGCCGGCGTGCTGGGCGGAGGCGTCGAGCATCACGCCGACCTCCCGGCCCGGGTTGGGCAGGTCCGCGAAGGTGCGGCCGTGGATCGTGGCCTGACCGGCGTGCGGACGGGTGAGGCCGACCATCATGCGCATCGACGTGGACTTGCCGGCCCCGTTCGGCCCGAGGAAGCCGGTGACCCGGCCGGGCCGAGCCGTGAACGTGACGTCGTCGACGACGGTGCGGCCGCCGTACTTCTTGGACAGTGACTCGACCCTGATCATGGGAACGCTCCTTTGTGTGTGGTCCGCTACCTCGACGCTAGGAAGCCGACGACGGGAGCGCGTCGTCGTCAGGTCGCGTCCGCGCTACGACCGATCCACGACCCGCGGTTCGACCTTGGGAGGAGGGCCCCTGGCAGGAGGAGGTTCAGCGGCCGTCCCAGGGAGCGTGGTTCCTCAGCGGATCCGGCTGCTCGAACAGCCCGGTCCGGTAGGCGAGGACGATCGCCTGCGCCCGGTCACGCAGCTGCAGCTTGGAGAGCAGCCGGGTCACGTGCGTCTTGACCGTGGTGTCGCTGATGTACAGCGTGGCGCCGATCTCCGCGTTCGAGAGCCCCTCGGTGATCAGGCGGAAGACCTCGAGCTCCCGGCCGGTCAGTGACGCCACGGCCTCGGGCGGCGGCCGGCGGTGCAGCCGGGTGAACTGTCGGATCACGCCCTGGGTGACGGCGGGCGAGAGCAGTGCCTCGCCACCGGCGACGGTGCGGACCGCAGCGACCAGGCTCTCGGGCGGGTCGTCCTTGAGCACGAAGCCGCTCGCCCCGGCGAGCAGGGCCTCGTAGACGTACTCGTCGAGGTTGAAGGTGGTGAGGACGACGACCCGGGTGGTCTCGTCGACCGCCAGGATCCGGCGGGTAGCCTCGAGCCCGTCCAGCTCGGGCATCCGGATGTCCATCAGCACCACGTCCGGGGCGAACCGCGAGGCCTGCGCGACCGCCTCGCGGCCGTTGGCCGCCATCGCGACGACCTCGATGTCCGGCTCCCCGGACAGCAGCAGGCGCAGCCCGGCCCGCACCATCGCCTGGTCGTCGGCCACGAGCACCCGGATCGTCATGGCCGCACCTGGTCCACCGGCAGCCTGGCGCGGAGCACGAACCCTCCGCCGGGGGATGCACCGGCGGACAGGTCCCCGCCGTACAGCCTGACCCGTTCACTGATGCCGACCAGTCCGTGACCGCCCCGGTCGCCCCCGTCGCCCCGGTCGCCCCCGTCGCGGTTCGAAGGTCCGCGCCCGTCGTCGCTCACCTCGATCTCGACCTCGCCGCGGCCATAGCTGACCTGCACCTCCGCCCGGTGCGCGTCCGCGTGCTTCAGGGTGTTGGTGAGGGCCTCCTGCACGATGCGGTAGGCGGAGAGGTCCAGACCAGGAGGAAGCGGGAGCGGCGGCCCGTGCACCTGCAACCGGACGTCCAGCCCGGCTCCGCGTACGTCCTCGACGAGGCTCTCGAGACGCTCGAGCCCCGGCGCCGGCAGGAGCTCCGGCTGCTCGTCGTCCTGCCGCATCGCACCCAGCAGACGCCGCATCTCGGCCAGCGCCGTACGGCCGGCCTGCTCCGCGTTCTCCAGGGTCTCCTGGTCCTCCCGGGTTTCCCGGTCCTCCTGCGCCATCCGGTGCCGGACCGCGCCCACCTGAAGCACCATCACGCTGACGGCGTGCGCCACCACGTCGTGGAGCTCGCGGGCGATCCGGGCGCGCTCCTCCGCGACCGCGATCCGGGCCGTCATCTCCCGGTCGCGCTCGGCGAGGGCGGCCCGCCGTTCGGCCGCCTCCTTCTGCTCGGTGCGCTCCCGCAACGCGAAGCCGAGAAGCCAGCTGATCGCGAACAGCAGCGGCGTGGACACGAGGTCGCCGGCGACGTGACCGGGGTCGTTGGAGACGATGATCGCCGCGCAACCGACCACGATGACCAGACCGATCCGGCCCTCGACGACGTTGGGCAGGTTGCCGAGCAGCAGGGCTGCGGCCAGGCCCACGATGAAGACGACTCCCTGGCTGGTGACCAGCCGCCCGTCGGCGAACGACAGCGCGGCGCTGGCCAACCAGACGGCGGCCGGGGCGCCGAAGGGGTACCTCCGGCGCAGGAGCAGGACGAGCGCCACCCCCGCGATCGCCACCACCTCGGCCCACGCCGCGAGGCCGGTAGGCATCGACGGGTCCGTCCGGGCAGCCGTTCCGACCGCACCCACCAGTGCCGCCACCACCAGCAGGGCGGTGACGCTGTGGGTCCGGAGGGCCGCTCGGAACCGGCTCACACGGCCAAAGTACGCCCGGCAGGGGCCCCTCGGCAGCGGCCGAGAGGCCCCGCCCGGTGAGGTACCCACCCGGTCGGGCTGGGTAGGGTGCGCTGTGGCACGCGTCACACCGAGCGGAGGCACATCATGGCCCAGCAGAGCAGCACGCAGGTGGACAGCGGCGACGGGCCTTCGGGCCCGGGCACGCTGAAACGAGGGCTGCGGCAGCGGCACCTCACGATGATCGCGATCGGCGGCGTCATCGGCGCCGGCCTGTTCGTCGGCTCCGGCGTCGTCATCAACGAGACCGGGCCGGCGGCCTTCCTCAGCTACGCCATCACCGGGGTGCTGATCATCCTGGTCATGCGCATGCTCGGGGAGATGGCCACCGCAAACCCCTCGACGGGTTCGTTCGCGGACTACTCCCGGATGGCGCTGGGGCGCTGGGCCGGCTTCTCGGTCGCCTGGCTCTACTGGTACTTCTGGGTGATCGTCGTCGGCTTCGAGGCCGTCGCCGGCGCGAAGATCCTCACCTTCTGGTTCGACGCCCCGCTGTGGATCCTGTCGCTGGTCCTGATGGTCCTGATGACGGGCACCAACCTCTTCTCGGTCGGCTCCTACGGCGAGTTCGAGTACTGGTTCGCCGGCATCAAGGTGGCCGCGATCATCGTCTTCCTGGTGCTCGGCACGGCGTACGTCCTCGGCCTGTGGCCCGGGCAGGGAACCGACTTCTCGAACCTGACCGACCAGGGCGGCTTCCTGCCGAACGGGGTCGGCGCGATCTTCTCGAGCATCGTCGTCGTGGTGTTCTCGATGGTGGGTGCCGAGATCGCGACCATCGCCGCGGCCGAGTCGCACGACCCCGAGAAGGCGATCGCCAAGGCCACCCAGTCGGTGATCCTCCGCGTCGCGCTCTTCTTCGTCGGCTCGATCTTCCTGCTCGCCTGCATCGTGCCGTGGAACGACACCGAGCTCGGAGCCTCGCCGTACGTCGCCGCGTTCTCCGAGATGGGCATCCCGTACGCCGACCAGATCATGAACGCGGTCGTGCTGACCGCGGTCCTCTCCTGCCTGAACTCCGGCCTCTACACCGCCTCGCGGATGCTCTTCGTGCTGGCGGCCCGCCGGGAGGCGCCGATGCGGCTGATCACCGTGAACCGGCGCGGCGTCCCGGTGTGGGCGATCCTGTTCTCGACGGTCGTGGGTTTCCTCAGCGTGATCGCCGCCTACGTCTCGCCGGACACGGTGTTCCTGTTCCTGCTCAACTCCTCCGGCGCGGTGATCCTGTTCGTCTACCTGCTCATCGCGCTCTCCCAGCTGGTGCTGCGCCGGCGTACCCCCGACGAGCGGCTCACCGTCAAGATGTGGGCCTACCCGGTGCTGACGCTCGTGGCCGTGGCCGGGATCCTGGCCGTCCTGGGGCAGATGGCCTGGAACTCTGACACCCGTTCCCAGCTGCTGCTGAGCCTGCTGTCGTGGGGCGTGGTGCTGGTGCTGTACGGCGTCACCCGGTGGCGTGGTGGATCCGTCGCGGTCGAGGAGCTCGTCGCGGGCGAGCCGGCGCGGCGGGTGCTGGTGCTGGCCAACCGGACGCTGACCGCCTCCGAGCTCCACGACGCGCTGCACCGGATCGAGGGCAGCGACGCGGCGGAGTACCACGTCGTGGTCCCGGCGAACCCGATCGACACCGGCCAGGCTCACCGCGAGGGGGCCGCGTTCGTGTGGGAGGCGACGGCCCAGGCCGCGCAGGAGCGCCTGGACTCCACCCTCGAGACGCTGCGGGCGGACGGCCTCACCGTCGACGGGGCGCTGGGCGACTACCGGCCGTTGGTCGCCCTGGAGCGGGCGGTCGCGGAGTTCCGGCCCGACCACGTCGTCATCTCCACCCAGCCCGACGACACGTCCACCCGCGTGCACCACGGCCTGGTCGACGAGGCCCGGCGCCGCCTCGAGGTCCCCGTGCAGCACGTCGTCGTCCCGGCCTGAGCCGGTCCTCGACGAGCCTCCGGTGCACCGGTACCCAGGGAGACCCGGTGCGGCGGCTCTGGTCAGGCTCAGGGGGTGACCGGGTTGCCGCGAATCAGCACCTGGACCGGTCTTTGGAGCGCGGTGACGTCAGCTTCCAGGTTGCCGTCGACGAGCAGGATGTCGGCGTCGAGGCCTGGCGCGAGACGGCCCGTCACCCCCGCGAGGTCGCAGGCCCGGGCGGCGGCTGCCGTGGCGCTGGTGACCGCGTCGGCGATCGAGAAGCCGCCCTCGGTCAGAGCAGCCAGGGCGAGGCCGACGATGCCGTGCGGCTTTGCCGGCGCGGCCCCTGCGTCGACCCCGGTGACCAGCCGGATGCCGCGGGCTCGGGCCCGTCGCAGCACACCGAGTCGTGCGGCCTGGGCAGTCTCGAGGTCGAGGCCGACACGTTTCAGTGACGCCGCCAACGCCTGCGGCGGCGCCGGCATCGAGGCCAGCAGCCCGCGGTCGAAGCCGAGGGTCGGGTCCACCGCGACCCCGGCCTCTGCGACGCCATCGAGGAGATCGTCCGGCACCCGGATGCCGGTCTCGGTGAGGCCGGTGAAGTGCTCGATCCCGTCCACCCCGGCAGCCAGTGCGTGCCGCATCCCGGCAAGTGAATGGGCGTGGGCCAGGACTGGCAGCCCGACCCCGTGTGCCGCGTAGACCAGTTTCCGAAGCTCAGCCGCATCGAACTGCACGCCGAAGGGGTCGGTGCCGACCGTGGTCATTCCGCCGCTGGCCATCACCTTGACCAGATCCACGCCGTGCTGCTCGTGGTCGCGGACCGCGGCACGGATCGCGTCCGGACCCCGCACGACCCCACCCAGGTAGTGGCAGTGGCCGTCGGGAACGGTCAAAGGTGGCCCGGCCGCCCGGATGCGCGGAAGACCTGGGCGTGGTGGGTCACGAAACCCCAGCGTGCGATAGCCGACGTCACCGAGATCCCGCACGGTCGTCACCCCGGACGCCGCTTGCCGCCTCAGCGACCGCACGATGGTGTCATCGACCGCCTCGGCATCCAGCGACCCGGCGCGCTCGAGGCTTCCCACCGACGAGTCCGAGACCAGATGCACGTGCGTGTCGAACAACCCCGGGAGCATGGTGCCCGCGAACACCGTCACCGGACAGTCATCGGGAAGTCCGTACGCCGCCGGCTCAACGCCCGTGATGACAGCGCCCTCCACGATGACGGTGGCACCACCCGGCAAGAACCGCTCACCGTCGAACGCGATCGGCGCCCTCAGCGCACGCATGGGACCACCATGGCGCAACTTGCGCTCAGCGCGCACGCCTGCGGGGACGACAAAGCCCCAGATCAGAAGACCTGGGGCTGTTGTCGTGGTGCGCGAGGGGGAGTTGAACCCCCACGCCCTTTCGGGCACACGGACCTGAACCGTGCGCGTCTGCCTATTCCGCCACTCGCGCGTGAAGCGTGCTCAGGGTAGCCCACCCGGCGCGAGGCGGCCAAAACGACCCGGCGTCGGCGACGTGGCCCGGCGCGACGCCGGGGAGGATCGGGCGTTGCTGACCGTTACGATCAAGGGAACCCGGGGAAGGACCCTCGGTGTCCGTGCCTGCACCCCGGTGTGCAGGGCCGTGCTCAGGTGCGGGTGACGCCGGCCGGTCCGCGAGCGAGGAAGGAGGTGTCAGACCAGCACATGGGCATGTTGCAGCGGTTCGAGAGCAGGCTCGAGGAACTCGTCGCCGGCACCTTCGCGCGCGCCTTCCGCAGCGCCGTGCAGCCCGTCGAGGTGGCCGCCGCGCTGCAGCGCGAGGTCGACAACTCCGCGCAGATCCTCTCCCGGGACCGCCGCCTGGTGCCGAACCAGTTCCACGTCGAGCTCTCCCCCGCCGACCACGAGCGGCTCTCCCCCTACTCCTCCACGCTGGCCGACGAGCTCGTGGAGATGCTGCGCGAGCATGCCCACGACCAGTCCTACGTCTTCACCGGCCCGGTGACGATCAGCTTCGACGAGAAGCCGGACCTGTCCACCGGGCGGTTCCGGGTCCGCAGCGCGGCGCTGGCCAAGGTCACCCCGGCCTCCGAGGGCGCGGTCTCCGACACCGCCGTACGTCGGGCCCGGGTGCTCCTCGAGGTCAACGGGATGCGTCATCCCCTCGACCCGCCCGGGATCGTGATCGGCCGCGGCACCGACGCCGACCTGCGGATCAACGACCCGGGGGTCTCCCGCCGGCACGCCGAGATCCGGATCTACCCCGCCGAGACCTCGACGCCGCAGGTCAGCGCGGTCGACCTGGGCTCCACCAACGGGATGCTGGTCAACGGCCACAAGGTCGCCCAGGCCACCCTGGAGGACGGCGCCACGGTCAAGATCGGCAACACCACCATGACCATCCGCTTCGTGCCCTCCGAGCCCCCGGGGCCTGCCCAGGAAGGCGGCTGGGGTGTCTGAGCTGACCCTGATGCTGATCCGCTTCGCCTACCTCGCGATCCTGTGGATCTTCGTTCTCTCCGCCGTGTCCGTGGTGCGCTCCGACATGTTCGGCGCCCGCGTGGACGCCGCCCCCGGGCGGACCGCCGCGACGAGAAGCGCTCGCGCAAGCAGGCCCGCGGCAAACCGGCCAAGCGACCACGCGGCGCGCCCACGCACGTCGCGATCACCGAGGGGGCCAACGCCGGGGAGAACATCTCCCTCGACCTGGCCCCGTTGCTCATCGGGCGCGGCTCGGACGCCGCGATCCGGCTCGACGACGACTACGTCTCCACCCGGCACGCGCGCATCGCCAGCTCCGAGGACCAGTGGTTCGTGGAGGACCTCGGCTCCACCAACGGCACCTACATCGGCTCCACGCGGCTCACCCAGCCGACCACCCTCACCCTCGGCACCAAGATCCGGATCGGCAAGACCACCCTCGAGCTGAGGAAATAGGGCTGCCCCGGCATGGACCCGACTCCGTCGCCCCGGCTCGGACTGCGCTACGCAGCGCTGTCCGACGTCGGCCGCGTGCGCAAGGACAACCAGGACTCCGGTTTCGCCAGTGAGCACCTGCTGGTGGTCGCCGACGGGGTCGGCGGCGCGGCGCGTGGCGACATCGCCAGCAGTACGGCGGTGCAGATCCTGCGCCGCCTCGACGGCCCGCCGCCCGAGGACATGGCCGAGGCGGTGGCCGGCGCGATCCACCGCACCCACGACCGGCTCGCCGAGCTGGTTGAGGAGGACCCGGAGCTCGACGGCACCAGCACCACCGTCACCGCGGCGCTCTTCGACGGCTCCCGGATCACCGTCGGCCACGTCGGTGACAGCCGCGGCTACCTGCTGCGCGAGGGCACGCTCGCCCAGCTGACCAAGGACCACACGTTCGTCCAGAGCCTGATCGACGAGGGCCGGATCACCGAGGACGAGGCCCGCACCCACCCGCACCGCAACCTGATCCTTCGCGCGGTCGACGGCGTGCACGAGACCGAGCCGGACCTCTTCGACGTCGAGCTGGCCGCCGGCGACCGGCTGCTGCTGTGCTCCGACGGCTGCTGCGGCGTCCTGGACAGCAACCGGCTCGCCGACATCCTCGGCAGCGGCAGCATCGACTACGCCGTCGTGGAGCTGGTCCGGGCCGCGCTCGAGGCCGGCTCGACCGACAACATCACCGTCGTGGTGGCCGACGTCGTCGAGGCCGGCGCGGCGGTCGACGCCGAGACCTCCGCGGCCGCGTCGACCGGACCGATGCTGGTCGGGGCGGCGGCCGAGCAGCCGCGGCGCACCGGGGCGGCGTCCAAGAGCTTCTTCCGCGGTCACCGCGGCGGGGACACCGGGGAGCTGGAGCCGGTGCCCGCTGCGGCAGCGGCCGGCGTGGACCCCGAGGCGCTGCGCTACGCGCCGCGGCCGCCCCGCCGGTTCACGTGGTTCCGCCGGGCGGTGGTCCTCGGCGTGCTCGGCGCCCTGCTGGTGGCCGCCGTGCTCGGCGCCTACCGCTGGTCCCAGCAGCAGTACTACGTCGCCGTCGCCGACGAGCGGGTCGCGATCTACCGCGGGATTCAGGCGGACCTGCCGGGCCTGCGCACCCACGAGCTGGCCCAGATGACCCGGGTCACGATGGCCTCGCTGCCGGCCTACCGCGCCGACCAGGTGCGCGCCGGCATCGCCGCCGACGGCCTCGACGACGCCCGCGAGATCGTCGGCACCCTGCTCGACCTGGCCGTGGTCTGCCCGACCCCGGAGCCCGCTCCGTCCGCCTCGCCGTCGACGACCGCCTCGGCGAAGTCGACAAAGAAGGCCTCGCCGAAACCCTCCGCCACGACCGCGCCGGCGGCGTCGACGAGCCCGAAGCCGGGCAAGCAGTCCTCCGCCCCGGCCAGCCCCAGCCCGACCGCGAGCCCGAGCCCGACGCTGGCGCCGCCGGACTGCATCGAGCCCAGCGCGTCCGGCGCGCCGAGCGAGGCGGCGTCGCCATGAGCAGCCTCAACCCGCTCAACGCGCTCCCGTTCGGCTTCACGCACCGCCGCCGGCGCGGCGCCGAGCTGTTCTTGCTGCTGCTGAGCCTGCTGGTCGGGGTCGGCGGCTACGCCGCGGTCGGCCTCGGCGTGGAGGGGCACGTGCCGGTCGACATCGTCGGCTACGGCGGCTGGCTGGCCGCGCTGTGCCTCGGCGCCCACGTGGTGGTCCGGATCGCGGCGCCGTACGCCGACCCGGTGATGCTGCCCATCGTGGCCGCCCTCAACGGCCTCGGGCTCGCGGTCATCCACCGCCTGGACCTGGCCACCGGCAACAGCCTGGCCCGGACCCAGATGGTCTGGATGACGCTGGGCGTGGTGCTGTTCGCCGCGGTGCTGCTGGTGCTGCGCGACCACCGCCGGCTCCAGGCCTTCACCTACACGTTCGGGTTCGCGGCGGTGGTGCTGCTGGTGATGCCGCTGCTGCCGGTGCTCGGCACCGAGATCCGCGGCGCCCGGATCTGGATCGCCGTCGGACCGTTCAGCTTCCAGCCCGGCGAGGTCGCCAAGGTCTGCCTGGTGGTCTTCTTCGCCGGCTACCTGGTGCTGCACCGCGACGCGCTCGCACTGGCCGGGCGGCGGTTCCTGGGCATCGACCTGCCGCGCGCCCGCGACCTGGGCCCGATCCTGATCATGTGGCTGATCAGCCTCGGGGTGCTGGTCTTCCAGCACGACCTCGGCTCGTCGCTGCTGTTCTTCGGCGTCTTCCTGGTGATGCTGTACGTCGCCACAGAGCGCCCCGGCTGGCTGTTCGTCGGGACCGCGATGTTCCTCGCCGGGGCCTACCTCGGCTTCTTGATGTTCCACCACGTGCAGTCCCGGGTCGACGCGTGGCTGCACCCGTTCCCGGCCGACGCCAACAGCTACCAGATCGTGCAGGGCATGTTCGGGATGGCCTGGGGCGGACTGGTGGGCCGCGGCCTCGGCCAGGGCAGCCCGACGCTGATCCCGATCCCCGAGTCGGACTTCATCTTCGCCGCGATCGGCGAGGAGCTCGGCCTGACCGGGACGATGGCGATCATCGTGCTGTACGGACTGATCGTGGAGCGGGCGCTGCGCACCGCGCTGGTCTGCCGGGACGCCTTCGGCAAGCTGCTCGCGACCGGCCTCGGCGTCGTCTTCGCGATCCAGGTGTTCGTGGTGATCGGCGGGGTCACCAAGCTGATCCCGCTCACCGGCCTGACCACCCCGTTCCTGTCCTACGGCGGCTCGTCGCTGGTGGCGAACTGGGCGATCATCGGGCTGCTGCTGCGGATCTCCGACCAGGCCCGGCGGCCGCTGCCCGACCTCTCCGAGGCCGAGGCCGGCCCTGACGAGAACGACGCCACCGCGGTGGTGAGGATGGGATGAACAAGCCGATCCGCACGATGGCGATCTTCTGCATGCTGCTGTTCGTGGCGCTGCTGGTGAACATCACCTACCTGCAGTACGTCGAGGCCGGTGACCTCAACTCGATGAGCACCAACAAGCGGGTCCGCGACGCCGAGTTCTCCCGCAAGCGCGGGGCGATCATCGCCGGCAGCGGCAAGGCGGTCGCCGAGAGCGTGCCGTCCAAGGACCAGTACAAGTACCAGCGGGTCTATCCCGAGCCGGTGAAGTACGCCCACCTGACCGGCTACTACTCCTACCTCTACGGCCGCGACGCCATCGAGCTGACCCAGAACGAGATCCTCTCGGGCAGCGACCCCAGGCTGTTCGTGGACCGGGTCGTGGACATGATCGGCAACAGCCAGCCCAAGGGCGGCTCGGTGTCGCTGACCGTGCTGCCGGCCGCCCAGGACGCCGCCTGGGCCGGCCTCAAGGCGCTCGGCCAGAACACGGTCGGCGCCGTGGTCGCGCTCGAGCCGTCCAGCGGCAAGGTGCTGGCGATGGCCTCGACGCCGTCCTACGACCCCGGCGTGCTCGCCTCCCACGACTTCAGCGCGGTGGACAAGGCGTGGAAGCGGCTCCAGGCCGACCCGCGGGACCCCATGCTGAACCGGGCGACCCAGGCGACCTACCCGCCCGGCTCGACCTTCAAGCTCGTCACCGCCGCGGCCGCGCTCGAGTCCGGGCAGTACCAACCCGACTCGATGGTAAAGGCCGGCACCGTCCTGGACCTGCCGCAGACCGACAACCCGCTGGGCAACGAGAACGGCAGCGACTGCGGCGGCAGCCGGATCACCCTCACCCAGGCGCTGATGGTCTCCTGCAACGTCAGCTTCGGCTACATCGGGCTGCAGCTCGGCGAGGACGCCCTGCGCCAGGAGGCCCAGGCGTTCGGCTTCGGCGACACCTACCTCGAGGACCTCAACGGCCAGGCGCCCAGCCGGTTCCCGCCGTCCCCGGTCTCCCCGCCGCTGCTGGCGTACTCGGCGATCGGCCAGTACGAAGTTGCCGCCACGCCGCTGCAGATGGCGATGGTGGTGGCCGGCATCGCCAACGGCGGCACCCTGATGCGGCCCTACCTGGTCGACGAGGTGCGGGCACCGGACCTGAGCGTGCTGGACAAGACCGACCCGAGCCCTACCGCGAGGCGACCACCCCGTCGGTCGCGCGGGACCTCACCCAGATGATGGTCGAGGTGGTCGACCAGGGCACCGGTACGCCGGCGCAGATCCCGGGCATCAAGGTGGCCGGCAAGACCGGCACCGCCCAGAGCGCCGAGGACCGGCCGCCGTACGCCTGGTTCGTCTCGTTCGCGCCCGCGGACGACCCGAAGGTCGCCGTGGCGGTGCTCGTCGAGGACGCCGGGGTCGCGCGCGACGCGATCTCCGGCAGCGGCCTCGCCGCCCCGATCGCCAAGAGCGTGATGGAGGCGGTGATCAACAAGTGACCGGCAACGGGTCCGCGACAGCGCCCCGCTACCGGCTCGAGGACCGGATCGCCACCGGCGGCATGGGCGAGGTGTGGCGCGCCACCGACACCGTGCTCGAGCGGGAGGTGGCGGTCAAGGTGCTCCGTCCCGAGCACGCCCACGACTCGACGTTCCGCTCCCGGTTCCAGACCGAGGCCCGGCACGCCGCCGCCCTCAGCCACCCCCACGTCGCCTCGGTCTTCGACTTCGGCGAGCTCCCCGCCGAGGACGGCTCGGGGGTGCCGCGGCCGTTCCTGGTCATGGAGCTGGTGCCGGGTCAGCCGCTCTCGGCGCTGCTGCGCCCCGGCCGCCCGATGCCTCCGGACACCGCCGCGGACCTGGTCGCCCAGGCCTGCGAGGCGGTCGCCGCCGCGCACGCGATCGGCGTCGTGCACCGCGACCTCAAGCCCGGCAACCTGCTGGTCACCCCGCAGGGCCAGGTGAAGATCACCGACTTCGGCATCGCCCGGGCCGCCGACGCCGCCGGTCTCACCCAGACCGGCCAGGTGATCGGCACGCCCGCCTACCTCTCCCCCGAGCAGGCGGAGGGGAAGCAGGCGACGGCCGCCAGCGACATCTACGCCCTGGGCGTGCTGCTCTACGAGTGCCTGGCCGGCCGCCGGCCGTTCACCGGGGACAGCCCGGTCGCCGTCGCGCTCGCCCACCTGCGCGAGGCGCCCCCACCGCTGCCGCCGGACGTCCCGGAGCACCTCCGGCAGGCCGCCGCGGTGGCGATGGCGAAGGACCCGGCGCACCGGTTCGACAGCGCGGCGCAGCTCGGCGCGGTGCTGCGTGGTGCGGCGATCCCGGCCGCGCTGCTCGCCGCGGCGGCCGGGGCGGCGGCCTCCGCAGCAGCCTCCGGCGCGGACGACACCAGGGTGCTCACCTCGGCGACCCCGGCCCCCGACCCCACCTCGGACCCGACCCGGGACACGGTGGTCGCGCCGCTTCCGCCTCCCGCCGCTGCCCGGTCCGGGTCGACGTCGCGTCGCGGCCCGGCGTGGTGGCCGTGGCTGTCGGCGGCGGCCGCCGTACTCCTGGTCATCCTGCTGGTCGCTTGGCTCGGTGGCGGCGACGAGCCGGCTCCGAGCGCCGCGCCGGGCGGGCAGGACTCCGCGAGCAGCGCCTCCCGGTCCCAGCGCTCCAGCGCACCGGCGGAGGTCACGGTCCGCGCCGCGGACTACCGTGGGCTGACCCAGCGGGAGGCGACCGCCCGGCTGAAGGCGCTCGGACTCCAGGTCGAGAGCCGCACGGTCCCCAACCCGGGTGCCGGGACCGCCGGCCGGGTGGCCGACGTCAGCCCGACCGGGACGGTGAACCGGGGCGGCACCGTCACGCTCGAGGTGTACGGCGCCGCGACCCCGACGGCGCCGACGAGCGCCACGGCGACGGCGACCGCGCCGGCGACGAGCGCTCCCCCCGAGAAGAACCCCGAGCCGAAGACCAAGCCCGGCAAGGACCCGAAGCCCGACAAGCCGGGCAAGTCCAAGGGCAAGGACCACTGAGGGAACAGGACGAGGACGCAGTGAGCGACGGAACCGCAGGCGAGCGACACCGCATCGGCGGCCGCTACGAGGTCGGTGAGCTGCTCGGCCGCGGCGGGATGGCCGAGGTACGCAAGGGCACCGACGTCCGGCTGGGCCGGATCGTGGCGATCAAGCGGCTGCGCACCGACCTGGCCAGCGACCCGACCTTCCAGGCCCGCTTCCGCCGGGAGGCACAGGCCTCGGCGTCCCTGAACCACCCGGCGATCGTGTCGGTCTACGACACCGGCGAGGAGATGGCGACCGACGGCAGCGGGGTGCCGCAGCCCTACATCGTCATGGAGTACGTCGCCGGCCGGACGTTGCGCGAGATCCTCCGCGAGGGGCGCAAGATCCTCCCGGAGCGGGCGCTGGAGATCACCTCCGGGGTGCTCGCCGCGCTCGACTACAGCCACCGGGCCGGGATCGTGCACCGCGACATCAAGCCGGCCAACGTGATGTTGACGCCGTCCGGCGACGTCAAGGTGATGGACTTCGGCATCGCCCGCGCGATCGCCGACGCCTCGTCCACGATGACCCAGACCGCGGCGGTGGTCGGGACCGCGCAGTACCTCTCCCCCGAGCAGGCCCGCGGCGAGACCGTGGACTCGCGCAGCGACGTCTACTCCACCGGCTGCCTGCTCTACGAGCTGCTCACCGGCCGACCCCCGTTCGTCGGGGAGAGCCCGGTGGCGGTGGCCTACCAGCACGTCCGCGAGGTGGCGGCGCCCCCGTCCAGCCTCGACGAGGACCTCGCTCCCGAGATCGACGCGATCGTGATGAAGGCGCTCGCCAAGCCCATCGAGGAGCGCTACCAGAGCGCCGCGGCGATGCGCGCGGACATCGAGCGGTTCCTCGCCGGGAAGCCGGTCGTCGCCCCCGCGGTGGCCGCCGCCGACGCCGCCACCGCCTTCATGCCCGGTGACCGCGGTCCCCACGAGACCACCATGTTCCAGGGCCGCGAGCTCGGTGACGAGGAGGAGCCGCGCAAGAAGTGGCCGATCGTGGTGGTCGTCCTGGCGATCCTCGCGCTGCTCGGCGGCGCGGCGGTGCTCGGTCCGATGCTGCTGGACTCCGCGCCCGCGCAGAAGACGGTCCCCGACCTGCAAGGGATGACGCGCGGTCAGGCCGTGCGTGCCCTCGACGAGGAGGGCCTGACCCTCGGCAACGAGGACAAGCAGGCCTCCACCGAGGTCGCCAAGGGCCGGGTGCTCGCCCAGGACCCCAATCCGATGACCGCGGTGGACCCGGGCTCGGAGGTGGACATCACCCTGTCCACCGGGAACCCCGACGTGGTGGTGCCCTACGTGATCGGCAAGGACAAGGACGCGGCGGCCGCGGAGATCCGCAGCGCCGGCCTCCAGCCCGAGCTCGTCCGCGAGCGCTCGGACGCCGAGCAGAACACCGTGATCCGGACCGACCCGGAGCCGGCGCAGAGCGTCGGCAAGGGCTCCACCGTCAAGATCTACTGGTCGGCCGGCCCCCGCGAGGTGCCGAGCGTGGTGGGCATGCAGGAGACCGAGGCGCGTCGGGTGCTCGACCGGGCCGGCTTCGAGGTCGAGGTCACCTACGACTCCCAGACGGTCGCCGACAAGGGACAGGTCCTCAAGCAGAGCCCCGAGGCCTACACCACCCAGCCGCAGGGCACCCGGATCCTGCTGACGGTCTCCTCCTACGAGAAGCCCAGCCCCACGCCGACCCCCTCCGCCGCTCCCTCGAGCAGCGCGCCCCCGTCGCCTACGGCCACCCCGAGCAGCTCCCCCTCGGCCAGCCCCTCGGGCTGAGCCGGGAGCGCTCAGGTGCCGTCGTCGTTGCTGGTCGCGGCGCCGGCGTCGCCCGCCGGGCGGGCGTAGCTGAGCTCGGTGGAACCGGTGAACTCCGGCGCGGTGATGTCGTCCTCGACCTGCACGTCCCAGCCGAGGTCGTAGTCGACGACCGCCTCGAGGTAGAAGCCGATGTACGGGCTCTGGTTCAGGCTGGTGAGCATGTCCCCGGCCGGGCCGATCGCCGAGATCACGTAGGGCGGCGCGTAGGGGACGTCGTTCACGATCACCGCGTTCCCGACGCACTTGATGCCGGTCGTGGAGACGATCCGCTGGCCCTGGATGGTCATCGCCTCGGCGCCACCGTCCCACAGCGCGTTGACCACGGCCTGGATGTCGCCCTCGTGGACCACCAGGTTGTTGACCTCGTCCTCGGCGACCCGGCCCAGGGACTCCGCGGGAGCGTCGGTCAGGGTGACCGTGACCCCGGGACCGTGCACCGCCTGCGTGCCGGCCTCCTGCGCCACCTCGGCGGCCTCCGCCTCGGCCGCGGACGCCCGGGTGTCGCCGAGCGCGGTGGTCAGCTGGTCCACCTGGCCGGAGAGGTCCTCCTGGCGCAGGCGCAGCTGCTTGACCTGGCGGGCCTCCGCCGAGACGAGACCGGGCAGGTCGTCGTACCGCCCGGCCCGCAGGTCCGTGCCCCCCGAGCTCACCGCGCTGGTCACGAAGAGCGCGCCGGCCAGCACGAACACCAGCGGGGCGCCCAGCCGCCAACCCAGCGACCGGCGACCGTAGGAGCCCAACCGGGCAGCGACCGCTGCGCCGATCCGCTCGCGCGCGCCCTGACGGTGCGGTCGTCGGCGGGGGGCCGGGTGCTGCTGCTTGCCGGGTTCCGGGACGGACACGTGTCGGTTGCTTTCGTCGGGGAGGAGCGTCCCGACTAGGCTAGCCAGGGCCGCAAACCCGTTGCAGGTGCTGCACGCTGCCCGGCCACCACCCCGACTGACGACACGACACCGCTCAGCCCCCCGATCGAGGAGTACCCGTGCCCCAGCCCACGTCCCGCCACCAGGCCGGAGCAACCACGGACCGCGGGTACTCACTCGCCCGGACGATCCTGTGTGCCGCGCTCGTGGTCATCGGCATCGCCTGGATGGTGGTCTACATCAACGTGGCGCAGGACGGCGAGAAGCTGACCTGGATGGGCGACCTGATGCGGTGGAACTTCCTGATCGGCTTCGGCCTGATCTTTCTCGGCATCGTGCTGGCCGCCCACCCGGCCACGCCGCTCGGCCGCGGCCGCGGGGTCGTGGTCGGGATGCTCGGCTGCTTCCTGCTCGGCCTCATCTGGATCGTCGTCTACTACATCACCGGGCAGGACCTGAGCATCCCGGTGATGAAGAACCTCGGCCAGTACAACCTCGTCGTCGGCATCGGCTTCATGGCCGTCGGCTTCGTCTACGCCACGCGCTGGGAGTAGCCCCACGCCGCCTGCTCCCCCTCGACCGGGGGGTCGGCCTCTCGTCCACGGACCGGTGTCCCGCTGCTGCGGGGCACCGGTTCTGCACATCTGTGGACGGGCCTGTGCACACGAATGACACCGGTGGAATTCATCCACATGAGTTATCCCCAATGTGGATATCTTTTGCTGCGGCCCGGGGGTGACACGAGTGCGGGCGCTCGGTGCAGTTCCGGTGATGTCGGGGTACCCCCGCGGCGAGACGCGCAACCTTCGCGCCGGGGCCGGTCTGGACCAGTCGCCCGGGCTGGCGCCGGAATCGCGCACAGCCGCGGTCGTGGCGGCCCG
Source organism: Nocardioides mesophilus (assembly GCF_014395785.1). Taxonomy (GTDB): domain Bacteria; phylum Actinomycetota; class Actinomycetes; order Propionibacteriales; family Nocardioidaceae; genus Nocardioides_B; species Nocardioides_B mesophilus. The sequence continues at coordinate 1,945,489 of NZ_CP060713.1, read as the reverse complement.
GCGGCGCGTTTCGCGCGCCGGAATCGCGCACAGCCTCGCTGGTGGCTGCCCAGCGGTCCCTTTTGCGCGCCGGAATCGCGCACAGCCGCGGTTGCGGTCGGCGGCGCATCGCTCGCGTGGCCGGGTCAGGCGAGGATGGCGGTGCGGACCACGAGCAGCGCCAGCAGTACGACGCTGATCGCGCCGAGGCCGGCGGCCTGCCACCGCTGACGTCCTGCGCGTGGGGCGTAGACGAGTACGGCGGCGATCAGCACGCCGCCGAGGAAGCCGCCGAGGTGGCCCTGCCAGGAGATGAAGGAGCGGCCGAGCACGGTCAGCAGGAAGTTCAGGCCGATCCAGACCAGCAGCTGCGAGACGTTGGCGCGGACCTTGTAGGCCACGACCAGCAGCGCCCCCATCAGCCCGAAGATCGCGCCGGAGGCGCCGATGGTGGGGGTGTCGAGACCGCTGGCCCAGTAGACCAGCGTGCTGCCGGCGAGCGCGGACAGCAGGTAGACCGCGAGGAAACGGGTCCGGCCGAGGACCATCTCGAGCTGGGGTCCCAGCACCCACAGCGCCACCATGTTGAAGCCGATGTGCCACAGGTCGAGATGGGTGAAGGCCGAGGTCAGCAGCTGCCAGTAGGCGCCGTCGGAGACCCCGGGGAACCACTGGAGCGCGGCTCCGGCTGCGTCGCACTGGGCCTGGTCGAGGCTCGGGAGGTAGCCGCGGCCGTCGACGAGGCCGCAGCGGCCGGTCGGCAGCAGCGCGAGGCGCAGCAGCCAGGGGCTCGAGCTGCCGCCGGTGGCCGCGAGGAGCAGGAACACCGCGGCGTTCAGCGCGATGAGGATCTGCGAGGTCAGCGCCGGGTTGGCGGAGCGGCTGCCGCCGTACGCGAGCCGGCCCTGCCGGGTGGTGCGAGCACCCTCGGCGATGCACGAGGGGCACTGGAAACCGACCGCGGCGTCGCGCATGCAGTCCGGACAGATCGGCCGGTCGCAGCGCTGGCAGCGGATGTGGGTCTCGCGGTCGGCGTGCCGGTAGCAGACCGGGACCCCCGGAGCAGGGGTCCCGGACTGCGGGGCGTCGGGCGTGCTCAGCGCCGCTCCACCTCGACCGACTCCAGCACGACCGGCTCGACCGGACGGTCGCCGGGTCCGGTGCGGACCGCGCCGATCTCGTCGACGACCTTGCGGCTGGCCTCGTCCTCGACCTCGCCGAAGATCGTGTGCTTGCGGTTCAGCCAGTCGGTCGGCGCCAGCGTGATGAAGAACTGCGAGCCGTTGGTGCCCGGCCCGGCGTTAGCCATCGCGAGCAGGTACGGGCGGTCGAACTGCAGCTCGGGGTGGAACTCGTCCTTGAAGGTGTAGCCCGGACCGCCGGTGCCGGTGCCCAGCGGGCAACCGCCCTGGATCATGAAGTTGCTGATGATCCGGTGGAAGCCGAGACCGTCGTAGAACTTCCCGGTGGTCTTCTGGCCGGACTTCGGGTCGGCGTACTCCTTCGTCCCCTCGGCGAGACCGACGAAGTTCTCCACGGTCGTCGGGGCGTGGTTCTCGAACAGGTGCACGACGATGTCGCCGTGGTTGGTCTTGAGCGTTGCGTACGTCTCGGACACGTGGTGCCTTTCTTGTTCGGACCAGGGTCGCCCCGATCTTCCCACGGGCGACAAGGCGGCCGGGTCCCCGCCCACCAGCGGTCGGACGTGAGCCGCATGACCCGGACGGCGGGTTTATCCAGGACGCGGCACCGGGCATGATCGAGGCAGGAACGGGCAGTGCGAACGAGGCAGTGCGACCGAGTGAGAACGAGAGGAGGCATCACCAGGATGCCGAAGTCCAAGAAGTCCGGCACGACCGTGGCGGACCGCGCGAGCGAGCTCGCCAGTGACCTGGCCGAGCGGATCGCTCCGTCGGTCGAGATGGCCCGCGAGAAGACCGCCCCGCTGATCGCCGAGGCGCGGGAGAAGGCCGGACCGGTCATCGCCGACGCCCGCGACAAGGCGACCCCGGTGGTGCAGGACGCCAGGACCAGGTTCACCACCGAGGTTCTCCCGGCGCTCACCGCGGCGGTCGCGGCCGCCAACGAGGCGACCGAGGACGTCCGCGAGGAGACCGCGAAGCGCGGCAAGGCCGCCGTGGCCGCCCTGCGCGGCGAGGTCGAGGCGCCGAAGCAGACGCACCGGCTGCGCAACCTGCTGGTCGTGCTCGGCCTCGGTGGCGTGGTCGCGTTCGTGGCCAAGAAGATGTCGTCGCGACCGGCGACCACCACCTGGCAGTCGCCGACCCCGCCGACGCCGCCGAGCGCCACCAACACCGGCACCCACCGCGCCGAGGACTCCACGGTCGCGGCCGGCGAGGGTGAGCAGGGCAACGACACCGGCGGGGCTTCCCCCGACGTGGTCGCGGCCGATGCGGCCACCGAGCCGCACACCGCCACCACGCCGGACAACCCCGCGGAGACGATCGACATCAAGCGGGACTGACCGCCCGCACCGCACGAGGAGCCGCTGGCCGAGGGTCAGCGGCTCCTGTGCGTCCGGGCTGCACCGGAGGCAGGGCTGCCGCCGCGGGTACGCCGGCCCCGGGGCGGCAGGTCCACGGGCCGGTGCTCGTCGATCCACTCGTCGATGCGCTCCCACCAGGAGTAGAGCCAGTCGATGCGCTCCTCCCGTCCCGCGGGGATCTCCGCGCGGGGCACCCGCCACCAGCGCATGATGATCTGCTTGTCCATCGGCAGCTCGCGCCACAGGTCGCCGACCGTGAGCAGGTGGTCGAGCCCGGTGTGCGCGACCAGGACCACGTCGGCGTCCGGAGCGGCGTCCAGCGCCGCGAGCAGACCGCCCGGCCGGGGGCCAGCACGTTCTCCATCCGCTCGGCCCGCTGCGCCATCGCCTCGAGGCCCATCCGGCGCAGCTTGTCGATCGCCTTCTGCCGGCGGGCCGGGGTGAAGTTGCCGCCTTCGGGGAAGATCACGAAGGCGTCGTTCTCGTCGAGGTTGGCCGCGAGCGCCCCGACCTGCTGCTCGAGGTCCTGGCCCGGTCGCCCCGGCGAGATGAACCGGCTGGGCAGCCGGTTGAGGATCACGTCGATGGCGGGGTCCCAGGCCAGGGTGTCCTTGAGGACCACCCGCGGCTCGCGGCCGTACCAGTGCATGAGGGCGTACATCAGCGTGAACGAGTCACCGGGGCCCGCGTGCCGGCAGCAGACCAGCAGCGGCTCGCCCGGGTGCGCGTCGGGAGCGGGCCCCTCGGTGACGATCTTGAGCCGCAGCACGCGCCGCGCCTCCCGGAAGAACACCACCAGGTAGGTCTGCACGATGTCGTAGTGGATGCGCTGGAAGAACGGCCGCCGGATGAAGATCCCGAACCCCGAGGCGATCCAGAGGCCGAACAGCTCGACCAGCATCAGGCTCTCGAGCACGAGGTGCATCAGCATCAGCGAGAGCAGCCGCAGCGGTCGCAGCCGGCCCTTGACCACCGGGCTCAGCACGATGGCGACCAGCAGCCACAGCGGGATCGTGGTCAGCAGCAGCACCGTCAGCACGATCAGCAGCGGCGCCAGCACCACCCGCCGGAACAACCCGCTCACGCGAGCTCCTCGAGGTAGCGGGTGGAGGCCCGGTGGGCCGCGTCGATGCGCCGCATCACCGCCCGGAAGTCGCGGTAGGACAGCAGGCTGTCGTCGCGCTCGGTGCTTCCGCCGGTGGGCAGCACGTGCGCGGTGACGCCGGCCGGCAGCGCGGCCATCTCCCGGTGGAACCGGTGCCGGCGGGCGATCTCGAAGGAGACCCGGGCGACCTCCCACGGCTTGCGCGGCGGGGTCAGCGGCCGGTCGACCCGGCCCACCTGCAGCACGAAGATCCGGTCCGCGCCCTGCTCCACCGCACGGCCCACCGGGATCGAGTTCACGATCCCGCCGTCGAGGTAGTGCTCCCCCTCGACGACGGCGGGACGCAGCAGCCCGGGTACGGCGGCGCTGGCGACGACCGCGTCCACCACCCGGCCCTCGGTGAACCAGTGCTCGGCCGCCCGCTCGATGCTCGCGGCGCAGCACTGGAACTCCACGGCGAGGTCGGCGAAGGTCCGCTCGCCGAGCTCGGCCTGCAGCCGCGCGCGCAGGGGCCGGCTGGAGTGCAGGTGGGTGCCGGTGCGCACGGCCCGCCGGACCTGGCGCACCGGCCCGTCGCCGTACACGTCCTTGCTGCTCGCCGCGCTCTCCCACAGCCCGACCAGCCGGTCGATCACCCCCGGTCCGGGATCAGCGGCCACCAAGGCCCCGTTGAGCGCCCCGACCGAGGTGCCGAGCACCAAGTCGGGCGCGATCCCGGCGTCGAAGAGCGCCCGGAGCATCCCGACCTCGACCGCGCCGAGCAGCCCGCCGCCACCCAGGACGAACGCGGTGCGGGACGCGCTCACTGCCGGCTCAGCGGTCCGAGGGCACGGTCGCGCCGGGGCCGCCGTTCGTGCCGGAGCCGGCCATCTGGGCGCGGACCCGCCGGGTCGCGCGCCGCTCGGCCCAGAAGGAGACCAGCGGGATGGTGCCGCACAGGAGGGTCACCAGGGTGAACGGGATGTCCCACCGGGCCTTGCGGGAGAGCAGGAACGCGGTCACCAGGAAGAGCATGTAGAGCCAGCCGTGGGCGATGCCGAGGTAGGTGGTGATCGCCTCGCCGACGGCGTGCGCAGTGCTGCCGTCGGGCCAGATCAGCGGCGTGGAGGGGAAGATGGTCCACATCGCGGTGCCGTCGAAGTTCGCCAGCGGGACCCCGATGAGGATCAGCACGACGAGCAGGACCCCCACGACGGTCGCCATGACGCGGTAGCGGAGCAGGGCGGCGTTCACGAGGTCGACCGTATCCCAGCGGTGTCCACGTGCGGCTCCCCGTCCGGGTCCGGACCGCCGTCGCCCGGGGGTTCGTCGTGCCGGCCGGCCAGCTCGTCGCGCACCCAGCGCACCCACAGGTAGACCGCGAAGCCACCGAAGACCCACCACTCCAGCGCGTAGAGCAGGTTGCGCAGCGACGTGAAGCCCGACGGCTCCGGCAGCGAGGCCGGCGTGACCGGCTCGAGCCCTGCGGCGGCGGGCCCGGCCAGGTCCCGGGCGATCACGTAGCCGCCGTACAGGTCCTGGTCGACCTTCTGGATGGCGCTGGCGATCCGCAGCTCGGGGAGTACGTCGTCGCGCGGGTCCGGGTCGGGGATGCCCTGGCCCTCGCCGGGCTGCAGCCAGCCGGTGAGCGCGACGGTGCCGCGGGGCGGGCCCGGCCGCGGCGCGTCGGGCGCCAGCCAGCCACGGACCACCAGCATCGCGGGCGCCTCGGCGCAGTCGGCCGCGGAGCGGTCGGCGCAGACCGCGACCGGCGTCACCAGCCACCGGCCGGTGCGGCCCTCGAGGCGCCGGTCGCTGACCTCGAAGGTGCTCCGCGGCAGCCACCGGCCGGCGAAGGTCACCGGACGGCCGACCTGGTCGTTGGGGAACGGCGCGTCGGCGGTGAGCACGTCGCCCAGCGGCTGCGGGGTGGCGCCGGCGAGGTCCCGCGCCTCCAGCTCGCGGCCGGTCTGCCAGGCGCCGTACTGCCAGAGGCCGAGCAGCACCGCCGCGGTCACCGCCAGCACGCCGAGCGCGTGCAGCGCCAGCATCCGGGGGGCGAGCAGGGTGCGGACCACGACATCGAGCGTACGGCGGCGGGGCCGGTGCGCACGTCGGGCCGTCCCGTGCTGTGGGCTGTGCCACTGTGGGCGCCATGAGCGCCGCGATCACCCGGATCCACCACCTCAACTGCGCGACGATGCGCCCGGCGGCCGCCCGGCTCGGGGTGATGCCCGAGCGGCTGGTGGCGCACTGCCTGCTGATCGAGTCCGACGCCGGGCTCACCCTCGTCGACACCGGGATCGGCGCCCGGGACGTGGCGGACCCGAAGCGGCTCGGGCCGGGCTTCGCGCGGCTGGTCGGCGCCGCCCTCGACCCCGCCGAGACCGCGCTCGCGCAGGTGCAGGCGCTCGGCCTGGACCCGCGCGATGTGCGCGACCTGGTGCTGACGCACCTCGACCTGGACCACGCCGGCGGGATCCCGGACTTCCCTGAGGCCCGGGTGCACGTGAGCGCCGAGGAGCTGGCCGCCGCGCAGGCCCGGCGCAGCCCGCGGGAGAAGGGCCGCTACCTGCCGGTGCAGTGGGACGCGGCGACCTGGGCCACGCACGAGGCCGGTGCGGCCGTGGACTGGTTCGGCTTCGGTGCGCTGCCGGTCGTCGGCGACGACGTACTCCTGGTGCCGCTGCCGGGGCACACCCGCGGCCACAGCGCGGTCGCGGTGCGGCGGCCCTCCGGGGGGTGGCTGCTGCACTGCGGGGACGCCTACTTCTTCCACGGCGAGGTCGAGACGCCGCGTCAGTGCCCGGTGGGGCTGCGCGCCTTCCAGTCGCTGGTGCAGATGGACCGCGGGCAGCGGCACGCCAACCAGGACCGGCTGCGCGAGCTGCACGCGGACCCGCGCGGCGGTGACGTGACGATGTTCTCGGCCCACGACGCTGTCGAGTTCGACCGGTTGCGCGGCCGCACCGACTGACCCGAACCCGCCGAGTCGGCGCATCTGCACGTCTGGCCCTGCCGAGGCGGCGCATCTGCAGCTCTGCACCCTGCCGAGTCGGCGCATCTGCAGGTCTGAACCCTGCCCAATCGGCGCATCTGCAGCCCTGGACCCCGCCGAGTCGGCGCATCTGCAGGTTCAGGCCGGGACCGCAGGTGGGCAGTCGGGTGCCATTCCGGGAAGCAACGAGCGCGCACCATGCGTGCGCGTTGCCGCTCCAGAGCGAATCGACAGCAACGAGGACGCAGCCAGTGCGACTGTTGCCGGACCGTGCCGGCAGGGGCGCGGCCCGGTGCCCGGGAACGCAGCGCTGCAGATGCGCCGACTCGGCGGGTAGGAGCGCTGCAGATGCGCCGACTCGACGGGTGCAAGGGCTGCAGATGCGCCGACTCGGCGGGTAGGAGCGCTGCAGATGCGCCGACTCGACGGGTGGAAGCGCTGCAGATGCGCCGACTCGACGCGTGGGAGCCGCGGTCGAGTTCGACCGGTTGCGCGACCGCACCGACTGAGCCGAACGCCTGCGCACAGACCGCCCGACCTGTTTGAATTACCCCGAATCGGGCATCGCCCGCTCCCAGGACGACGGCGTGGTGAGATGGCACAGCACGGCACCCGCGGCCTCGTGCAGGAGCTGCTTCGCAGCCAGCGGTTGACCCTGCTCATGGTGCTGGCGATGCTGCTGCTCAGCCTGCTGACCAGCGGCTACCTGTTGCTGGTCTCCCAGCCTCACGTGGAGCGCTACCTCCGGATCGGCTACCAGGCGCGCGTGCTGCAGCTCGGCATGCTCGACCAGGAGACCGGCCTGCGCGGCTGGCTCGCGACCGGCGAGCGGGAGTTCCTCGCGCCGTACATCGACGGTCGGGGCAACGCCGACGCGGCCGAGGAGCGGCTGCTGCGGGAGATCGACGGCGAGGCCGAGGCCGGGATCACCGACCAGGTGGTGAAGGTGCTGCTCGCCCGGGCGGACTTCGAGCGCTGGGCGGCCCGCGCGGCCGACGTTGTGCCGGCCGAGCAGTCGCGCTCCGAGCTCGTCGACTTCCTGCGCGAGGGCAAGGCCAGCTTCGACGCCTACCGGGCCGCCGACGCCCGCAGCACCTCGCTGATCCTGGACCGGCGCGCCGCCGCCGTCGCCGCTCAGCGCACCGCGCTGGTGACGGTGATGTTCTGCTACCTGTTCGTGCTGATCGGCACCGGCCTGCTCGCGCTGCGCCGCCGCCGGCAGCTCCAGGACGACGTGGTGGTGCCGGTCGACCGGCTGCTCGACACCATCGCCGCCCTCAATGACGGCGACCTCACCGCCCGGGCCCGGGTCAGCGGGGTCCGTGAGATCGACGCGATCGGCAGCGCGCTGGGCGAGCTGGCCGAGAACCTGGGCCAGGCCCGGTCGGAGGCCGGCGCGCGCGAGGAGCGGCTGGAGCTGCTGGCCAGCCGCTTCGAGACCGTCGTCCGGGTGGCCCGCGAGATCTCCGGCAGCCTTAGCGTGCGCTACGTCTCGATCAGCGTCACCGAGGCGGCCGCCGACCTGCTCGGGTCGGCCACCCTGTTGTGGGTGCGCGACGAGCACCAGCAGTTCGTGATCAGCTCCCGCAGCGACGACCCGCACGGCGCCGTACCCCCGAGCGGGATCGCGGTGCCCGCCGTCGTCGCCGCGGCCGCCGCCGAGGCGCGCCCCACGACGCTGGACCAGGCCCGGGCCTACCCGCTGGTCCTGGCCGGGATGGTGGTCGGGGTGCTGCAGACCGAGGTCACCGTCGTCGACGACGACACCGAGGCGGTGCTCGAGGCGCTGCTGTCCACGGCCAGCGCCGCGCTGGAGAGCGCGAAGCTGCACAGCGAGGCCCGCGAGCTCGCGCACCTCGACGGGCTCACCCAGCTGCCGAACCGACGCCGCTTCGAGGCCGACATCGACGACGAGTGGCAGCGCTGTCGCCGCTACGGCCGCCCGCTCAGCCTGGTGATGGTCGACCTCGACCACTTCAAGACGCTCAACGACACCCACGGGCACCTGTTCGGCGACGAGGTGCTGCGTGCCGTCGCAGCGGCACTCTCCTCGGCGCTGCGGACCTCCGACACCGCCTACCGGTACGGCGGCGAGGAGTTCGCGGTGCTGCTGCGCGAGACCGGCCTGGTCGATGCGGAGCCGGTGGCCGAGCGGATCCGGGCGGCGATCGCGGCGGTGACGATCCCGGAGACCGGTGTGATGGTCTCCGCTTCGGCCGGGGTCGCCGAGCGGATCGGCGCGATGGCCCACCACACCGAGATGGTCGCCAAGGCCGATGCCGCGCTGTACGCCGCCAAGCACGCCGGCCGGGACCGCGTGATGTCGGCGTTGCCCGGCCGCTGAGCCACGCTGCAGGATGTGGTGGAGCCAAGGGGACTCGAACCCCTAACCCCCTGCTTGCAAAGCAGGTGCGCTACCAATTGCGCCATGGCCCCGGTGGGCGCCGTCCGGAGCCGGACGGGCCCGGGGTCTCAGCCTCGGTGCGAGGTGACGTTGTCAGTCGCCTCGGCCCACAGCGCCTGCTCCTGCTGGCCGGCCTTCATCTTGTTGCGGGCGATGACGGCGCCTGCGGCGGCGAGAGCGACGAGCAGCAGCTTCTTCACGGGTGATCCTTCCCCAACGTCGTACGGCGCGAGCACTGTACCAACAGCAGGTCACGGCCGACGCGGCCGGGCATTCCGGATGATTTGCCCCCTCTTGTCCGGTGCCGGCCGTACTCTGGCGGGGGATGGCAAGGGGCTGGGGAGCCTCGGGGGTGCTGCGGGTTCGCAGAGGGGTGGGATGCGTCGTGCGCGGGTTCGTCCATGCCGTCGTCGCGCTGCTGCTCGGCGCGCTCTTCGTGCTGCTGCTGGAGATCCCCGGCCTCGGCGCGACCGGCCAGCTGCTGGTCAGCGACCTGGGCCAGCTGCTGGCAGTGGTCCTCGCGACCGTGCTGTGCTGGCTGGCCTCGCGCTCACCTCACGCCCACGCGCGTGCGTGGCGTGCGCTGGCCCTCGGGGTCGGCTCCTGGGCCGCCGGGCAGCTGGTCTGGACGTGGTACGAAGTGGTCCTCGGCACCGAGGTGCCGTTCCCCTCGCTCGCCGACGTCGGCTTCCTGCTCTTTCCGATCCTCACCGGCGTGGGTCTGCTGGACTGGCTCGGCGACCAGTCCCAGGCGCACGCGGCCGCACGTGGCCGGGACGTGCTGGACGGCGCGATCATCGCGGTGTCGCTGCTGGTGCTCTCCTGGGTCACCAGCCTCGGCGCGGCCGCCGCCGACAGCTCCGACGGCTCGACCGGGCTCGCGCTGTCGGTGGCGTACCCGATCAGCGACGTCATCCTCGGGACCCTGGTCCTGCTGGCCGTCACCCGCGGCCGGTCCGCGGAGAGGCCGGTCCTGCTGCTGCTCGCGCTCGGCCTGGGTGCCCTGGCCCTGGCCGACAGCGCCTACCTCTACCTGGTGAGCCTGGGTGACTACACCTCCGCCGACGTGGTCAGCAGCGGCTGGGTGTTCGGCTTCCTGCTCGTCGGCGCGGCGGCCGCGCTCGAGCGGAGCCGGGCCCGGCACCCCCTGCCGGTGATCGCCGGCCCCGCGCACTCCACACCCTCGCTGGTGGCGGCCGCCCTTCCCTACATCCCGGTCACCGCCGCCGGCATCGCCGTCTCCTACGGCGTCCTGACCGCGTCCGCGGAGCCGCCGGTGGTCGACCTGGGCCTCGGGATGGTCCTGGTGGTGCTGGTCCTCGGGCGCCAGTTCCTTGCGATGGCCGAGAACCAGCGGCTGTACGTCGCCCTCGGCACCGCCCGCGACCAGCTCGAGTTCCAGGCGCTCCACGACGCGCTGACCGGACTGGCCAACCGGGCGCTGTTCACCGACCGGCTCGACCACGCGATGCTGCGCAGCGGCCACGACGTAGGGCTGCTCTTCTGCGACCTCGACGACTTCAAGCAGGTGAACGACCAGCACGGTCACGACGTGGGCGACCTGCTGCTGCAGGTGGTGGCGACCCGGCTGCGTGAATGTGTCCGGGGCCAGGACACGGTGGCCCGGGTCGGCGGCGACGAGTTCGCCGTACTCCTCGAGGACCCCGAGGACGCCACCCAGGTCGCCGAGCGGCTCGTGGCCCGGATGGCCGAGCCGGTCGAGCTGCGGGGTCTGACCGTGCAGGTCACCGTCAGCGTCGGGGTGGCGCACCACCGGGTGGGGCCCGCCCCGGGCGGGCCGGAGCAGCGGCGCTCCGCGGACCGTTCGGCAACAACGGGCGGGCTGCCCGACCCCGGGACCGACCCCGCGCCCGCACCCGGGGACCCCCACGCAGGACACGGGCTCAGCGGCGGTGACCTGCTGCTGCGCCTGGCCGACCAGGCGATGTACGCCGCGAAGTCGGCGGGCAAGGGCCGGGCGGTGCTGGCGGAGGAGGTCGCGACGACGACCGGCTCCTGAGCGGGTCGGGTCGGCGCGTCGCGGCTGCCGCTGACCGGTGCGCCGACGCGGGGCGGCGACACTGGTAGCGATGGACGGCAAGGGTGACAGCGGGCGGGAAGCCGCGGGCTCGTGGCGCGAGCTGCTCCAGCGCCTCCGGGAGCTGACGGACCCGCAGATCAGGTGGATGCGGATGCCCCCCGGTCATCGCGCCCTAAGCAAGGTCCATCGCAGCAACGACGTGGTCCTCAAGCACTTCCACGAACCGCTCGACCTGGTGGTGCTCGACCTGCTCCCGGGCCGGGGGTCCCGGCAGCTGCTGCGTCGCGGGCTCCGGGAGGTGCCGCCCACCGACAGGGACAGCGACAGCGACGAGCGCAAGCTGAACGTCTGGCTGGAGGTCCGGTCCCCGGAGCCGAGCGCCGACGTCCGGATCGGTGCGGACCTGCTCGGGTCGACGACGCTGCCCCGGCATGCCTGGGAGGCGCTGACCGCGGAGGCGACGCGCGGAGTCTTCGCCGACGGCCTGCTCGAGCTGACTCGCGACCCCCGCGACGGCGGCCCGGTGCTGCGCCGGCTGCGGTGCTACCTGCCGAGCGATCCGGCCGGAAAGTAGACACCCCCGCTGGCCGGGTTGCTGCCGGCCATCGGGGGTGTCTGAGTGTCTGTGGGCCTAAGAGGACTTGAACCTCTGACCTCTTCCTTATCAGGGAAGCGCTCTAACCGTCTGAGCTATAGGCCCGCAGCCGACGACCAGCACCCGCGGGGGGTGCGACGCCGACGGCAGAGATTACCGCATGGGCTCGGCGCCGCCCAAACCGAGGGCGGTGCCGGCCCGACGACTCAGTGGTCGTCCTCGGCGAGCGTCACCTCGAGGCCGCCGAGCAGTGCCGCGGCGAGGTTGTAGAGGAACGCCCCGAGCGTCGCGATCGCGGTGATCAGGATGACGTCCACCACGGCCACGATCATCGTGAAGCCGAGCACCCGGCTGGTGCCGAGGTAGTCCTGGACGTCGAACGTGGTCGAGGAGTTGCTGCCGATCACGTCGGTGACGGTGGAGTTGATCGAGTCCCACACGCCTGCCGCGCCGAGCACCCCCCAGACCACCGCGACCGAGACCACCGTGACGATGCCGAAGGCGATGGAGAGCAGGAACGAGGTCTTCATCACCGACCACGGGTCGAGGTGCACCAGCCGCAGCCGCGCCCGCCGGGTGCCGCGGGGCCGGACCCCGCTTCGGGACCCCGTCGTCTCCGCGCCGCCGGACGGCTCGGAGCGGCGCGGACCGCCCGGGACGGCCTGGGTCGTCTGGGTCGCGGCGCCACCGGACCGGCCGGACTCACCCGACGTACGGCCCTCGCCTCCCGGGGAGGCCGCCTGCTGCACGGCGCTCCCGGCCGCGGCGACCGCGGCCGACATCCGCTGGGAGAACGGCACTCGGGCCTCGGGCGCGCCGTCCTCGGCGGGACGGCCCAGCGATCGTCGCGGCGCCAGCGGCGTGTCGTCGGCACGTCGGTCTGCCATCAGGACTCCTCGGTCTCCCCGTCGACATCACGGTCAGCTGCCTGCTCCGGGTCCTCGGTGAGATCCCGGTCGGCTTCGATTGTCGCATCCCCGGCCAGGGTCGGAGGTACGGCGGCCCCGTCGGCGTCGGAGTCCTCCGCGACCGTGACCGGCCGCTCCGCCGCCGCGGCCTGCTCGGCGACCTCGGCCATCACGGCCTCCTCCGCCTCCTCGGCAGCCTCCTCGATCTCGGGAGCCCGCTCGACGCTGCGCGCCACCTGGGCGACGAGGTCGCCGGAGCTGACCCCGACGAACTTCACGCCCTTGGTGTCGCGACCGGTCGGGCGCAGGTTGTCGTCGATCGCGCTGCGGGTGACCTGGCCGGACTGCTTGATCGCCAGCACCTCGTCGCCCTCGACGACGATGAACGCGCCGACGATGGTGCCGCGGTCGTCGTCCTGCTTCATCGCCTTGATACCGAGGCCGCCGCGGGACTGCAGGCGGTACTCCGAGATCCGGGTCCGCTTGGCGAAGCCGCCGTCGGTGATGGTGAAGACGTACTGCTCGACCACGTCGGGCAGGTGACCGTCCTCGAGGGACTGGCCGGCCTCGGTGGCGCGCGCCTCCGCGGCCTCCTCGGCAGCGACCTGCTCGGCGCGGATCACCGACATGGACAGCAGCGAGTCGCCGTTGCGGAACTTCATGCCGGTGACGCCGGAGGTGGCGCGGCCCATCGGACGCATGTCGCCGGAGGGGAACCGGATGGCCTGGCCCTTGCGGGAGACCAGCAGCACGTGGTCGTCCTCGCCCACCAGCTCGGCGCCGATCAGCTCGTCGTCGTCCTCGCGGAAGTTGATCGCGATCACGCCGGCCTGCCGCGGGCTGTTGTAGTCGGCCAGCCGGGTCTTCTTGACCAGCCCGTTGCGGGTGGCCAGCACCAGGTAGGGCGCCTGCTCGTAGTCGCGGATCGCGAGCACCTGGGCGATGTTCTCGTCGGGCTGGAACGAGAGCAGCCCGGCGACGTGGCCGCCCTTGGCGTCGCGGGAGGTCTCCGGGAGGTTGTAGGCCTTGGTCCGGTAGACCCGTCCGGCGGTGGTGAAGAACAGCAGCCAGTGGTGGTTGCTGGTCGCCATGAAGTGCTCGACGACGTCGTCGCCCTTCAAGGTGGCGCCGCGCACGCCCTTGCCGCCGCGCTTCTGGGTGCGGTACAGGTCCGCGCGGGTCCGCTTCGCGTAGCCGCCGCGGGTGATCGTGACGACCAGCTCCTCGTCGGGGATCAGGTCCTCCATCGAGAGGTCGCCGTCCGCGGGGATGATCTGGCTGCGGCGCTCGTCGCCGTACTTCTCGACGACCTCGGCGAGCTCGTCGGAGATGATCTGGCGCTGCCGGGTCTCGTTGGCCAGGATGTCCTCGAGGTCGGCGATGATCCGCTCGAGGTCGGCCAGGCGGTCGATGATCGCCTGCCGCTCCAGCGCCGCGAGCCGCCGCAGCTGCATGTCGAGGATCGCGCGGGCCTGGATCTCGTCGATCTCCAGCAGCTGCATCAGGCCCTCGCGGGCCTCGTCGGCGTCGGGCGAGCGCCGGATCAGCGCGATCACGTCGTCGAGCGCGTCGAGCGCCTTGACCAGGCCGCGGTAGATGTGGGCCTGGCGCTCGGCCTCGGCAAGCCGGAACCGGGTGCGCCGCTGGATGACGTCGATCTGGTGGGTGACCCAGTTGCTGATGAACTGGTCGATGGTCAGCGTGCGGGGCACGCCGTCGACCAGGGCCAGCATGTTCGCGGAGAAGTTGGTCTGCAGCTCGGTGTGCTTGAGCAGGTTGTTCAGCACCACCCGCGCGACCGCGTCGCGCTTGAGCACGACCACCAGGCGCTGGCCGGTGCGGCCCGAGGAGTCGTCCCGGACGTCGGCGATGCCCTGGATCCGGCCGCTGTCGGCGAGCTCGGCGATCTTGAGCGCGAGGTTGTCCGGGTTCACCATGTAGGGCAGCTCGGTGATGCTCAGGCAGGTCCGGCCCTTGCTGTCCTCGTCGATCTCGATGACCGCGCGCTGGGCGATCGAGCCGCGGCCGGTGCGGTAGGCCTGCTCGATGCCCTGCCGGCCCACGATCAGAGCGCCGTTCGGGAAGTCGGGGCCGTGGACCCGCTCGATCAGGGCGTCCTGGAGCTCCTCGCGGGTGGCGTCCGGGTGCTCGAGCGCCCACTGGGCGCCGTCGGCGATCTCGCGCAGGTTGTGCGGCGGGATGTTGGTGGCCATCCCGACCGCGATCCCGGCCGAGCCGTTGACCAGCAGGTTCGGGTACCGCGCGGGCAGCACGACCGGCTCGCGGGAGCGGCCGTCGTAGTTCGGCTGGAAGTCGACGGTCTCTTCCTGGATGTCGCGGACCATCTCCAGGGCCAGCGGCGCCATCCGGCACTCGGTGTACCGCATCGCGGCGGCCGCGTCGTTGCCCGGCGAGCCGAAGTTGCCCTGGCCGTGGATCAGCGGCGCGCGCATCACCCACGGCTGGGCGAGCCGGACCAGGGTGTCGTAGATCGCGGAGTCGCCGTGCGGGTGGTACTGACCCATGACGTCGCCGACGACGCGCGAGCACTTCGAGAAGCCGCGGTCTGGGCGGTAGCCGCCGTCGAACATGGCGTAGAGCACCCGGCGGTGCACCGGCTTGAGCCCGTCGCGCACGTCGGGCAGCGCGCGGCCGACGATCACCGCCATCGCGTAGTCGATGTAGGCGCGCTGCATGGAGGTCTGCAGCTCGATCGGCTCGATCCGCCCGCGCGGGTCCGGCACCTCGGTCGGCGTGTCAGTCACGTGTCAGTCCTTGTCAGTGGTCAGTTGCCGGGGGCGGCAGGCGTACGTCGTGCACGGGGAGCGTCAACGGGCTCGGCCGCGGCGGCGGAGCCGACGCGCCGCCCGAGCGACCGGGGACGGCGTACGTCCGCCGCGCTGAAGCGGAGATCAGATGTCAAGGAACCGGACGTCCTTGGCGTTGCGCTGGATGAAGGAGCGCCGCTGCTCGACGTCCTCGCCCATGAGGATCGAGAAGATCTCGTCGGCCTGCGCGGCGTCGTCGAGGGTGACCTGCAGCATCAGCCGCTGCTGCGGGTTCATCGTGGTCTCCCACAGCTCCTCGGCGTTCATCTCACCGAGACCCTTGTAGCGCTGGACCGGGTTCTCCTTGGGCAGCTTCTTGCCCTGCTCGATCCCGTCGCGCATGAGCGCGTCGCGCTCGGCGTCGGAGTAGACGAACTCGTGCTCGTGGGGCTTGTTCCAGCGCAGCCGGTAGAGCGGCGGCTGCGCCATGTAGACGAACCCGTGCTCGATCAGCGGCTTCATGAACCGGAACAGCAGCGTCAGCAGCAGCGTGTTGATGTGGTGGCCGTCGACGTCGGCGTCGGCCATCAGCACCACCTTGTGGTAGCGCAGCTTGGCGAGGTCGAACTCCTCGTGGATCCCGGTGCCGAGGGCGGAGATGATCGCCTGCACCTCGGTGTTGCCGAGGACCTTGTCGATGCGGGCCTTCTCGACGTTGAGGATCTTGCCGCGGATCGGCAGGATCGCCTGGATCCGCGGGTCCCGTCCCTGCCGGGCGGAGCCGCCGGCGGAGTCGCCCTCGACGATGAACACCTCGCACTCGGCCGGGTTCGTCGACTGGCAGTCCGAGAGCTTGCCGGGCAGTCCGCCGCCGCCGAGCAGGCCCTTGCGGGAGCGGGCCAGGTCGCGGGCCTTGCGGGCCGCCATCCGCGCGGACGCGGCGGCCTGCGCCTTGCGGATGATGTCCTTGCCCTCGGCCGGGTTCTTCTCCAGCCACTCGCCGAGCGCCTCGTTGACGACGCGCTGCACGAAGCCCTTGGCCTCGGTGTTGCCGAGCTTGGTCTTGGTCTGGCCCTCGAACTGCGGCTCGCCCAGCTTGATCGAGATGATCGCGGTGAGGCCCTCGCGGATGTCGTCGCCGGAGACCCGGTCCTCCTTCTTCTTGACCAGGCCCCACTCCTCGCCCCAGTTGTTCACCAGCGAGGTCAGCGCCGAGCGGAAGCCCTCCTCGTGGGTGCCCCCCTCGTGGGTGTTGATGGTGTTCGCGAAGGTGTGCACCGACTCGGTGTAGGTGGTGTTCCACTGCATCGCGACCTCGAGGCTCATGCCGGCCTCGTTCTGCTCGGCCTCGAAGGAGATGACGCTGGGGTTGGCCTTGTCCTTGCGCCGGTTGAGGTGCTCGACGTAGTCGATCAGGCCGCGGTCGTAGCGGAACCGCTGCTCGAGCACCCCGCCCTCGACGCCGCGGATGTCGTCGGGGCCCTGGTCGACCTCGTCGGAGACGGTCTCGTCCTCGACCGCCTCGGCGATCTCGCCGGCCTCGGGCCGCTCGTCGCGCACCACGATCTCGAGGCCCTTGTTGAGGAAGGCCATCTCGCGGATCCGGTGGGTGATCGTCTCCAGGGAGTACGTCGTCGTCTCGAAGATGTCCGGGTTGGGCCAGAACGTGATCGTCGTCCCGGTCTCCTCGGTGGCCTCGAGCTGCTGCAGCGGGCCGTCCGGCTCGCCGATGCTGAACGTCTGCCGCCAGTGGTAGCCGCGGTTGCGCACGTCGACCTGGACCCGGGCGCTCAGCGCGTTGACCACGGACACGCCGACGCCGTGCAGACCGCCGGACACCTTGTAGCCGCCGCCGCCGAACTTGCCGCCGGCGTGCAGCATCGTCAGCGCCATCGTCACCGCGGGGATCCCCTCGGTGGGGTGGATGTCGGTGGGGATGCCGCGGCCGTTGTCCTCGACCTGGACCCCGCCGTTGGCGAGCAGGGTCAGGGTGATCCGGTCGCAGTAGCCGGCGAGCGCCTCGTCGACGGAGTTGTCGACGACCTCCCAGATCAGGTGGTGCAGGCCGCGCTCCCCGGTGGAGCCGATGTACATGCCCGGGCGCTTGCGGACCGCCTCGAGCCCCTCGAGCACCTGGATGGCGGAGGCGTCGTACTTGCCCTCCTCGACCGCGTGGGAGGAGCCGGCGGGAGCCAGGGCCGCAGCCGTGTCGGCGACCGAGTGGGCCTGGCCGTCGGGGGCGGCGGCGCCGTCGGCCACCGCTGGCGTCCGGCCGTCCGGGTCGGCCGCCGTGACGGGGTCGGCGGAGGGGGTGTCGGTCTCAGAGCTGGGCTGGTCGGCCACAAGCCATCCTTCGCGTTCGGGGTCGGAGCTCCACGCGCGCGCCGGGACCGGGCTCGCATGGCGAAGGTCGACCCCCGGAGGGGAGCGACCTCACCGTCCATCATACCCCGTGGGAGGCTTGTATCCGGGTTGTCCACCGTCGGATTCGGGGGGTCGGAGCGCGAGAAACATCGATTCCCGGCCCGCCAACGGCCATTGGAGGGCTTGGCAGGGGCGGTTTCTAGTCCCCATACCGGGGGACGCCGTCCAGATCGCTGCACAGCGGCCTGTGCGGACACCCGGGTCGTCGGCGGGATCGCCGGCAGGTCAGCCGTAGGTGTCGCGAGGGCCGCGCCCGTCCCGCACCGAGAGCCGGCCCTTCTTCCAGTGCGGCAACCGGGGCCCGGTGACGTCGATGATCCGGACCGTGCCGTCGCCGAGCTCCTGGTTCAGCCGGCGCAGCACCGTGGGCGCCAGCAGCTTCATCTCGGTGGCCCAGGCGGTGGAGTCGGTGCGGACGACGAGCTTGCCGTCGTCGAACCCCTCGGGCGTGCAGTGCTGGGCCACCTCGGCGCCGACCAGGTGCTCCCAGCGGGTGAAGACGCCGTGCACCCGGACGTCGGTCGCCCAGCCCTGGTCGGCGATCAGCCGCCCGATCGTGCTGTCGAGCAGCTGCGGGTCGCGGTCGTCGGGGTGCGCGCCGGAGGCCTTCGGGTCCGAGCGCGCCGGGCGGCTGCCCGGGCGGGCGGGGTACTTCTTCTTGGTCGTACGCCGGGTGCCGGCCATCCCGCGGGCGATGCTCCGGGCGAGGTCGAGCCCGGCGTCGTCGTGCTCCTCGCCGGCCGGCGGCATCGGCGCCGGCAGGAGCGGCGGCTCCGGGGGTTGGGGCTCCTGCTCACTCGACACGGGCGCCCACCTGCCCCTCGACCACGTCGACCCGCACCCCGTCGAGGGCCCGCGGCAGGTCCTCGGGCACGGCCGCGGTGACCAGCACCTGCTCGGCGCCGGCCACCAGCTCCGCGAGCCGCTCGCGCCGCTCGGTGTCGAGCTCGGCGAAGACGTCGTCGAGGATCAGGATCGGGTCGTCGCCGGACGCGCGGAGGAGGTCGTAGGAAGCGAGTCGGAGCGCCAGCGCGAAGGACCAGGACTCGCCGTGGCTGGCGTAGCCCTTGACCGGCAACGGGCCGAGCCTCAGCGCCAGCTCGTCGCGGTGCGGGCCCACCAGGCTGATCCCGCGGTCGAGCTCGTCGTCGCGGCGGCGCTCCACCTCGGCGAGCAGCGCCGCCGCGAGCACCGCCCGGTCCGGGGCCTGCGGCTCGTGCTCCGGCAGCTCCAAGGAGGGGCGGTACTCCAGCGTCGCATCGTCACGGGTGGCGCCGCGGGCGACCGCCTCGTAGGCGGTCCCGACCAGCGGCTTGAGCGCCTCCACCAGCGCGATCCGGGCCGCGAGCAGCTCCGAGCCGGTGCGGGCCAGGTGGGAGTCCCAGACCCCGAGGGTGGCCAGGGCCGACTCGCCGCGGCTGCTCCCGGGGCCGCCGCGGCGAGCCAGGCCGGCCGTCTTGAGGAGCGTGTTGCGCTGCTTGAGGACCCGGTCGTAGTCCGAGCGGACGCCGGCGTACCGCGGGGCACGCTGCACCAGCAGGTCGTCGAGGAACCGGCGCCGGTCGCCCGGGTCGCCCTTGACCAGGGTCAGGTCCTCGGGGGAGAAGAGCACGGTGCGGACCATGCCGAGGATCTCGCGGGCCCGGGGCAGGGGCGACCGGTTGATCCGGGCGCGGTTGGACTTGCCGGGGTTGATCTCCACCTCGAGCACGGCCTGCCGCTCGTCGCGCACCACGGCCAGCCGGACCACCGCCCGCTCGGCCCCGAACCGGACCAGCGCGGCGTCGCCGGCCACCCGGTGCGAGGAGAGCCGCGCGACGTAGTCGACCGCCTCGACCAGGTTGGTCTTGCCGTGCCCGTTGCGCCCGACGAAGGCGGTCACGCCCGGCCCGAGCGCGACCTCGGCGGTGGCGTAGGACCGGAAGTCGTGCAGGGACAGGTGGACGACGTGCACCGGCGGTTCAGCCTCCGGGCGTGCTGGGGGTGTCGCTGGTCTTGGGCGGGGCGTCGGTGTGCACCGCGTGGCCGCCGAACTGGTTGCGCATCGCCGCGACCGCCTTCATCGCCGGGCTGTCGTCCTGGCGGGAGACGAACCGGGCGTAGAGCGCGGCGGTGATGGCCGGGGTGGCCACGGCGTGCTCGATGCCGGCCTCGACCGTCCAGCGGCCCTCGCCGGAGTCCTCGGCGTAGCCACGGATGCCGGCCAGCGCCTCGTCCTCGTCGAGGGCGGCTACCAGCAGGTCCAGCAGCCAGGAGCGGATGACCGTGCCCTCGCGCCAGGAGCGGTAGACCTCGGTGACGTTGTCCACCATGTCGGCCTTCTGCAGCAGCTCCCAGCCCTCGGCGTAGGACTGCATGAGGGCGTACTCGATGCCGTTGTGGACCATCTTGGAGAAGTGCCCCGCGCCGACCTTGCCGGCGTGCACCCAACCGAACTCGCCGGGCGGCTTGAGGGCGTCGAAGATCGGCTGGACGGTCTTGATGTGGGCCGGGTCGCCGCCGGCCATCAGCGCGTAGCCGTTCTCCAGGCCCCAGATGCCGCCGGAGACGCCGCAGTCGACGAAGCCGATGCCCTTCTCGGCGAGCAGGTCGGCGTGGGCGATGTCGTCGGTCCAGCGGGAGTTGCCGCCGTCGATGACGATGTCGCCCTCGTCGAGCAGGTCGCCGAGCGCCTCGACGGTCTTCTGGGTGGGTTCGCCCGAGGGCACCATCACCCAGACCACCCTCGGCGAGGGCAGCGCCTCGACGAGGGCCTCCATGCTGTCGACGTCGCTGACGTCGGGGTTGCGGTCGAAGCCGACGACGGTGTGGCCTGCGCGGCGGATCCGCTCGCGCATGTTGCCGCCCATCTTGCCCAAGCCGATCAGTCCGAGCTCCATGCCTCTCCTCCCATGCGCACTGCTGGTCGTCGCGAGCCTACGCCCGGCTCAGGACAGCAGACGCCGGGGCATCAGCAGGTAGCGGAAGGAGAGGTCCGCCTCGCCGTCGAGGCTGTCCACGCCCGCCATTACGGCCGGCTTGGAGGCCTGCGTGAAGGCCAGCTCCACCACCGGCGCCTCGATGGCGGTGAGGCCGTCGAGCAGGAACTGCGGGTTGAAGCCGGTGGTCAGGTCGTCGCCGGTGATCGAGGCGTCGATCTGCTCGGTGGCCAGCGCCTCGTCGCCGCTGCCGGCGTCGAGCGTGAGCACCCCGTCGGCGAACGCGAGCTGGACCGCGGTGTTGCGCTCGGCGACCAGCGACACCCGCTTGACGGCCTCGACCAGGGTGGCCCGGTCGACCCGGGCGACGGTGAGCTGCTCGCTCGGGAACAGGGTGCGGACCTTGGGAAACTCC
Organism: Nocardioides mesophilus; assembly: GCF_014395785.1. GTDB lineage: Bacteria > Actinomycetota > Actinomycetes > Propionibacteriales > Nocardioidaceae > Nocardioides_B > Nocardioides_B mesophilus. Next base: position 1,924,449 of record NZ_CP060713.1, on the reverse strand, counting down.
CCGTCGAGGAGCCGGGTCGTCGTACGGCGGACGCCGCCCCCGGCCGAGCCCTCGAAGCCGATGATCCCCTCGCCCTGGCCGCTGCCGGAGAGGGCGATCGTGACCTCGACGCCGGCGGTCAGCGACTTGGCGGTGTCGGCGAGCACCTTGGCCGGCACCAGCGCGGCCGCGCTGGCGTCGGTGGCGGCCGGGTCCCAGCCGAGCTCGCGCAGCGAGAGCCGGAACCGGTCGGTGGCGAGCAGCGCCAGGTCGGAGCCCTCGATCTCGATCCGGACGCCGGTGAGGACCGGGAGCATGTCGTCGCGGCCGGCGGCGGTCACCGCCTGGGCGACGGCGTTGGCGAAGACGTCGCTGCGCACGGTGCCGCTGGCCTGCGGCATGTCCGGGAGGGAGGGGTACTCCTCCACGGGCATCGTCTGCAGGCTGAACCGGGCGCTGCCGCAGGTCAGCGAGACCTTGGAGCCCTCGACCGACATCTCCACCGGCTTGTTGGGCAGCGAGCGGCAGATGTCGGCGAGCAGCCGGCCGGAGACCAGCGCCCGGCCCTCCTCGAGCACGTCGGCCGGCAGGGTCGCGCGGGCCGAGGTCTCGTAGTCGAAGCTCGACAGCGAGAGCCCGTCGCCGTCGAGCGAGGTGGTCTCGATGAGCAGCCCGGCGAGCACCGGTGCGCTCGGGCGCACGGGCAGGCTGCGGGCCGCCCACGCGACGGCATCGGCCAGGACGTCGCGTTCGACGCGGAACTTCACGGGTGGTTCGCCTCCTGCGGTGACTTGCGACCCGGACGGCTGTCGACAGCTGCGGCGGAATCACACGAAGGGCGTGCCGTCCCGGGGGTGAGCATCCTGCCACGCCCGGGGAGCAGACGACAGCGAGAGGGGTGAAGTTGTGGTTCGTCCGCCGGTGCGGCCGTGCCCCGATCCGGCTCGTCCCGGGCGGTTGTCCCCAGGGTGGGGCGCATCGAGGAGTTGATGGGGGAGGGGGACATGGAGAGACTCATCGTCTTCACAGGAGCGGTGGATACTGTGGACAACCCTTGTCTGCGCAGGTCAGACCTGGTTTGCCCGTCCGGCTGCCCTGTGGACACAGGGTGCACAACCTTGGGCGGCTGTGGTCGGACGGCGGCCGGGTGGCGGCGTACCCCCAGTCGTCCACAGGCCGTGCACGGCAGAACGACAATTCCGCACAGCCCGCTCCCCAGGCAGCTTCTTGTGGTTCCGGGACCGGGACCGGGGTCGAGAATCAGGACTGGCGGGCCTGCTGCTTGATCCGGTTGGTCAGCTCGGTGACCTGGTTGTAGACGCTGCGACGCTCCGCGAGCAGCTGACGGATCTTCTTGTCGGCGTGCATGACGGTGGTGTGGTCGCGGCCGCCGAACTGCTGGCCGATCTTGGGCAGCGAGAGGTCGGTGAGCTCGCGGCAGAGGTACATCGCGATCTGCCGGGCCGTGACGAGGACCCGGCTCCGGCTGGAGCCGCAGAGGTCGTCGATGGAGAGGCCGAAGTAGGCGGCGGTCTGGGCGATGATCAGCGCGGCGGTGATCTCCGGCTCGCCGCCCTCGGGGATCAGGTCCTTGAGCACGATCTCGGCGAGCGTCAGGTCGACCGGCTGCCGGTTCAGGCTGGCAAAGGCGGTCACACGGATCAGGGCACCCTCGAGCTCGCGGATGTTGGTCTGGATCTTGCTGGCGATGAACTCCAGCACGTCCGGCGGAGCGGTCATCCGCTCGGTGGCGGCCTTCTTGCGAAGGATGGCGATCCGGGTCTCGAGGTCGGGCGGCTGCACGTCGGTGATCAGGCCCCACTCGAAGCGGTTGCGGAGCCGGTCCTCGAGCGCCTCGAGCCGCTTGGGGGCGCGGTCGGAGGTGATCACGATCTGCTTGTTCGCGTTGTGCAGGGTGTTGAACGTGTGGAAGAACTCCTCCTGCGTCTGGATCTTGCCCTCGAGGAACTGGATGTCGTCGATGAGCAGGACGTCGACGTCGCGGTAGCGGCGCTGGAAGGTGGCCGCCTTGTCGTCGCGGATCGCGTTGATGAACTCGTTGGTGAACTCCTCCGAGCTCACGTAGCGGACCCGGGCCCCGTTGAAGAGGCTGCGCACGTAGTGGCCGATCGCGTGCAGCAGGTGGGTCTTGCCCAGTCCGGAGTCGCCGTAGATCAGCAGCGGGTTGTAGGCCTTGCCCGGTGCCTCGGCCACCGCGACCGCCGCGGCGTGCGCGAACCGGTTCGAGGAACCGATGACGAAGGTCTCGAAGATGTACTTCGGGTTGAGGCGTGTCTCCAGGGCGCTGCCGGGTTTCCGGTTCGCCTCGCTGGTGTACGGCGTGGGTCGATCAAGTGGATTTGTCGACATGTCGATGTTCTGGTGGTCCATCCCGCCGCCCGGGCGGTGGGTGTCGCGGGTGGTCGGCGGGTCGATGGCCCCGCTGTCCGAGGGGCGCAGCGACGCCCGGTCGGAGCTCTCCAGGTCCGGGTCCACGGTGACGGCGATCCGGATCTGCCGGCCGAAGGCGTGCCCGAGGGCGTCCTCCAAGCGGGTCCGCAGCCGGCCCTCGAGCTGGTTGCGGGTGAAGTCGTCGGCGACCGCGATGATCGCGGTCTGCTCGTGCAGCGTCACCGGCTGGCTGGCGGTGAGCCAGGCGCGCTGGTTGGGCGGCAGGTCCTCGACGAGGTGCCGCCAGACCGTGTCCAGTTCGACGACCGGCGCGCTCGCCGGCTCGCCGCCCTGATCGCCAGCGGTCTGCGAGAAGTCGTCCACGCGGTGTCCCATTCCCGTTCTGAGCCGGCCGAGAGGGGCCGGGATGGTGTCGGAGCGGGCGGTGAGCCCGCTTGTTCCACACAGTTGTCCACAGGCTGTGCATCCTGCCCCCACCACTGTCCGGGGGCGCCGAGCCGGGGAACCCGCAGCCGCGCTCCGTCGTCGACCCGGTCAGGAAACCGACCGCGTAGCGGCGGGAAGAGCGGTCCCCGGGGGGCGCGATGCTGCACCGAGGGGAGACCGAAGAGCGCGCCTCGAGGGGAACTCGGGACCGGGGTGACGCTAACAAGTCGGCCGCTTGTGGATCAAGCGGTTGTCCACAGGCTACGGCGCTTTCGGGGGACGGCCGCCCCGGTTTGACCCCCCGGCTGAGCCGCCGTACCGTTGGGCGGTCGGACCGGTATGTCGACCGGTGCCGCATGTCCACGGATGACCAGCCTGGTCATGGCGTTCGGGTCCGCCCGCAGATCGCCGCAGGCAGACCCCGCGGGTGGGCGGTGCCAGCCGACTTTATCCGGTCCCCGAGACCTGTCCACTCCCGACACACGGAGAACTGCTCGTGAGCAAGCGTACGTACCAGCCGAACAACCGCCGCCGTCACAAGGTGCACGGCTTCCGCCTGCGGATGCGCACCCGCGCAGGCCGCTCGATCCTCTCCGCGCGCCGCCGCAAGGGCCGCCAGAGCCTGTCGGTCTGAACCCGATCGCATGACCGCCCCGTGCTGACGCGGGAGCATCGGCTGACCTCGGGTCTGCTGTTCGCTCCGGCGATCCGTCGCGGTCGGCGGGCCGGCACCCGGACCCTCGTCGTGCACCTGCACGTCGCGGCTCCGGACGCGGGCACGTCGCCGCAGGTGGGTTTCGTCGTCAGCAAGGCGGTGGGCTCCGCGGTCACCCGCAACCTGGTGAAGCGCCGTCTCCGACACCTGACCCGGGAGCGACTCTCGTTGCTCCCGGGTTCTGCTGTGCTCGTGGTCAGGGCGTTGCCGCCGAGCGCGACGGCGACGTACGCCGAGCTGGGCGCCGATCTCGACCGGGCACTCTCCCGCGCCCTGGCACGTTCATGAAGTACCTCCTGATCGGCTTCCTGCGGCTCTACCGGCTGCTGATCAGCCCGTTGTACGGCCAGGTCTGCCGCTATCACCCCTCCTGCTCGGCCTACGCGCTCGAGGCGATCACGGTGCATGGCAGCCTGCGGGGCAGCTGGTACGCCGTACGCCGGCTCGGCCGCTGCCACCCGTGGGCCGCCGGAGGCTACGACCCGGTCCCCCCGAAACCGACTTCTCCACCAGACTCGAGGAGCCTGAGTGCTTGACTTTCTCTCCACTGTCGGCGGCGCGATCATGGCGCCGCTGTACTGGATCACCTCGGTCATCCTGTCCGGCTTCCACCGCGCGCTGAGTCCGATCCTGGGCGCGGACTCGGGCTGGGCCTGGGTGCTCTCGATCGTCGGCCTGACCCTGGTGATCCGGGCTGCCTTGATCCCGCTGTTCGTCAAGCAGATCAAGTCGAGCCGGAACATGCAGCTGATCCAGCCGAAGGCCCGCGAGCTGCAGAAGAAGTACGGCCACGACCGGGAGCGGCTGGCCCAGGAGACGATGAAGCTCTACAAGGAGACGGGCACCAACCCGTTCGCCTCCTGCCTCCCCTGATCGTGCAGATGCCGATCTTCCTGGCGCTCTTCCGGCTGATCAACCAGGCGGCGAACGGCAACATCCGCGGTGTCCTCACCCAGGACCAGGTGGACTCCCTGAGCCAGGCGACCTGGTTCGGGGCGCAGATCGCCGACCGGTTCACCGGCACCGACGTCGACGTCGCGGTCCGGATCCTGGCGGCGTTCCTGGTGGTCGCGATGACGGCGACGACGTTCCTCACCCAGCGCCAGCTGATGAGCAAGAACATGCCGGCCGACGCGATGACCGGGCCCTACGCCCAGCAGCAGAAGATGCTGCTCTACATCCTGCCGCTGGTGTTCGCGGTCGGCGGCATCGCCTTCCCGATCGGTGTGCTCATCTACTGGACCACCTCGAACCTCTGGACGATGGGCCAGCAGTTCTACGTGATCCGCAACAACCCGGCGCCGAACACCGCTGCGTTCCGTGCCAAGGAGGAGCGCGTCGCGCGCAAGGCCCAGCGCAAGGGCATCGCCCCCCGGCCGCCGAGGCCGGAGGGTCCACCGGAGCGACCGCGACCGAGGCGGGCACCGGGACGGCCGGTCCGTCCATCCCCCCGACACCAGCGCGGCAGCAGCCCAAGAAGCAGACCCGCAGCCAGCGCAAGAAGAAGACCGCCCCGCCGCGCAAGCCGGGCAGCCAGAAGCCCGGCGACGGCACGGCGCGCCGCGACGAGCCGGAGCCCGGACCCGCCACGGGCTGAGCCCCTGGCCCGGCGCGCGAGCAGCCGGGCACGGCGCGACCGGGTCGCACCGGAACGCGAGCACCCGGCCGGGCAGGCCGCCGCACCGGAGCTGCCGAACGGCTCCCCCTGAACCTTTCGTGAACCGAACCGCAGGAGTACGACGTGAGCGACGAGACCAACAGCGTCCCCGGCAGCACCGAGCACGCGGACGAGCCGACCGACCAGCCCGACCAGACGGGCGCCGTTACGGAGTCCCCGGAGCCGGAGAGTGCGGCCCCGGAGGACGAGGATGCCGCCGAGGACACCCCGGAGGACGAGGACACCCCGGAGGACGGCGATGCCGGCGACTCGGTGGACCAGGACGCCGAGGAGGGATCGCCCGAGGACTCGACGTCCGCCGGCAGCCCCGACGTGGCCCGGCTGGAGCAGCTCGAGCAGGAGGGCGACATCGCTGCCGACTACCTCGAGGAGCTTCTCGACATCGCCGACCTGGACGGCGATCTCGACATGGACGTCGAAGGCGACCGCGCCTCGGTCTCCCTCGTCGGTGGGGACCTGAGCATGCTCGTCGGTCGCAACGGCGAGGTGCTCGAGGCGCTGCAGGAGCTGACCAGGCTGGCGGTCTACCGCGAGACCGGAGAGCGCTCGCGGTTGATGCTGGACATCGCCGGCCACCGCGCCAACAAGCGGTCCCGCCTCGAGGCGCTGGCGGCCGAAACCGTGGCCCAGGTCAAGGAGACCGGGGAACCGGTCTCGTTGTCGCCGATGACTCCCTTCGAGCGCAAGGTCGTCCACGACGCCGTGGCGGAGGCCGGGCTGATCTCGGACTCCGAGGGCGTCGAGCCGCGACGTTACGTGGTCGTCCGTCCGGCGTGAGCGGATCCACCTCGTCCCCGGACGATGTTTCACGTGAAACACCCCCTGCGCCGGCCGAGGCGCAGGGGGTGTTCGGCTCCCGTCTGCCGCTCGCCGAGGAGTTCTGCCGACTTCTGGCCACCGAGGGGGTCGTGCGCGGGGTGATCGGACCGCGGGAGGCGCCCCGGCTGTGGGAGCGCCACCTGTTGAACTGCGCGGTGGTCCACGAGCGGATCCCGCGGGGCGTCACCGTCGCCGATGTCGGCTCCGGAGCAGGGCTGCCGGGCCTGGTCATCGCGATCGCCCGTCCGGACCTGACCGTGACGCTGGTCGAGCCCCTGTTGCGGCGTACGTCCTTCCTGGAGGAGGTCGTCGCCGCCCTGGACCTGGACAACGTCGTGGTCACCCGGGCGCGCGCTGAGGAGCTGCTCGGCACCCGTCACTTCGACGTGGTCACCTCGCGCGCCGTGGCTCCCCTGGGTCGGCTGCTCACCTGGTGCGTGCCGTTGGTCTCGCCGGGCGGGATGATGCTGGCCATGAAGGGCTCCTCCGCCGCCGGCGAGATCGAGGCCGCCGCGCGCGAGCTGCGCCGATTGCGCAGGTACGGGCCGGGCGAGCCTGAGGTGCTGCAGGCAGGGACGGGCGTGGTCGAGCCCGTCACCACGCTGGTCAGAGTGGCAGTGGTCGGTGCTGGCGGTTAGGTTGGCTCCGCGCACCCCCGTGTCTTCGCCGCACCAGCGGCAGCCCGCTGTGAAGGAGCCTGCCTCGTGAGTTCGCCTGCGCGCCCCGGTGTCAGCGTGGTCCCCGGACTGGGGTGGCCGGCCGGGATCGATACCGCGACAGGGAGCTTCGGCGGGTCTGAGCCGAGCGAGGTCGGCGGTGCCGAGCGGCCGGGTGCCGCCACGACCGTTCCCGGGCTGGGCTGGCCGACGCTCACGACGGCGCGGACCGGCCACTCCTCCGGCCAACAGTCCGATGTGGGCGAGGAGAGCGATCTGTCCGGTTCCAGCGACGACGACCGTCGCGGCGATCCGGTGGATGCCCCCCGCGCTGTGGACGAGGACGCCGCAAAGGGTGCGAACGACCCCCTGCGTCCACAGGATCCACAGGTTCGTCCACAAGAACCGGTGGATGGGGAGCGCCAGGATGTCCTCCCAAGCGCCTCGCCTCGTGCAGATGCACCGGTCGCCGACCACGCAGCACCGCCTGTTTCACGTGAAACGGACACGCGGCCGGCGCACGTTGTGCAGGAGATCGTGCGGAAGGCGGGACCCACCGGCGGAGTTGTCGATGCTCCTGCCGGCGCCCTGACGGACGTTGTTTCACGTGAAACATCGGTTCCCGGTCCCGTTACCCCCTCGTCCGCACCGCCCCGCCCGACCCCCCTGGAGGCCCCGCCTGTGGCGCCCGCGCAGAAGCCTGCTCCTCGGCACCCCTCCGCCCTCGACGCCGCCGCGCGGTTCGGGCCGCACCCGGCTCCCGGGACGCCGTTCCGGACGGCAGCCGACGTCGCCTCGGTCGCGTCGGAGGCTGCGGACGTGTCGACTCCGCTCGCCCGCTCCGTGGAGCACGAGCTTCTCGTCCGACGTGGACTCCGGATCTCCGCACCGCTGCCCCGGCCCGGCCGCACGCGGGTGATGGTGGTGGCGAACCAGAAGGGTGGGGTCGGCAAGACGACGAGCACCGTCAACGTCGCGGCCGCCCTGGCGCAGCACGGCCTCCGGGTCCTGGTGATCGACCTGGACCCGCAGGGGAACGCCTCCACCGCGTTGGCGATCGAGCACCACCGCGGCACGCCGTCGGTCTACGACGCGCTCGTCGAGGGCGTGCCCCTGAAGGACGTCGTGCAGCCCTCGCCCGAGATCGAGGGCCTGTTCGTGGTGCCGGCGACGATCGACCTCGCGGGCGCCGAGATCGAGCTGGTCAGCCTGGTGGCCCGGGAGAACCGGCTTCGCAGGGCGCTGGTCGGACACCCCCAGGTGTGGAGCGAGGAGGACGACCGCTTCGACTACGTGCTCATCGACTGCCCGCCGTCCCTGGGGCTGCTCACCCTCAACGCCCTCGTCGCGGGCGAGGAGATGCTGATCCCGATCCAGGCCGAGTACTACGCCCTCGAAGGTCTCGGTCAGCTGCTGGAGACCGTGGAGATGGTGAAGGCACACCTCAACCCGGGCCTGAGCGTCTCCACCATCCTGCTCACCATGTACGACGCTCGCACTCGCCTCTCCGCGGGCGTCGCCGAGGAGGTTCGGACGCACTTCGGGCCGCAGGTGCTTCCCACGGCGATCCCCCGATCCGTGCGCATCTCCGAGGCGCCGAGCTACGGCCAGACCGTGATGACCTACGATCCGGGCTCACCAGGGGCGTTGAGCTACCTCGAGGCGGCCCGGGAGATGGCGTTACGGGCCGTCGTCGCCGATGGACACGAGGACAGCAATGCCCCGACCGCTCCCAGCAGCGGTATCGGGTGGACCGGTGGGCAGGGCCGAGGAGGATCGCAGTGACGCAGAAGCCGCAGCAACGACGAGGTCTCGGCCGGGGCCTCGGTTCGCTGATCCCCACGGCACCGCGGCCCGAGGGTCAGCCGGACGGTGGCTGGGGTGCCGGGGCCGGCGGCGAGGGCGACCGGGACGCTCAGACGCCGGGCCGCGGGTCCTTCGGCGCGCCGGGAGAGGTCGACGCCTCCGGGACCGACGAGCGCGGCGCATCCGACGGCTCAGCCGGGCCGACCCCCGCCGACCCCGACGCACGCGCCGATGACCGCACGGAGCAGGGGCGCAGCCACGGCGGTGACGGCGGCGGCGACGACTCCGACCGTGTCGACCGCGTCGAGCCCCCCGCGGAGCCTGTCGACCGCCTCGATCGCCTCGACGGGGTTGACGGCGTCGACCACGCCCACGAAGGTGAGCGTGCTGCTGGCCAGGACGCACAGCCGGCCGACGGCGCGAGCGCGGGCCGGTCCGAGGGCGCCGTCCTCGACGGCTCCGTCGAGCTGCGCCCGGTCGAGGGTGCCTACTTCGCCGAGCTGGCCGTGGGCTCGATCAGCCCGAACCCCCGCCAGCCGCGTCAGGTGTTCGACGAGGAGGCGATGGCCGAGCTGGTCCACTCCATCCAGGAGGTAGGGCTGCTCCAGCCGGTCGTCGTCCGCGCCGTGGGCGAGGGTCGCTTCGAGCTGATCATGGGTGAGCGCCGCTGGCGGGCCACCCAGGAGGCCGGGCTCGACGCCATCCCCGCGATCGTGCGGGAGACCGACGACGACGCCCTCCTCCGGGACGCGTTGCTGGAGAACCTGCACCGGTCCCAGCTGAACCCGCTCGAGGAGGCCGCGGCCTACCAGCAGCTGCTCGACGACTTCTCCTGCACCCACGAGGAGCTGGCCACCCGGATCGGCCGCAGCCGACCGCAGATCAGCAACACGATCCGGCTGCTCCGACTCTCGCCGGCGGTGCAGCGTCGGGTCGCCGCCGGGGTGCTGTCGGCCGGACACGCCCGCGCGCTGCTGGCCGTCGAGAACGGAGAGACCCAGGACCGGCTCGCCGGACGCGTGGTCTCCGAGGGCATCTCGGTGCGCGGCCTGGAGGAGATCGTCGCCGTCGGCGACCTGGGTGGCAACGGCAGGCCGGCAGTGCGCCGGAACAAGCCGACGGCCCCGGCGCTCGCGGACCTCGCCGAACGGCTCTCGGACCGCCTCGAGACCCGAGTCAAGGTCGACCTCGGTCGGTCCAAGGGCAAGATCACCGTCGAGTTCGCCTCGCTGCCCGACCTCGAGCGCATCGTGGCGATCATGGATCCCCCCGAAGCGGGCGGCTCCGAGCCGTCCTGACCCGCTTGGGGCGGCCGCGAACCGTCCCGAGCCGTCCGCCGCGGACGACACATACCGTGTCGACCCATCCGCCGGCGATGGCTCGCACATGCTGGCCTTCGGTACCGCGACAACGAGGCTGCACATGCCGGTCGGTTCATCGATGAACGTATTTATCGACAAAGCGATAAGTCAATAAAGCGACAAGGAGCGGACGGTGTTGTTGCTCCGATCAGGCTGCGGAGAGCACCAGGGCCGCCGGACGCCGGTGCTCAAGCGTTGAGCAGGCCGATCACGTGGTCTGCCTGGTCCTCGGTGCAGCCGGCGGGGTTGCGGCGGAACCCGCGATTCCCCGGGAGCAGCATCACCAGCCAGAAGATCGCCAGGAGCCGTCGGCAGTCGGTCAGCCGTGCTCGCTCACGCGCGTCGAGGTGCAGCTCCTCGAGAAGCAGGTCGACATCGAGGAGGCGGCGCAGCCGCGACGACACGTGCTCGACGAGGTCGGCCACCTCGTAGGCCACCGAGGAGATCCCGAACTCCTCGAAGTCGACGAGGCGGCACCTCGTTCCGTCCCAGAGCACGTTGCCGAGGTTGCCGTCCCCGAGGGCCGGCACCGTGTCGGCTGAGCCGTCGTCGAGCGAATCCGCGAGGGTGAGCCACTCCCGCGCCAGCGCCAGCGCCTGCGCCACCAGCGCGGGGTCGCGACACGCGCTGAGCTGCGGGTCGGCTGCCAGGTCACCGCGGACCTGCGCGCGCATGGTCGACGCGCCCAGGGCACGCTCCGGCAGCTCACGGCCTGCGGGGACGGCGAACAGACGGCGCAGCGCGACGGCCAGGGCGCGGACCTGCGCCAGGCTCAGGCGCGACGCGCCGAGCGGCGTGCCCGGCAGCCGCGACATGACGATGACAGGCGCACCCCCTGGTTGGAGGTACCGCTCGAGGGGCTCAGGCACCAGTCCCGGGGCATGGCGCGAGAGCGTGACCAGTCCCGTCCACTCCCGGTCCGCCTCCCCCCGGCTCCAGGACACGAACTGCTTGCGCACGACGTCCGCGTCCATCGTCAGACGGTGGGTGTGCACGCGTCCAGCCTGCGGGTGGTCAGCGCGCCTTCTTGGCAGCGCGCTCCGCACGTTGCCGGGCACGACGCTCGGCGCGCTCGCGCTTCTCCCGGGCGTCGAGCTCCAGCGCCTCCTCGGGGGTGGGCGCGCTGCCGCCGTACCGAGCCGGAAGCCACCAGGACCCGGGCGGCTGCTCGCCGGCGGGGTAGGCCCGGATCGTCTCGTCGAGCAGCGCCGCCATGGTGTCCCGGAGCTCGGCGGTCTCGGCGGCAGGGTGCTCCCCGGTGGGGTGCAGCGGCTCGCCGACCGTGATCGCGATGGTCTTGCCGCGGGAGAAGTCGCGGGGGTGGTCCTTGGTCATCATCCGCTGCGTGCCCCACAGGATCACCGGGATCAGTGGTACGCCGGCCTCGGCGGCCATCCGCACGGCACCGGTCTTGAGCTCCTTGATCTCCATCGAGCGGGAGATCGTGGCCTCGGGGAAGATCCCGACGATCTCGCCCTCCCGGAGGTAGCGGACGCCCTGCTCGTAGGAGGCGATGCCGTCCGCACGGTCCACGTTGATGTGGTGCAGCGAGCGCATCAGCGGCCCGGTCCAGCGGTGGTCGAACAGCTCGCGCTTGGCCATGAACCGGACCAGCCGGCCCGAGGGGTTGGCCGCGAAGCCACCCAGCACGAAGTCGACGTAGGAGATGTGGTTGACCGCCAGCAGCGCGCCGCCGGTGCGAGGGATCCGCTCGGTGCCGGTCATCTGGAAGCGCAGGCCGAGGGCCCGGAAGGCCAGCTTAGCCGTCACGATGATCGGGGGGTAGGTGATGTCTCGCACGAGGTGATCCTGTCAGTCGGCCGGCCCGCGGTCGATGGCCAGGGTCACCAGGTCCGCGACCAGTGTTCCGAGGTCGAGCCCGGCGGCCTGGACCGACAACGGCACCGTCGATGTCTCGGTGAGCCCCGGGGCCACGTTCACCTCGAGGAACCAGACCCGTCCGTCCGCGTCGACGATGAGGTCGGAGCGCGACAGGTCCCTCAGCCCGAGCGCCTCGTGGGCGGTGACCGCGACCCGGGCGACCTCGGCCGCGACGGCGTCGCTGAGCTTGGCGGGCACGACGAACTCGGTGCTGCCGGCGGTGTAGCGGGCGGTGTAGTCGTAGACCCCGCCGTCGGGCTCGATCTGCACCGGGGGCAGCGCGCGCGGCCCGTCCCCGGTGTCGACGACGGCCACGGCGACCTCGTCGCCCTCGATGAACCGCTCCACGAGCGCCGTGGTGCCGTAGGCGAACGCGTCCACCATGCCCTGGGCGAGCGCCTCGGCGCTGCGCACGACCGAGCAGCCGAGCGCGGAGCCCCCACGGGTGGGCTTCACGATCAGCGGCAGTCCGAGCGCCGCGACCAGGGCGTCCATGACAGCGGCCGCCCCGAGCTCGCGGAACGTCTCGTGCGGGAGCGCCACCGAGGCCGGTGTGAGCAGGCCGGCACGGGCCGCGATCGCCTTGGCGACCGGCTTGTCGAAGGCGACCCGGCAGGCGTCGGGCCGGGCGCCGAGGTAGGGCACCCCGACCAGCTCCAGCACCTCGCGCAGCGCACCGTCCTCGCCGGTCTCGCCGTGCAGCAGCGGCACCACGCAGTCGGGCCGGTGCCCGGCGAGGAGCGGCAGCAGGCCGGCGTCGACGTCGCGCTCCTCCACCTCGACCCCGGCGTCGCGCAGCGCCTCGGCGACCCGCCGGCCCGAACGGAGCGAGACGTCGCGCTCGTGGGACAGGCCGCCGGCGAGCACCAGCACCCGGGGCGAGTCCGGCAGCGCGGCGGGACGTGACCCGGCCGGCCGGGCGCCGGAGGCGGGAGCGGCGGGTGCGTCAGGACGGGGGGCGGGTGAGTCGGACACCGGGGCGCTCCTAGCTGAGGTCGGTGTTGGGGGCCTCGTAGCCCCGCTGGTGGTCCAGGGCACCGCGGACGGTCCCGAAGGTCGCCCGCAGCTCGAGCTCGTCCTCGATGACCCCGGTCAGCCGCCGCACGCCCTCACGGATCCGCTCCGGCGTCGGGTAGCAGTAGGACAACCGCATGCTCTGCGCCCCGAAGCCGTCGGCGAAGAACGCGGTCCCCGGCACGTAGGCCACCCGCGCGGTGACCGCGCGGGGCAGCATCGCCTTGGCGTCGAGCCCGTCGGGCAGGGTGAGCCAGACGTAGAAGCCGCCCGCCGGGACGTTCCACCGCGACGCCGCCGGCATCATGTCCTCGAGCGCGTCGATCATCGCGTCGCGGCGCTCGCGGTACATCTCCTGGAACTGCTTGATCTGCCCCTGCCAGTCGTGCTGGGTGAGGTACGCCGACACGGCCATCTGCGAGAACGCCGGCGGGCAGAGCGTCGCGGACTCCTGGGCCAGCACCAGCTTCTCCCGGACCGCGTGCGGGGCGAGCACCCAGCCAACCCGGAAGCCCGGGGCGAAGGTCTTGGAGAACGACCCGAGGTAGATCACCCCGTCCGGCTCGTCGGCGCGCAGCGCGCGGATCGGCTCCTGGTCGAAGCCGAGCAGGCCATAGGGGTTGTCCTCGAGCACCAGCACGTCGGCCTCGCGGCAGATCTCGAGGACCTCCGCCCTCCGCGCCGCGCTCAGGGTGACTCCGGCCGGGTTGTGGAAGTTCGGGATCGTGTAGAGGAACTTGATCCGGCGGCCCTGCGCCCGGCAGGTCGCGATCGCGTCGCGCAGCGCGGAGGGCACCAGGCCGTCCCGGTCCATCTCGACGTGCACCACGTCGCACTCGTAGGCCCGGAACACGCCGAGCGCACCGACGTACGACGGGGCCTCGCAGAGCACCACGTCGTGGGGGTCGCAGAAGATCCGGGTGACCAGGTCCACCGCCTGCTGGGAGCCGACGGTGACCACGACGTCGTCGGGGTGAGCCTCGATCCCCTCCAGCCGCATCACGTCGCAGATCTGCTCGCGCAGCACGGGGTCGCCCTGGCCGGAGCCGTACTGCATCGCGGTGGTGCCGTGCTCGCTCACCAGGTCGTGCAGCGCCTGGGCGACCACGTCGAGGGGGAGCCCGGAGATGTTCGGCATGCCACCGGCGAGCGAGACCACCTCGGGCCGGCTGGCCACCGAGAACAGCGCCCGGATCTCCGAGGCGGTCATGCCCTGGGTGCGCGCGGCGTACCGGTCGACGTAGCTGTCGAGGCGCGTGCTGCCGGCGCGGCGCACCTGGCGGCCGCTGGGCGGGTTCTCGCTGGACATCAACCACTCCTCGGGGGGCGTCTCTAGGATGAAGCATCACCCGTAACTCCCCGGACAGGGGGCCACGACATGGGACTCCGCGCTGACATCTCCTCGCGCTCAGGTGCGCGAGGCGGCTCTGGGGAGCATCCATGAGCCGGCGGCTGGCCCGGCTCACCCTGGACACCCTCGCCGACCTGCCCGAGAGCGCCCGCAGCTGCGTGTGCTGGGAGCTCGACCCGGTGCAGCGGGCCCGCGCGGTGGCGGCGGGCGACGCCGCCGCCGAGAAGGAGGCCTGGCTCTCGCGGGTGCTGCTGGAGTGGGGCTCGTGCGGCCGGGTGCTCTACGTCGACGGGGACGCGGCCGGCTTCGTGGTCTACGCACCGCCACCCTTCCTGCCGGGTGCGGCCGCGATGCCGACGGCGCCGCCGGGGGAGGACGCGGTGCTGCTCTCGACCGCGTGCGTGTTCCCGCAGTACGCCGGCGGCGGGCTGGGCCGGATGCTGATGCAGGGCGTCGTCAAGGACCTGGTCAAGCGCGGCGGGATCCGGGCGGTGGAGGCCTTCGGCGACACCCGGGCCCCCGCGCGCGGCGCCGGTGCGACCGGGGAGCCCGCCGCTGCCCACGACCGGTGCGTGCTGCCGGCGGAGTACCTGTTGCGGGTCGGCTTCAAGACCCAGCGGGCGCATCCGCGCTACCCCCGGATGCGCCTGGAGGTGAAGTCCGCGGTGACCTGGCGCAGCGAGGTGGAGTCGGCGCTGGAGCGGCTGCTGGGGGCGGTCCGGCCGGTGCGGCACCCGACGCCGGCCCGGCCGTCGTTCGAGCCGAGGTCGAAGCGCCCGCCGGGCTGAGGTCCAGGCGCCGGCCGGGTGGAGGTCCAGGCGCCGGCCGGGTGGAGGTCGAGGCGCCGGCCGGGCTCGGCTGGCACCGAGCGGATCGGGCACGCCGCGCACCGGCCAGGACGCGGAACGGCCCCCGCACCGGCGCCGGGGCGCGGGGCGAGGGCCGTCCGTCAGGCACTCAGAGGCGGAGGATCGCCAGCACCGAGTTGAGGATCTGCGAGACCTGCGTCAGCAGGCCGCCCGCGTCGAGCAGCCCGGCGACCGCGCACAGCAGGTTGCCGAGCAGGTTGCCCGTCCCGGACGCCGCGATGATGTTCAGCACGACCTTGTCCAGGTGCACCTGCAGCCCGAGCAGGTCCAGGTCCAGCGGACCGAGCACCAGGTTCAGGATGTCGCAGTTGGGCGCGGCGGCGGCGGAAGCCGTCCGCAGCGCGGTGCCCTCAGCGGTGCGCACCGGCACCACGACCCGCTTCGCGGTGGTGCCCACGACGTGCCCGTTGCCGCGGACCAGGGTGGCCTTCAGCCGGCCGACCGCCTTCAGCGTGCCGTTGTCGGAGACCTTGAAGCGCTTCGGGGTGAAGCTGCCGGTCACGGTCCCGTTCCTGCCGAACGAGCCCACCACCCGCGACTTCGCCTTGCCGAACTCCGAGGAGAGCACGGTGGAGTTGGTGGGCGCCTGGGCGGAGGCCGCGGTCAGCGCCGTGCCCGTTGCTCGTGGTGCTGCCTGTGCTGCCCCGATCGTGGTCGTGAACATCGCCATCGCGACGACACCCACCACCAGGGACACCGCCGAGAAAGCCCGGCGACTCTTGCGTGCTTGGGTCATGGTGTTTCCCTCTCCCCCGGCGGCACGATGCCGCCGACGGAAGGCGCATGCCCTCGGGGTGAGAAGTAGGCCGACATGCCCGGAAATGACCCGGTTGTCTAGACAGGTTTCTTTACTGCAAGGCGGCGCGCAGCTCGTCGAGGCGCAGCAGCCCGGTCCGGGTGTCGGTCTCGGGGGAGAGGTACATCCGCTGCACCGCCACCACCACCGCCTCCGCGACCACGTCGCGGAACGCCGGGTCGCCCAGCCGGGCGGCGTCCCCGGGATTGCTGAGGTAGCCGACGTCGATGCGCACCGCCGGCATCCGGGTGCGGCGCAGCAGGTCCCAGTTCTTCGCGTGCGAGCGCAGGTCGACCAGGTCGGTGCGGGCCACGATCTCGCGCTGCACCAGGCCGGCGAAGCGCTCGCCGCCGGAGGACCAGGTGCCGTGGGAGTCCAGGCCGAAGAAGTACGTCGAGCAGCCGCACGCGTCCGGGTTGGCGGACGCATCGACCTGCAGGGAGATGACCAGGTGCGCGTCGGTCCGGTTCGCGAAGTCCGCGCGATCGGCCTCGGAGGCGGCCTCCGCCCCGTGGGCCTTGGTCAGGAACGCCTGGACACCGGTGGCGACCAGCCGTCCCTCGACCCGCTTGGCGAGGTCACCGATGACCTCCTCGGCCAGCTCGGCGAGAGCAGGGTCGGTTTCCGCTGCGTTGGTGGGGCAGGGGTCGATGACGACCACCTTGCCGGTCAGCTGCGGCCCGGCGGTGCGCAGCCGTTCCGCGGTGCGCAGTGCGTTGGGCCGCCCACCCTTGACCAGCGGGGCGAGCCGGGCGAGCGCCTTCAAGGTGGCGGGCCCGCAGGTGCCGTCGGACGGCACGCCGACGTTGCGCTGGAACTCGCGCACGGCCAGCTCGGTGCGGTGCCCGAACGAGCCGTCGATCCGCCCGACCTGGAAGCCGAGGTCGAGCAGCCGCTGCTGCAGGGCCACCACGTCGTCCCCGGAGAGCACCGCCGCCGGCACGAAGGTCAGCAGCCGGTCCCCCAGGCGCCAGCGGGCCTCGTCGAGGACGCGGTACGTCGTCGGGCCCACCCGGCCGTCGACGCTGAGCCCCCGTTGCTGCTGGAAGTCCCGGACCGCCCGGTCGAGGTGCTCGTCGAAGAGCTCGGGCTCAGCGGCGGCCGGCTCACCGAGCAGGCCGAGCCGCAGCAGCCGGGAGCGGATGTCGACCACGGCGGGTCCGCGGTCGCCTCGGCGGAACACCGGGCGCGGCTCAGCCATCGTGCCTCCTCGCAGGACGGTCGCCGCGGCGGTCGCCGCGGTAGGTCTACCCAAACAGACGCCGATCTCATGTCAACGGTTGGCTGGACCCCGGCGCTGATCCTGCACCCGCAACACGGACGGGGTGGTTCCCCCCGTCGCGACGGAGGGAACCACCCCGAACGGTGGTCTTCGCGGGTCAGCCGATGAAGTCGCGGAGCTCGTTGAGCAGCGCAGCCTTCGGCTTGGCGCCGACGATCTGCTTGACGACCTCGCCGTCCTTGTAGACGTTGAGGGTCGGGATGCCGGTGACCCGGTAGGTCGCCGGGGTGACCGGGTTCTCGTCGACGTTCATCTTGACGAAGGTGATCTTGTCGCCGTGCTGGGCCTTGATCTCGTCGAGGATCGGGGCGACCTGGCGGCAGGGGCCGCACCACTCCGCCCAGAAGTCGACCAGCACCGGCTTGTCGGACTTGAGGACCTCGGTCTCGAAGTCGGCGTCGGTCACAGCTTGCATGTCAGCCACAGGATCTCCTTGGTTGTCGCGGTTGTTTGCGTCGTGTGCGTCGGGCCGTCCTGGCGCCGGCGATCGTGCGGGACGGTGGACTCAGTGAACAGCACGCCGGGGACATTTCTTCCCTGGCGGTCCGGGCCGCCGAGCGATCAGGCCCCCGCGGTCTGGACCTGCTCGGTGCCGGCCTCGACGTCGAGCCGGTCCTCGGGACGCCCCTGGGCGAGGTCCTCGGGGTGGGCCGGGGAGGTGGGGACGGGGTCGTGCCCCTCGAGCTCCTCGACCGAGGCGGCCGCGTCCCCTGCGGTAGAGGCCTCGTGGTCGAGCGCGGCGAGGTGGCGTTCCGCGTCGAGGGCGGCGGCGCACCCGGTGCCGGCGGCGGTGATCGCCTGCCGGTAGTGGTGGTCGACGAGGTCACCGCAGGCGAAGACGCCGGCGAGGCTGGTCCGGGTGGAGGGGTGGTCCACGAGCACGTAGCCCTCGTCGTCGAGCTCCACCTGCTCGGTGATCAGCTCCGAGCGCGGGTCGTGCCCGATCGCGATGAACAGGCCGGTGGCGTCGAGCTCGCGCTTCTCGCCGGTGACGGTGTCCACCAGGGTCAGGCCGGTGAGCTTGTCGTCCCCGTGCAGCGCCTCGACCGCGGAGTTCCACGCGAAGTCGATCTTCGGGTCCGCGAAGGCGCGCTCCTGCATGATCTTCGACGCCCGCAGCTCGCCGCGCCGGTGGATCAGGGTCACCTTGGAGCCGAACCGGGCCAGGAAGGTGGCCTCCTCCAGGGCGGAGTCACCGCCACCGACCACGGCGATGTGCTGCTCGCGGAAGAAGAAGCCGTCGCAGGTCGCGCACCAGCTGACGCCGTGGCCGGAGAGCCGGTCCTCGTCGGGGATGCCGAGCTTGCGGTAGCCCGAGCCCATCGCCAGGATCACCGTCCGGGCCCGGTGCACGACGCCGCCGCCGTCGGTGACCGTCTTGACGTCGCCGCCCAGGTCCATGGAGGTGATGTCGTCGGCCACCAGCTCGGCACCGAAGCGCTCGGCCTGGGCGCGCATGTTGTCCATCAGCTCAGGACCCATGATGCCGTCGCGGAACCCCGGGAAGTTCTCCACCTCCGTGGTGTTCATCAGCGCCCCACCCGCGGTCACCGAGCCCTCGAACACCAGCGGCGCGAGGTTCGCGCGGGCGGCGTAGACGGCGGCGGTGTAGCCGGCCGGCCCGGAGCCGACGACGATCACGTCGCGGACGTCCGAGGCCGAGGGATGTGAGCCGTTCGACGATGCGGTGGTCATGAGGCGAGTGCTCCCTGGGACGATCGGTCAGGTCGAGGGGTGGTGCGGCCGGTCGGCTGACCGACCGGCGCGGACGCCGTACGACGTCACCCTGTGCAACCGATCCTAGGCACCGGCCATTCCCGCGCCGCACCCACCACGCAGCGTGCCCGGGGCCGCGGCCGGCCGGCGGGTGGATCGGGTCAGCGGTCGGCCACCCGGGCGGTGGCCACGCTCCGGGAGGCGTCGTCACAGGCGTAGAACTGCGCCACACGGGTCCCGGCAGCCGCCCGGTGGAGCACCAGGGTGCCCCGCTCGCCGTCGAGCCGCGCGACGACCAGCACGTCGCCCCGGGCGAGGTCCGGGAGCTCGCAGGCGGCGAGCTGGCGGACCGTCGCGGCCTCCGCCCCGGTCCCCGAGGCCAGCTGCGAGGTGCCCGCGAGGACGCCTGCGAGGTCCACGCGACGCAGCCGCCGCTCCTCGAGCACCCGGGCGGCGTCGGCCGCGAGGCCCGCCGAACGCAACGGCACCGGCCGGGCGCCGAGCGCGACGAGGGTGTTCTGCGCCGGTTGCCCGAGGCCGTCCTGGGACTCCGGTGCGTCGCGGGCCGCGTTGTCACCTCCGGCCATGTCGGAGGTCGCGCCGGCCTGGCTGTCGCTGCCGCTGCCGCTGCCGCCGAGGTGGTCGATGACGACACCGACCCCGACGCCGGCGACCGCCACGGTGGCCGCGGCGACCAGGAGACCGGTCCAGCGCCGACTCCTGCCCGGGCCGGCGGTCCCGCCGGCCCCTGGACGACGTAGCTGTTGTGGCTGGCCGGCCTGGTCCGGTTCGGGCTGCTCGGGTCGGCCGGGCTGCGACGCTCCGGCCGTGCGCCCGGCGCCGAGGTCGGCCAGGGTCGCGTCGAGCCGGGCGGCCACGTCGGCAGGCATCGGACCGGCCGGCGGCGCCGCCGCCAGGGCGCGGCGCACCGCCTCCTCCTGCTCGGGAGTCACTGCCGGTCACCTCCTGCGTGGTCGCGCTCCGGGGGGTCGGTCGGGTCCTGTGTCGATCGGGGTACGGCGTGGCCGGGTCCGTCCGGTCGGGGTGCGTCGCCGGCCGGCCCGGCCTGCCGGCTGCCCGGAGCCGGTGGCGCCTGCGGCTGGGCCGGGGAGTCGCGGCCGGGTCGGGAGGCCACCGGTGGGACGCGCCGCGAGCCCCTACGGTTCCCGGCGTCCGGTCCGAGGTCCGCCAGGAGCGGGACCAGCCGGGCCCGACCGCGCGAGCAGCGGCTCTTCACGGTGCCGGGGGCGCAGTCGAGGATGGCCGCGGTCTCCTCCACGGAGTAGCCCTCCATGTCGACCAGCACCAGGGCGGCGCGCTGGTCGGGAGGCAGCGTCTCCAGCGCCGCGAGCACCAGGTCGCGGCGCTCACCCGCCACCACCACGTCGGCCGGATCGGCAGGGGCGGCCGGGGTGCCGCCGGCATCGTCGCGGGGCTGCGTGTCCCGGACGTGCCCGTCGAGGTCCTCGGGCAACGGGTCGGCCAGCCTGACCTTGCGCCGCCGCAACCGGTCCAGGCAGGCGTTCACGACGATCCGGTGCAGCCAGGTGGTCACGGCCGCGTCACCGCGGAAGGACCCGGCCCGCCGGAACGCCGAGATCAGCGCGTCCTGGAGGGCGTCGGCCGCCTCCTCCGGGTCGCCGGTGGTGCGTAGGGCGACCGCCCACAGCCGGTCCCGGTGCCGGGTGAACAGCAGTCCGAAGGCGTCGGGGTCCCCGGCCACGTGCGCGGCGAGCAGGTCGCGGTCACCGGTCGTGTCGCCGTGCTCGCCCGGAGGCCCGTCGGATCGCCGCTCCCGCAGCTCGTCGGTCATGAGCGGACGTTGATCTCCGCGACCTCACCACGGAAGCCGGACCCGACGGCGGGAAGGTCGGTCAGCCAGACCACGAGGTACTGCGTGGTCACCGGGCGGGCCGGCCGGAGCTGGGCCCGGACGCCGGCGTCCCGGACGGAGGCGACCGAGGTGAGCTGGTCGGTCGACGACGGCTCACCGGCCCCGCTCTCGGCGGCCAGCAGCTCCACGGTGGTCGGGGTGCCGATGAACGTGACGTCCACCTCGGAGACCTTCTTGGCCTCCCCGAGGTCGACCAGCAGTCCCACGCCGTCCTTGAGCAGATTGATCGGGTCGTAGTAGGTGCTGGTCCGCCAGGCGGTCTGCGGGTCGCCGTCGGCCGCCAGGGGGGCGAGCTGGGAGTTCTCCGCCGGCGGGTCGCCCTGCGGGTCGAAGTCGCTCACCGCCGCGATCTTCACCGGGGCGGGCTGCTTGCTCGGGACGGTCGAGGAGGCGCTGGACCCGCTGCCGGCCTCCTGGGCGGGCGAGCTGCCCCGGCCGAGGGTGAACGCGAGCACCAGCGCGACCACCAGCGCCATGACGCCGCCGATGGCGACCGCGAGCCGCAACCAGCTGCGGCCGGCGTTCTCCTCCGACCACGAGTCACCGTCGTCGGGATCCTCCGGTGGCAGGTCCGCGTCCGGCCCCCAGACCGGCGGCAGGTCGCCGCGGCTGCGGGTCACGCCGGGTGAGCCGAACGCCGTGCCGCCGAACGTCGACCCGCTCGGGGACTCGCCCGGTCGTGGCGTCCGGGGCCGGTCGGAGGCGAACAGCGGCCGGGCGGCGGGCTCGGGAAGCACCGGGGGCGGCGGCGGGGGCGCCGCCACGCGGTCGGCGGAGTCGGCGGAGCCTGCGGACTCGGCGGGACGCAGATGGACCTGGGTGGCCTCCGGATCGTCACCGTCCCGGTCGTCGGCACGCTCGTCGAAGAAAGCCGGCGCGCCCGCCTGGGTGGCCTCCGGGTCTCCGGGCCCGGGGTGGCCGGCCGGGGCCGCCGGAGCAGCCCGGGTCGCCTCGGGGTGGGGGCTTGTCCGGGGGTCGGGGGCGGCCTGCGTGGCGTCGGGGTCCGCCGGCGCCGCGGCGGCCACGCCCCGGCCGGCGCGGTGCAGCGGGGCACCCCCGTGCAGCATCTCGAGGTCCGAGGCCGACATCGCGGCGGTGGCGTCCAGACCGATCGGGGCCGCGGCCGCCGGATCGCCGATGTAGTCGGAGAGCGCGGCGTAGATCTCGTGGGCGGTCTCGATCGACATCACGTGCCGGTTCGGGTCGGGGTTCAGCACCCGCTCGCAGATCGCGTCGAGCGGGCGGGGCACCCCGGCTCGGACCTGTCGCGGGCGCAGGGTGCGGCCGTGCTCGGTGGGAGCCGCGGGCACCTTGGTGCCGGCGGTCCCCGGCCACCGGGCGACCAGGCCGGCGTAGAGCAGCGCCGCGAGGTTCATCACGTCGGCCTCGTGCTCGCCGAGCGGCGGGCCGCCGGTGGCCTGGCGCTGCTCCCGGCCGCGGAGGACCGCGTCGACGACGAAACCGATCAGCTTCACCGAGCCGGAGTCCGAGACCACCACGTTCTCCGGCAGCAGCCGACCGTGGGCGATGCCCTGGCGGTGGGCCGTCGCCACCGCTTCGGCGACCTCCTTGACCACCCAGGCGGCCCGGCGCGGCGACAACGGCCCCTCGGAGAGCAGCAGCTTGTCCAGCGAGATGCCGGAGCCCCACTCGTTGACCACGTAGGTCACGCCGTCCTCGGTGGCGGCGTCGAGCACTCGCAGCAGGTGCCCGTCGGAGACCGTGGCCGACGTCCGGGCAGCGGACAGCAGCGCGGCCGAGCGGGGATCGTCGGAGGCGACGACGTGCACCGCCACGTCGCGGGCCAGGACGGTGTCCTGGGCCCGCCAGAAGCGGGCGCCCTCGGTCTCGTCGAGGAGGTCGACGAGCACGAACCGTCCGGCGAGCAGGGTCCCGGGTCCGATCGGAGTCTGGGCCACGTGCCTCCCTCGCATCGGCGTTCGGTTCGTCCGTCCGTGGGACATCGTACGGGGGCCGGCCCCCCGGGTCGGCGCCCGTACGTGCCGCGTCCCGGCTCAGCGGCGGAGCCGGGACGTGACCAGCGAGGTGATCGCGGTCACCTCGCGCAGGCGCAGCGCACGGCTCGCCGCGAGGTAGACCACCGCGCCGACCAGGGTCACCGTCACCAGGGTCACCAGGGCGTCCAGCTTGCCGTCCCCGGCCCAGACCACCCGCAGCCCGGCCCGGACCAGCCACCCCGCGGCGCCGGCGAGCGCGACGGCCGGCAGCAGTCGGGCGAGGAACCTCGCCAGCTGCGGCGTCTCCAGGCCGCCGAGCACGTGCCGCAGCAACAGGTAGGAGCCGGCCGAGCCGACCAGGTACGCGCCGCCGTAGGCGAGCACCAGCCCGGCGGCGGTGTTCTGTGGGGCCGCGGTGCGCCCCAGCAGCAGCGCGAGCGCGATGTTCGTGGCCGCGATCACGCACTGCACCCAGAACACGGTCCGGGTCCGCTCGAGTGCGTAGAAGCCGCGCAGCATCAGGTAGTGCGCGGTGAAGAAGACCAGCCCGGGGGCGAACAGGGAGAGGGCGACCGCGAAGTCCTGGTACGTCGACCGGGCGGCTCCGTAGCCCCAGACGAGGTTGCCGATCTCGTTGGCCACCAGCGGGAACAGCACCGCCACCGGCACGATCAGGGCCAGCGCGGTGCGCAGCGTCTCCGCGACGTTGCTCCCGACACCGCGCAGGTCCTCGTCGGCGGCGTGCGCGGAGAGCCGGGGCAGCATCGCGGTGGCCAGCGAGACGGTGACGATCGCGTGCGGCACCATCATCACCAGGAAGGCGTAGGAGTAGACGGTGTAGCCGGCGCCGGCCGCGCCCCCGGCCGAGGTGGCCGCGTCCGCCGTACCGGTGGAGGCGATCCGGACCACCACGGTGTAGGCGACCTGGTTGACGATCACGAACAGCACCGTCCACATGCCGAGCCGCAGGGTGTGCCCCAGGCCGGTGCCGCGGAAGTCGAAGCGGGGCCGGATCGTGAAGCCGGCGCGGCGCAGGAAGGGGAGCAGGATCAGCAGCTGCACGGCGATCCCCACCGTCGAGCCGAGCCCGAGCAGCAGCTCCTGGCCGGAGGTGAAGCCGCCGGTGAGCTCGGAACCCGAGGCGGAGCCGTAGAGCAGCAGGTAGGCCACCAGCACCGCGATCGAGATCACGTTGTTGGCGATGGGTGCCCACATCATCGGCCCGAAGCTGCGCCGGGAGTTCAGCACCTGGCCGACCAGCACGAACATGCCGTAGAAGAAGACCTGCGGCAGGCACAGCCGGGCGAAGTCGATCAGTGACTCACGCTGCGCGGACAGCTCGGGGGTGTAGTAGGCCGGCCCGAGGAACAGGTGCATCAGCAGCGGCGCCGCGGCCACCAGCAGGACGGTCACCCCGGCGAGGAAGAGCGCGGCCAGCGTGACCACCCGGTTGGTGTAGGCGTCGCCGCCGTCCGCGTCGTTCTTCAGGGCCCGGACCAGCTGCGGCACCAGGACGGCGTTGAAGATGCCGCCGGCCAGCAGGATGTAGAGCATGTTCGGGACGGTGTTCGCGATCGTGAAGACGTCCGCGTGCAGCTGCGTGCCCAGCGCCGCGGCGAGCAGCCCGCTGCGCACGAACCCGCTGACCCGGGAGACCACGGTGCCCGCGGCCATCACCGCGCTGGAGGAGAGGATCGACGCGCCGTCGTCGTCGGTGGGCCCCGTGCCGGTGGTGGACCCGGTGGCCGCCACCTGCTCGGTGTCGGCCGCATGCTCGGGGACCTCGCTCATGCCTGCCTCTCCAGGAGCGGGCCGTGGGTGGCCCTGCGGGTGCGGACGCGGCGGGCGATCCGCACCCCGATGGCGGCGAAGAACAGCAGCGCGCCGGCGCCCATCACCAGCCAGATGACCAGCCCCACGTTGCTGGTGCGCACGTTGAACCGGACCGAGGAGCCCAGCGGGGTGCCCTCGACCGTGGTCGCCTGCAAGGTCACCGACTGCAGGCCGACGCTCGTGGAGTGCGCGCGCATCCGGACCGGGCTCCGCTGGCCCGGCCCCAGCGTGATCGGGTCCGGGCTGGAGATCGTGAGCGCGTCGGTCCCGGTCTGCGCCACGAGCTGCACCGTGACCGTCTGGTCGAGGTTGTTGGCGACCGTGACCCCGACCGGGCCGGTGTCGCTGGACATCATCACGAACGCGGGTCCCTCGAGCACGACCTCGTCGAGGGTCTCCCGGACGTGCTCGGTGGCCTGCCGGGCGAGCGTCAGCGCCCGGCCGGGGCGGGTGCGGGCGTGGTAGCTGGAGGTGGGCATCGCGGCCCGGGCGAGCTGGTCGCGCACCGAGTCGTTGCGGGTCAGCAGCTGGGCGTACGTCGACCCGACGCGCACCAGCTCCTCCGTGGCGAGCTGGTTGGCGAACGGGACCTGCGCCCGGCGCTGCCGGAGCGGGTAGACCGGGGTGCTGGTGTCCACGGGACCCGAGCTGCGGGCCAGCACGGCGGGCAGGCCGACCTGGGTCAGCCAGGGCACGTCCAGGCCTCCGAAGAAGTCGGCCCGCTGCCACCCCGGCCCGGGGTCCCACTGCGCGGGCAGGCTGACCACGAGCGGGTCGGCGGCGCGGGGGCCGAGCGCGTGCAGGGCGGCCTCGGCGAGGATCCGCTGCCGCATCGCCAGCGGGTCGCCCGGGTCGTTGGGGCCGGGGCCTCCCGCGGCGGCGGCCGTGTCGGCGAGCACCACCTCGACGCCGTTGCTCCGGGTGGCGGTGGCGCCGTCCACCCCGGGCAGCGCCTCGTCGCGCAGCAGGACCGGGGCGGTGTCGTCGAGCCGGGCGAGCGTCTTGGCGGGCAGGTAGCCGGCCGGGGGCGCGATGACGGGGCGGGAGACGTAGCCCAGCCGGGCGGCGGCGCTCTCGCTGAGCCGCTGCGCCTCCCGCAGGATCCGGGTCTGCTTGGCGGTCGTGACCGCGCCCACGTCGATGTCCGCGTAAGGGAGCGACATCACCGTTCCGCGGCCGGTGGCGGCACGGAAGGCCTCGAGCCACGCGGCGGCCGCCTGCTGGGGAAGGGTCGGGCTGTCCGCTGCGTCGGAGCCACCGGGGTCGCCGGAGCCGTCCGAACCGCCCGAGGGGGCGGGCGCCACGCTGTCCGGGCTCCCGGAGGCACCCGAGGGATCCGCGGAGCCGCTCTGCGCCGGGCTCGGGCTGGGCTTCTCGCTTTCCGGCCCGCTGCCGTCGTCGCTGGTGTCCAGCGGCGGGTTGCCGGCGGCCACCGAGGCGGCCGCATCGAGGACCGCGGGGTCGACCAGCCAGGTCACCGGCCGGCTGCTGGACGCCCCGAAGGCGAGCAGCCGGTCGAGCCGGCCGTCGGTGTCGAGCAGGCGCTCCCATCTGCGGATCCCGAGCAGGCGCTGCTCCGGGCCTCGCAGCACCTGCTCGCGCAGCGGCACCGTCACCGCGAGCCGGGTCCGGGGGGTGCCCGGGTCCACCAGCGGGATGAAGGCGCGGGCGCGGCCGTCGGCGACGAGGTCGCGCGGCCCGCCCTCCGCGCCCAGCACGTGCACGCCGATCCAGTAGACCCCGGGGGCGCCGCTGATCTCGAGGTCCGACCGGCCCACCGAGACGACGTACTGGGTGGACTCGCCGGGGGCGAGGTCCCCGATCTCGGTGAACAGCCCGTCCTGGTAGAGCCGGGCCCCGACCTCGGCCGCCGGGTCGGACTCCGCCGCCGCCGCCAGGTCCGCGCTGTCGCCGATCGGGTCCGCGGAGGTGAAGAGGTAGACCTGCAGGTCGGTCCAGGTGCTGTCCGAACGGTTGGTGACCTCGCCGCTGACGATGATCTGGCCGCGGCGCGGGATCACCGAGGGAGTGAGGGTGTCCATGGTCACGTGCAGCGGCGTCGACTCCCCGGGTGCGACCGCGGCTACCGCGGCGACGCCGGCGTGCGGGCTCGCCGTCGCGGGGGAGGCCGCGGTGAGACCCCCTGCCAGACCGGTCACGAGCACCGCCGCCAGGCATGCGGCAGCGCGCGAGAGGACGGGGCGGGTCACAGGGCAAGGCTAACGACCCCAGCCTGCGGGTCGGCGCGGACACGGGTGGGGGCCTAGAGTTGCCTCCCGTGTCCGAGCACCCCCCACCGTCCGCCTCACCGGCGCCCCCGCCGCACGTGGGCGACATCCAGGCGCACGCGCTCGCCGAGCTGGAGCGGATCTCCGGCCTGACCGAGGAGCTCGGCGCCCGGTTCGCCTCCGCCGGGGAGGAGCTCTACCTCGTCGGCGGGCCCGTCCGCGACGCCATGCTCGGCCGGATCTCCCACGACCTGGACTTCACCACCTCGGCGCGTCCGGAGACCACCGAGCGGCTGCTCAAGGGCTGGGCGGACGCGCTGTGGGACATGGGCCGCGCCTTCGGCACGATCGGCTGCCGCAAGGGTGACTGGCAGGTCGAGATCACGACGTACCGCTCCGAGGCCTACGACCCGGACTCCCGCAAGCCGGCCGTCGACTTCGGCGACTCCCTGGTCGGCGACCTGGGGCGGCGCGACTTCACCGTGAACGCGATGGCGGTCGCGGTGCCCGGCAACCGCGTCGAGGACCCGTACGGCGGCGTGGTCGACCTCGCCCAGGGGGTGCTGCGCACGCCCGGACGCCCGGAGGACTCGTTCTCCGACGACCCGCTGCGGATGATGCGCGCCGCCCGGTTCGCCGCGCAGCTCGGCTTCGCGGTGGATCCCGCGGTGCAGGAGGCGATGACCGCGATGTCGGGCCGGATCGCGATCGTGTCCGCCGAGCGGGTCCGCGACGAGCTGGTGAAGCTGGTCTGCGCGCCGTACCCCCGTCTCGGGCTCACCCTCCTGGTCGCCACCGGCCTCGCCGACCACGTGCTGCCCGAGCTGCCGGCGCTGGCCCTCGAGCGCGACGAGCACTTCCGCCACAAGGACGTCTACGAGCACACGCTGACCGTGCTGGAGCAGTCCATCGACCTCGAGGACCGCCTGCCCGGTGGCGGACCGGACTTCGTCTCGCGCTTCGCCGCGCTGATGCACGACGTCGGCAAGCCCCGGACCCGCCGGCTGGCCGAGGACGGCACCGTCACCTTCCACCACCACGACGTCGTGGGCGCCAAGATCACCCGCAAGCGGATGAAGGCGCTGCGCTTCTCCAACGACGACATCGACGCCGTCGCCCACCTCGTCGAGCTGCACCTGCGCTTCCACGGCTACGGCTCGGGGGAGTGGACCGACTCCGCGGTGCGGCGCTACGTCCGCGACGCCGGCGACCAGCTCGCCCGGCTGCACATGCTCACCCGCGCGGACTGCACCACCCGCAACAAGCGCAAGGCGGACCGGCTGCGGCGCACCTACGACGAGCTCGAGGAGCGCATCCACCTGCTCGAGCAGCAGGAGGAGCTGGCCTCGATCCGTCCCGACCTCGACGGCAACCAGATCATGGAGATCCTCGGTGTCGGGCCGGGCCGCGAGGTCGGCGAGGCCTACCGGTTCCTGCTCGAGCTGCGGATGGACAACGGCCCGATGACCCCGGAGGACGCCGAGGCGGCGCTCCGGGAGTGGTGGACCTCCCGCCCCTGAGCGCCCGCCGTGACTAGGCTCGGCGGCATGAAGAGCGAGCTGTTCGAGCAGAGCAACCTCGAGGTGCAGGGGCAGCAGCGGTTCGGGCTGCAGAACGCGCAGATGCTGCGGGTCACCCTCGGTCCGGACGTGCTGGCGGTCAAGGGCTCGATGGTGGCCTTCCAGGGGCAGGTGCAGTTCCACCACGAGAAGGCCGGCAGCATGGGCAAGCTGCTGAAGAAGATGCTGACCAGCGAGGACATGCCGCTGATGCGGGTGGCCGGCCAGGGGGAGGTGTTCTTCGCCAACGAGGGCGGCTACGTCTACCTCGTCGAGCTCGACGGCAGCGACGGGATCAGCGTCAACGGCCGCAACCTGCTCGCCTTCGACGCCGCGCTGGCCTGGGACATCAACCGGGTCAAGGGGCCCGGGATCATGGCCGGCGGCCTGTTCAACACCACGATCAGCGGCGTCGGTACGGCGGCGCTCTGCACGGTCGGCAAGCCGGTGGTGCTCGACTGCTCGCAGCAGCCGACGTACGTCGACGTCCAGGCGGCCGTCGCCTGGTCGGCCAACCTGGTCCCCGACGTGGTGTCGAGCATGAACATGAAGTCGATGCTGCGCGGCGGCTCCGGCGAGGCCTTCCAGTACGCCTTCCACGGCCCGGGCTTCGTGGTGGTGCAGCCCTACGAGTTCGTGCCGCCCGCCAACAGCGGGGGCAGCAGCGGCGGGCCCGGCGGCGTGATCGGCGACCTCTTCAGCTGACCCGGCCGACCGCTCAGCGGACCACCTTGATCTGGAACTCGGCGGTGCCGAGCGCCTGCATGATCCGCAGCCACAGCGGCAGGAGCATCTCGGTGCCGCGGGCGGCGGACAGGCCGCCGAGGTCGAGCACGTCGGTGTGACCGAGCTCGGTGAGCAGCCCGGTCACGACCGCCTTGGCGTCGGCGTCGTCGCCGGCCACGAACACGGTGTGGTCCCCGCCGCCGATCCGCTCGGGGTGCACCATCAGCGCGGCGTTCATCGTGTTCAGCGACTTGACCACCCGCGCCACGGGGAACGCCCGCTGCACCTGCTCGCCGAGGCTGTCGGTGTCCTTGACGCTGAGGCTGGGCGGGAAGCCCGCGGAGAAGTCGAGCGGGTTCGCGACGTCGACCAGGACCGTGCCGGCGAGGTTCTCCTCGCCCACCGCGGCCAGGACGTCGAGGGTGGCGGCGCCGTTGGTGGCGTTGACCACCACCTCCGCTCCGGAGGCGGCGTCGGCGAACGTCGCGAGCCGAACCCCGGGCAGGTCGGTGTGCTCGGGTCGTGCCCGGGTGACGTCGGGGTCGCGGGTGCCGAGGGAGACGGTGTGGCCCAGCTCGGCCAGCCGGCCGGCGAGCGCGCGACCGGCGGAGCCGGTGCCGAGGACTGCGATCTTCATGCCAGCGAGGATAGGCGCGTCCGGCCGCGGTCCGGCCGGCTCACCACTGGGCTCCGAAGCAGACGAACGGCGCCGGCGGCTCCTGCGGGTCGGCCTCCTGCTGCGCCTGGGCCAGGGCAGCGGCCGACCCGGCCCCGGCGGCCATCGCCCGGTGCAGCCGGGTCATCGTCGAGGCGGCCACGTCGTCGCGGACCCGGGCCACCCCGGCCAGCACCGACCGGACTCCGAGGTGCAGCAGCACGTGGGTGAGGCCGAGGCCTTCGTCGCCGGGCCGTGGGGTGGCGAGACCGACCTCGCAGGCGGACAGCGTCACGCAGCCGGGCGCCCCGGCCGCGGCGTCGAGCTCGTAGGCGTAGAGCGGGCCGTCGGCCAGCCGCAGCGAGCTGAACAGCGGGCTCTCGGCACGGTGCGTGCCGTGCGCAGCGATGTGCAGCAGGTCCGCCTCCGCGAGCGCGGCCCGGGCCGCCGCCGTGCCGGCCTCGGCCCCCTCGAGCAGCAGCGAGCCGGGCCAGGTGCCGCTGACCTCCCGCGCCTCCGCGACCGACTCGTGCAGGCCCGGGCCGGCCAGCGCCACCACCGCCGGCCGGGCGGGACGCCGTACGCCGGTGGCGGCCAGCCAGGTCGCCGCCGCCGGCGTGACGACGGTGGGCAGACCGGTCCGGGAGGGCAGCAGGCTCCAGGGCAGCACCGCCAGCGGACCGCTGCAGGAGAGCGCCAGGGACCGGCCCGGCACGCCGAGCGGCGTGACCAGCAGGTCGTCGAGGCGGCGCAGGCCCGAGTCGAGGCTCTGCCGCACCGCCGCCGTGAGCGGGACCGGCAGGTGCGGCATCGCCAGCGCGTCCAGGTCGGCGCGCACCCGGCGTACCAGGTCCGCGACGGTCGCGATGGGGGCCAGCGGCACCAGCCTGGCACCGGAGGGCCGGACCACGACGG
Source organism: Nocardioides mesophilus (assembly GCF_014395785.1). GTDB lineage: Bacteria > Actinomycetota > Actinomycetes > Propionibacteriales > Nocardioidaceae > Nocardioides_B > Nocardioides_B mesophilus. Next base: position 1,893,920 of record NZ_CP060713.1, on the reverse strand, counting down.
CCAGCCAGTCCCGCTGGTGGCGGGCGTAGCTGACGAAGACGGTTCCGCCGGCCCGGACCGCGGTGCGGACCTCGGAGAGCCGGGGTGCCTCGGGGGCGGCCGTGCCGTCGGCCTCGATCTCCCAGGCCCGGGCGCGGATGTCGCGCTGCAGTGCGGCGGCCCGGGAGCGGAGCGCGGTCACCCGGGCGTCGGCGCCGGCGTCGCCCTCGAGTGCCCGCGCCTCCTCCTCGGTCTGCCGGAGCTCCCCGAGCAGCCGCGCGGTGACCTCGTCCGAGGGCGGGCTGACCAGCGGCAGCCGCGTCGAGATGGCCCGGGACCGCTCGACGGTGCCGAGCACCCGACCCGGCGAGCCGTCGCGGACGGCGATGCCCAGACCGAGCTGCGCCAGGGCCACCCCGTGCCGGGCGCCGGCGGTCCGCAGGTCCAGCGAGCCCAGGCCGCTCTGGTAGGAGCCGAGCTCGGCCAGCCCGTGCCGGACCTCGGCCATCGCAGTGCCCCGGTCCCCCGCGCGCAGCGCGTGCAGGGCGCGGACCTCGTGCACCTGCAGGCGGGTGGCCAGCGGGTCCAGCGGGCGCAGCCGCGGCACCGGGAGCGGGCCCGGCCCCTCGGCGGGGACCGGTCCGCCGGCGCGCAGCCGGCACTCGGTCGCCAGCAGCTCCGCGGAGCGGGCCAGCTCCAGCCGGCTCTCGGCGCGGCAGGCCGCGGCCAGCTCGGCGGCGCGGCCGGCCACCCCGAGCAGCGCCCGCCGGGGTACGCCGGCGGCTGCGGCGCGACGGGCGTCGCCGGTGTCGAAGGACTCGAAGGCGTCGATCGCGGCGCGCTCGCAGCGCAGCACCAGCAGTTCGGCCTTGCGCTGCCAGCGCAGGTTCCCGCGGCGCGCGAACCGGCGACGCGCCGAGACCGCGAAGACCCGCGCGTCCCGGGCGTCGTCGTCGGCGAGCGCGCACTCCGCCCGGACCAGCTCGGTCTCGCCGAGGTCCTGGAAGAGCCGCTCGCGCCGCATCTCGGCGGCCGCCCGCGCGAGGATGCTGTCGGCGTCGCGGACCAGCCCGGCCTCGCGCAGCGCCCGGGCGTGGTCGATCTGCATGGCGGGGACCGGCCCGCCCGGACAGGTGCGGGCGGCCTCCTCGAAGGCGGCCAGCGCGCGCGGGATCCGGCCGGCCAGGAAGTCGACGTAGCCGAGGTTGTGCCGGGCCATCGAGGCCAGGCGGGCGTCGTCGGCGTCCTCGGCGAAGGCCACCGAGCGCGCGAGGTCCGCCGCGGCGCGGGTCAGGTCGGCGTGCTCGAGGTGCAGCACGCCGCGGTTGAGCATCACGATCGCCCGGTCCCGGTCGGGGGCGGCGTCGATCAGTGCCGCGGCGTCGTCGAAGGCGGCCAGCGCGGCGCGGGTGTCGCCGGAGCGCAGCACCACCAGGGCCCGCTGGCCCCGCACCGTCGCCTGCAGCGCGGCGGACCCGATCCGGACCGCGAGCTCCTCGGCGCGGTCCAGCAGCGCGAGTGCCCCGGTCAGGTCGCCGCTGGTGTCGAAGAGCGGTGCCGACTCACTGAGCAGGGTGCGGGCCACCACGGCGAGGGCGGCCGGCTCCGGCTCCAGCCGCTCCGCGCGCCGCCGTACCGACCGGAGCAGCCGGACGGCCTCCGCCGGCCGCCCGTCGTGGAACATCTCGACGGCCTGGTGCACCTCCGCCTCCAGGCGGGCGGGGTCGGTCGGGGGGAGGTTCTCGGGGGCGCGGGTGGGAGCCGTGGCCACCCCGCGAACCTACAGCTTGAACAGGGGGGTGACCACCAGCTCGTCGGTGTCCTCGGTGTCCAGCGCGTGCAGGACCAGCTGCACGAAGCCCTCCCGCAGGTCGTCGACGACGAAGCGGCCGCCGGCGTCGGTGCGGACCTCGCGGTGCGCCCCCTGCATCCGCAGGTGGATGCGCCGGGCGCCCAGCGGGCTGACCCAGCCGTCGATGCGCACCCGCGCGGCGCCCGCGCGCGAGACCGTCACCATGGCAGTCAACCGGTCGGCGCTGAAGGTGAGCGTGTCCGTGCGCACGGTGCTGCCGGTGCTCGCGGTGTCGCTGCGCACGGAGCCGGACTCCGCCGGCAGCCGGGTCATCTCCGCGACCTCCTCGAAGACCTCGTCGAGCGCGAGGGCGAACCGGACGCGTGCCACCAGATCGTCGGGGACGGGGTCGACGGCGTCGTACATCGCGGCCACCTCCTGCAGCAGCGCCGTGTCGGCGCCGTCGAGGGGACGCCCGGCGCCCGGCACCTGTGGCTCCTCGGTCATGACAGCTGTCCTTCCCACTCGGGGTCGCGGTCGAGCTCGGCGCGCAGCTTGGCGAGGCAGCGCCCGCGGGTCGGGCCGATGCTGCCCACCGGCATCCCGAGGGACTCGGCCAGCAGGGCGTAGTCGGGGCGGTCGGCGAACGCGATCACGCCGACGAGCTGGCGGCACCGCGCCGGCAGCCGGTGCACGTGCTCCCAGAGCCGGCGCTGGCGGGTGCTGCGCAGCACGGTCTCGTCCGGCAGCGTCTCCGGCCGGTCGGGCAGCGTCATCAGCTCCTCGCCGTCGACGCCGAAGACGCCGCCCACCCGGTCGGCGTCCGCCCTGACCCGCTTGGACACCCGCCAGGACTCCCGGCGCACGGTCGTGAGCAGCCACTTCACGACCGTGTGCGGGTCCCGGATCGTGGCACCGCTGCGCAGCAGGCTGAGCCAGGCCGACTGCACGACGTCCTCCGCGGCCGCCGGATCCAGCCCGGCGCCCCGGGCGGTCCGCCACAGCAGCGGGGTCAGTGCCTCCACCAGCTCGTCGAGCGCCTCGCGCTCACCGCCCTGGTAGCGGGCGAACGCGGCGGTCGCCCGGTCGACGAGCGTCCCGCCGCCGGGTCGGGTCTCGATCACTGCCTCAGCTCCCTTCCGGCGAGCCGGCCCAGCCGGCTGCGCACGCGGGCCACCGCGGCGGCGGTGCCCAGGTCGGTGTCGCCCTCGCGGTAGGCCTCGGCCAGCGCCGCGGCGATCTCGCCTGCGAGCACCGGCGCGGCGAAGGAGGTCCCGCTCCACACCCCGAACCCGGAGGTGAAGTCGTCGGGGTCGAGGGCGGCCCGGTGGTCGCCGTCGGCCGTGACCACCTCGTGGCTCGGGCTCGCCGAGGCGTCGTAGGTGATCGGGAAGGTGCTGACCAGGGACGCCCCCGGCCGCAGGTAGCCCACCCAGGGCCCGTCGTTGCTGAACAGCGCGATCGTGCCGTCCGGGTTGCGGGCGCCCACGCTGCTCACCGGGACGACCTCGGGGTCGTCGGGCACCGGCCCGCCCGGGTGCGGGGCGAAGGCGGCCGGGTAGATCGGCCGGGTGGTGGCGTCGTTGCCCGCGGAGACGACCACGGCGGCGCCGTACCGGCCGAGCAGCGCGATCGGCCCGTGCAGCAGGGCGTCGAAGGCGGCGTCGACCGGCTGCTCGTGGTAGTAGCCGAGCGAGAGCGAGACCACGTCGACCGGCCGGTCCCCGGAGCTCCCGTTGCGGGCGAGCACCTGGCGCAGCGCGAGCAGCTGCAGGTTGCGCAGCAGGTCCGACTCGGCGACCTGGCCGTCGTTGCCGTAGGTGCGGATGTCCAGGACCAGGGCCTCCGGGCAGGCCTGCCGGACCAGCCCGGCGATGAAGGTGCCGTGCCCGGAGTCGGTGGCGAGCTCGCCGACCATCTCCTCGCTGACCCCGAGCAGCTGGGCGCGGGCGGAGACCGGGTCGATGCCGATGCGCAGGCCCCCCACCTGCACGTCGCGCTCCACGAAACGCTCGCCGAGCCACGGGTGCTCCCCGACGCCGGTGTCGAGGACCGCCACCACCGGGCGGGGCACGTCGGAGTCGAGGTCGTACGACGGCGTGGGGGACGCGCCGGTCCAGCTGACCGGCTGCCGGCCGCCCCAGCCGGGCTGGGCGTACTGGGTGACGCCGTGCCCCGCGGTCACGGGATGGCCCGCGGTCACGGGATGGCCGGCGGTGACCGGCTGCCCCGCGATCGTCAGCCCGGAGCCGCCGGGGTCGGCGACCACCGGGTGGTCGAGCCCGAGGTCGCCGTGGCGGGCCGAGTCGCGACCCACCCGCACCCGGTAGGCCTGCAGCAGCCGCCAGGTGTCGATCGGCTTGAAGACCGGCTGCTGCGGCTCCGGCACCAGCCGGACCCGGCGCACCCAAACCGCGTCGAGCTGCTCGCGCTGCTCCGCGGTGAGCGCCGCGCCGGCGAGCGCAGCCTCCTCCTGCTCGCTGCGGGGGTCCCACGCGAGCGCGAAGCCGGCCTCTCCGGCGACGTCGCGGAGGGCCCGGAGGGTGTCGGGGTGGAAGCCGCGGACCAGCAGGGTGTCGGCGACGAAGGCGGTCGGCCGGACGGCCGGCTGGTCCTGGACCTGGTAGGCGGTCAGCGGGTCGAGGACCCGGACGTTGAGCAGGTCGCGCCCGGCCTCCCGCAGGTGCGGCGGGGTCGGGGAGAGGTCCGGCACGGCCGGCCGGCCGCCCCGGCGTGGTCCTCGGCTGCTGCGCTCCATGCGGTGTGCCCGTCCTCCTCGGCTCGGCGGCCCCCGACGCGGTGACGTCCGGTGCTGCTGCGGAGCATATTGATCCCGGCGCCTGCGCGGGTGCCGCCCGGTTTCGGACGACGTGCCCGCCCCGGCCGACGCGCGGCGGCCCCGGGCCCGCCGGAGCCCACCCCCGTGGGGGCTCCGACGGGCCGCGGAGGGCCGCCGCTCCCTGGGAGAAGGTGGCGGCCCCGCCTGACCGGTGCTGCCCCCCTGGCCACTGACCGGTCCGTGGCCCCCGGCCACACCAGGAAGGAGCGCGGCCGGGGCGCCCTGATACCTGCTCCGACGAAGAAGTTTTCGGGGACGTGCGGCCCGGCCCTCAGCCGGTCGCTGGCGGCGTCCCGTCGCGGACGATCCGGTCCCCCCGGGTGATCCGGGCGTAGCCGAGCGCGGTCAGCAGGTAGCCGACCGCCAGCACGCCCAGGACCGCGTAGGAGCGGCCGTCGGGGGGCAGCACCGCCGCAGCGACCGCGGCCGCGGCGACGAAGGCGACGTTGAAGATCACGTCGTAGAGCGAGAAGATCCGCCCCCGGAACGCGTCGTCGACGTGCACCTGGACCAGTGTGTCGACGCAGATCTTGATGCCTTGGGAGGCGAGGCCGAGGAAGAACGCGGCCACCAGCAACGCCGGCCTGGTGTAGAGGGCGGCGGGGAACAGCTGCGTGACCGCGGCGCAGACCAGCAGGATCACGATCCATGACCGCTGCGGGATCCGGTCGGTGACCACCGGGGTGAGGAAGGCGGCGGCGAAGAAGCCGAGGCCGCTGACCAGGATCGCCACCGACAGGTCGGCGAAGGCGGCGTCGCTCTCGCTCGGGTCGTGGAAGTAGTTGCGGTAGAGCAGGATCAGCGCCACGGTCGAGACGCCGTAGAAGAACCGGTGCGCCCCGATCGCCGCCAGCCCGTACGCCGCGGGCCGCCGCTCCGCGAGGTGCCGCAGCCCGTCCATGAGCCCACGGGCGACGTGCCGCACGGCCTCGCGGACGGCGGGCCGGTCCGGGGCGAAGTCCGGGCCCAGCAGCTCGCGGGGGATCCGCAGCGCGAGCAGGCCGGCGACGCCGTACAGCAGCGAGGCCAGCGCGAGCACCCCCACGTCGGCGTCGATGCCGAGCGCCGGCCAGGCGAAGCGCGAGCCGGTGCCCAGGGCCAGCCCGGCGAGGAAGGCCATCGTGCCGGCGGTCGGGGTGACCGCGTTGGCGGTGACCAGGTCCTCGGCGGAGACCACGTGCGGCAGCGAGGCCGACAGCCCGGCGAGCAGGAACCGGTTCACCGAGAGCGAGACCAGGATCAGCGCGAACAGCCCGGTGCCCCGCAGGTCGGCGGCCACCCCGATCGCGAGCACCCCCACCAGCCCGACCCGGGCGAAGTTGGCGAGGGCCAGCACCTGACGGCGCGACCACCGGTCCAGGAACACGCCGACGAACGGGCCGAGCACGCTGAAGGGCAGCAGCACCACCGCGAGCGTCTCGGCGATCGCCGACGGAGAGGGCTGCTGCTCGGGGGAGAAGATGACGTAGGAGGCCAGCGCGGTCTGGAACACGCCGTCGGTCAGCTGGCTCGCGACGCGCACCGCGAACAGGCGCCGGAACCACGACCCACGCAACAAGTGGGAAAGGTGGCGGGCGGCGCTCATAGCGGGCATGCTGTCATCTCGACGACGCCCGCGGGCAGGGACCTGGGGAGGGACCTGCGGCACCGGCTCGACACGCGAGGGGGATCCACGGATGGGGTACGACGTGCCACCGGTCCCGGAGACGTTGATCGAGGACCTCGCCTACAACCTCGGCGAGGTGGAAGCGCGTCGCTGGCTGGTCGCCGCCCGGGAGGTCGCCGGCCGGCTGATCGCGCAGTGGCAGCTGGTCCCGCACCAGGTGCTCGCCGGCGGTGCCATGTCGCTGTGCGTCAAGTGCGCCGACCCCGAGGGCCGCGAGCTCGTGCTCAAGGTGCCCACCGACGTCGCGGGCGGCGCCGCCGAGACCGCCGCCCTGCGGGCCTGGGCCGGTGACGGGGCCCCCGCCTGCTCAGGGAGGACCCGGCGACCTCCGCGATGCTGATGGGCTTCCTCGGCTGGGTCGGGGAGGGCAGCTACGAGCTGGTCGACATCGTGGACCTCAGCGAGCGGCTGCACACCGCCGCCGCGGACGGCTTCCCGTTCGGGAACGTGCAGGACAACCTCGACCGGCGGATCCACTGGGCCCGGACCCGGTTCGGCGAGGACGGCTGCGAGCGGCACCGCCGCGACCTCGACGGCGCGCTCCGGCTGCTGGAGGGCCTGCTGGACGATGGTGCGCGGGAGGCTCCGGTGCTGCTGCACGGCGACCTGCAGGCCAAGAACCTCATCGTCTGCGGCGACCGACTGACCGCGGTGGACCCGCTGCCGGTGCTGGGCCCGCCGGTGTTCGACCTGGCGTTCTGGATCGCCAAGAGCGTGCACGACCACCCCACGGCGACGTACCTCGACCAGGTCTGCGAGCTGCGCCCCGACACCGACCGCGACCGGCTGGTGCGCTGGACCTGGGCGCTCGCCGTGCTCGAGAACCGGCCGGCGCTGCCGCGCGGGCGCGAGCAGCGTCAGGAGTTCATCGACGGGCTCAGGCCCGAGGTGCTTGCCTCGGTCTGACCGGCCGCTGCCGACCGGGCGCCACGGCCGCGGGCCCGGAGCCGGGCCCGCGGCGGCGTGGTCAGCGCTCGACGTCTCCGCGGATGAACGCCTCGACCTGGGCGCGGCCCTGGTCGTCGGGCAGCTGCACCGGCGGGGACTTCATCAGGTACGTCGACGCCGAGTGGATCGGGCCGCCGATGCCGCGGTCCAGGGCGATCTTCGCCGCACGGATGGCGTCGATGATGATGCCGGCGCTGTTCGGGGAGTCCCACACCTCGAGCTTGTACTCCAGGTTCAGCGGGACGTCGCCGAAGGCGCGACCCTCGAGCCGGACGTAGGCCCACTTGCGGTCGTCGAGCCACTGGACGTAGTCCGAGGGGCCGATGTGCACGTTGCGGGCGCCGAGGTCGTGCTCGATGTTCGAGGTGACCGCCTGCGTCTTGGAGATCTTCTTCGACTCCAGCCGCTCCCGCTCGAGCATGTTCTTGAAGTCCATGTTGCCGCCGACGTTGAGCTGGTAGGTGCGGTCCAGCACCACGCCTCGGTCCTCGAACAGCTTGGCCATCACCCGGTGGGTGATGGTGGCGCCCACCTGGGACTTGATGTCGTCCCCGACGATGGGGACCCCGGCGTCCTCGAACTTCTTGGCCCAGACGGGGTCGGAGGCGATGAACACCGGCAGCGCGTTGACGAAGGCCACGCCCGCGTCGATGGCGCACTGGGCGTAGAACTTGTCGGCCTCCTCCGAGCCCACCGGCAGGTAGGAGACCAGCACGTCGGCGCGGGTGTCCTTGAGGGTCTGCACGACGTCGACCGGCTCCGCGTCGGACTCCTCGATGGTCAGGCGGTAGTACTTGCCCAGGCCGTCGAGGGTGGGTCCGCGCAGGACGGTGATCCCGGTCGGGGGGACGTCGGCGATCTTGATCGTGTTGTTCTCCGAGCTGGTGATCGCCTCGGACAGGTCGAAGCCGACCTTCTTGGCGTCCACGTCGAACGCGGCCACGAACTCGACGTCGGAGACGTGGTACTCGCCGAACTTGACGTGCATGAGGCCCGGGACGGCGGCCTCGGGGTCGGCGTCCTTGTAGTACTCCACGCCCTGGATGAGGGAGGTGGCGCAGTTGCCCACTCCCACGATTGCTACTCGTACCGAACCCATCGGGGTCCTTCCCTTCTCTGTCGCTGCTGCTCAGTCGCTGGTCTGGGGTGCTGCTGGTCGGGTGATGCTGTCGGTCTCGGCCCCATCGGCCCCATCGGCGCGGACTTCCCGGACTTCCCGGACTGCGCCGTCGGTGCCGCGCTCGGCGTTGATCAGCTCGGAGAGCCAGCGCACCTCCCGCTGCACCGACTCGACGCCGTGGCGCTGGAGCTCGGTGGCATAGCGGTCCATCTGCTGCTGGGTCTTGTCGAGCTGCCCCTGGACGCGCTCGAGGCGCTCCTCGAGCCGGGCTCGCCGGCCCTCCAGGATGCGCAGCCGGATCTCCATGTCGGTCCGGCCGAAGAACGCGAAGCGGACGTCGAAGCTGTCGTCCTCCCACGAGGAGGGACCGGCCTCCGACATCAGCATCGTGAACCGGTCCTCGCCCGCGGAGGTCAGCGCGTAGACGATGCGCTGCCGGCGGCTGGCCGTGACGGGCGCCGTGCTGAGGTCCTCCGCGATCCAGCCGGCCCGGACCAGCTTCTTGAGGGCGGGGTAGAGCGAGCCGTAGGAGAGCACCCGGCTCCAGCCGAGGACGCCGTTGAGCTGCTTGCGCAGCTCGTAGCCGTGCATGGGCGACTCGTGGAGCAGGCCGAGGACGGCCAGCTCCAGCGTCTCGCCGCGTCGTGCCACGCGGTCACCGTCCCTGCTGCTCGGAGGGCCTGCGCGCGTCGCACCAGCCCCCGTGTCGTATCGGTCGTACCTATCGTATCGATATATCGCGGCGCGGCCACCACCGGGAGCCGCCCGGCCTGGACCGGGGCGGCGATTGCCGGCCGCCGGGGCTCCGCCCGTACCCTGGGGCCGGAAGGCGCCGGTCCTGACGGACCGACGCCCTGCGTCATGTCCCCGTCCCCACGGAGTTCGCACGGTGAGTGCCCCACGCAAAGCCAACGGATCCGGCCCGGGCCGTCGGGCGAGCACGCCCGCGTCCGCGAGCTCGCGGAAGAAGGGCGACGGGACCACGACGGCGAAACGGTCCTGGCCACGGCGGATCCTGCGCTGGGGGCTGTGGGCGATGCTGGGCTTCTTCCTGCTCGGCTGCGCCGCGTTCGCCTACGGCTACATGGCCACCGACATCCCGGACCCGAACCAGGACTTCGAGACCCAGACGACCTTCGTCTACTACGCCGACGGCAAGACCGAGCTGGGGCGCTTCGCCGACCAGAACCGGACCAGCGTGGCGCTCTCCGACGTCCCGCAGCACGTGCAGGACGCGGTGATCGCCGCGGAGGACCGCACGTTCTACACGAACAAGGGCATCGACCCGAAGGGCATCCTGCGCGCCGCGTTCAACAACGCGCAGGGCAACGCCACCCAGGGCGCCTCGACGATCACCCAGCAGTACGTGAAGATCTACTACCTCTCCTCCGACCGCACCCTGACCCGCAAGGTCAAGGAGGCGTTCCTCTCGCTGAAGCTGCAGAACAGCGTGTCGAAGGAGGAGATCCTCCAGGGCTACCTGAACACCATCTACTTCGGTCGCGGTGCCTACGGCATCCAGGCCGCGGCGCAGGCGTACTTCGACAAGGACGCCGCGGACCTCACCGTCGCGGAGGGCGCGGCGCTCGCCGCGATCCTGAACTCGCCGGAGAACTTCGACCCCGCGGACGGCAAGGGCCCCAAGCAGCGGCTGCTCGGCCGCTACCAGTACGTCCTCGAGGGCATGGCCGACATGGGCAACCTCGACGCCGACAAGGCCGCGAAGCTGGCCCGCCGGCTGCCGAAGTTCCCCGAGCAGCAGGTCCAGGACCAGTACGGCGGCCAGCGCGGCCACGTCCTCATGATGGTCCGCAAGGCGCTCGCCGCGGAGGGCTTCAGCGACGCCGACATCGAGGGCGGCGGCCTGCGGGTCACCACCACGTTCACCCGCAAGGCGATGCGGGCCGCGCAGTCCGCGGTGCTCGAGAAGCGTCCCAAGGGGCTCAAGCAGCTGCACGTGGGGGTCGCCTCGGTCGACCCCACCACCGGGGCGCTGCGCGCGATCTACGGCGGTCAGGACTACCTCGACAGCCAGATCAACTGGGCGCTCGCCGGCGGGTCGCCGGGGTCGGCGTTCAAGCCGTTCGCGCTCGCGGCCGGGCTGCAGGACGGCTACTCGCTGAAGAGCACCTTCCAGGGGAACTCGCCCTACGTGTTCCCCAACGGTGACCAGGTCGTCAACGAGGGCCCCGGCGACGGCAACGACTACGGCGCGGCGATCGACCTGGTCACCGCGACCGAGGAGTCGGTGAACACCGCCTACATCGACCTGACCGTGAGCATGAAGGACGGGCCGGAGAAGATCCTCGGCACCGCCGTGGACATGGGCATCCCCAAGGACGCGCCGGGTCTGAAGCCCACCTCCGGGATCTCGCTGGGCTCGGCGACGATCAGCCCGATCGAGATGGCCAACGCCTACGGCACGATCGCCGACAACGGCGTCGCCCGCGACTGGTTCGTGCTGTCCAAGGTGCGCTCCTCGACCGGCAAGGACCTCTACACGCACGAGGCCAAGGGCAAGCGGGTCCTCTCCGAGGACATCGACTCCGACGTCTCCTACGCGCTGCAGAAGGTGGTCGAGGAGGGCACCGGCGCCAACGCCCAGGCGCTGGGCCGGCCGGCGGGCGGCAAGACCGGCACCGCCACGAACGCCGACGGCGACGTCTCCTCCTCGTGGTTCGTCGGCTACACCCCGCAGATGGTGACCGCGGTCATGTACGTCCGCGGCGACGGCAACGACGCGCTCAACGACTACCTGCCGCCGCCCTACGGCTACTTCGGTGCCGGCTACCCGACCCAGACCTGGGTCGCGGTGATGCAGCAGCTGATGGACGGCGTGCCGGTCGAGCAGTTCCCCGAGCCGGCCTTCGTGGACGCCAAGAACCAGGACCACAGCCCGACGCCGACCCCCATCTACACGCCGCCCCCGGCTCCCGAGCCCACGCAGCAGCCGACCCGGACCCAGGCGCCGCCGCCGACCACCTCGGCGCCGCCGCCCCCGCCGCCGACCACCTCCGCGCCGCCGCCCCCGCCGCCGACCACCTCCGCGCCGCCCCCACCGCCGACCCCCAGCCTCCCCGCTCCCACCGGGTCGCCGGGTGGCGGTGGCGGACCCAGCGGCGGCCCCGGCCCGCAGGGCGGCGGCCCCGGTGGCACGGGTGGCCCGGGCGGCACCGGTGGCGGCACGGCCACCGGGACCGGCACCGAGCCCTCCTCCGGGACCTAGCGCGGTGACCCGGTGAGCACCGACTCCGAGAAGCTGCCGCTGGTCCGCCCCACCCACGAGGACCCGGTGGCCACCGCGGCCAGCGAGGGGATCGGGGGGCCGGTCGGCGAGCACGCCGCCCCGCACCCGTTCTGGACGCCCGTGCGCGTGATCCTGGCCGTCACCTGTGTCGTGCTGATGCTGGGCATGCTGCAGAAGACGCCCTGCGTGCAGGCGCACTGGACCGGCGGCAACGAGCGCTACGCGGCCGCCTGCTACTCCGACGTGCCCTACCTCTACACCGGGCGCGGCTTCGCGGAGAGGTCGGTCCCCTACAGCGACACCGGCGGCCGCTACCAGGTGATGGAGTACCCCGTCGTCATCGGCTACTTCGCGTACGGCGCCGCGCTGGTGACGCACGCGCTCAGCGGCTGGCCGGACCTGACGGCCCGGTCCGCCGTCCCCGGCGACCAGGTGTTCTCGGTGCCAGGGGTGGCCGCGGAGTCCTGGCTCTACTTCCAGGTGACCGCGGTGCTGCTGGCCGGCTTCGGGCTGCTGGCCGCGTGGTTCCTGGCCGGCACCCACCGCCGGCGGCCCTGGGACGCGATGCTCTTCGCCGCCAGCCCGGCGCTGCTGCTGGCCTGGCTGGTCAACTGGGACCTGCTCGCGGTGGCCGCGGTCGCGGGCGCGCTGTGGGCCTGGTCGCGGGGCCGTCCGCTGCTGAGCGGGGTGCTGATCGGGCTGGGCACCGCGGCGAAGCTCTACCCGCTGTTCCTGCTCGGCGCGCTGCTGGTCGTCTGCTTGCGCCGACGCCGGCTGCCGGCGTTCGGCTGGGCCGTGCTCGGCGCCGTCGGGGCCTGGCTGCTGGTGAACCTGCCGCCGATGCTCTACGGCTTCGAGCAGTGGAAGGTGTTCTGGTCCTTCAACGGGGAGCGGGGCGCCGACCTCGGCTCGCTGTGGCTGATCTGGCAGCAGGCCGGCCACACGGTGACCTCCTCCGGGATCAACCTGGCCTCGTGGATCTGGTTCGGTGCCGTGTGCGTCGCGGTCCTGGCCCTCGGGCTGCTGGCGCCGCGCACCCCGCGGATCCCGCAGCTGGCGCTGCTGATCGTGGTCGGCTTCCTGGTGGTCAACAAGGTCTACTCACCGCAGTACGTCCTGTGGCTGCTGCCGCTGGCCGTGCTGGCGCGACCGCGGTGGCGCGACCTGCTGATCTGGCAGGGCGCCGAGGTCCTCTACTTCTTCGCGGTCTGGTTCTACCTCGGCCAGTTCACCGCCTCCGCGGCCAGCGGCCAGCCCGACCACGCCTACTGGATCGCCATCCTGGTCCGGGTGGCCGCCGAGCTGTGGCTGGCCGGCGTCGTGGTCCGCGACATCCTGGCCCCGTGGCACGACCCGGTGCGCGCCGACGGGCTCACCGACGACCCCATGGAGCCGCCCCGGGCGGCCCGCACCCGGCCGGTGCCGGGGCGGCGCGTGAACCGGCACGCCGGCGGCCAGCAGGCCGACGTGCCTAGCTGATCACGGTGGCGTCGAAGGAGGTCGCGGTGAACCGGACCCGGACCTCCACCTCGTCGCCGACCTCCGGCACCGGCGCGCCGTGCGGCAGGAACAGCATCGAGGCCTGCATGTGCGGCGGCTCCGCGAAGAGCCGCAGCTTGCCGCCGATGGTGTACGGCGACCGCACGAAGCCGGCCGCGTCGAGGCCACCCTTCGCGACCCGGGCGGCGCGGTCCTTCAACGTCGCCCCACCGGTCGGCGCCTCCAGACCGATGCCGTGCGCGGTGCCGCCGGAGACGATCAGGATGTGGCCGGCCTTCGGGGCGGTCCGGCTGCGGTAGCCGAACACGTCGCCGCGCTCGACCGGGTGCACGTCGAGGACGGTCGCGCGGACCCGCAGCGCGCCCCGCTCACCCAGCCAGAGGTCGGTGCCGATCCGGGGCCGGAACTCGTAGTCGGGGTAGCGCTGCCGCAGCAGGGCGGTCTCCGCGTCGGTGAGGTGCGAGACGAAGATCCGCCGGGTGGGCAGGTCGGCGGCGACCACGTCGGTCATCAGCCGCTCCACCTCGGTGAGGTGCGAGCCGCTGGAGATCGGCAGGTGCAGGGCGACGCCCTCGACGCCGACCCGCTCGGGCCGGGGGCTGCCCGGCGTACCGGCCAGCAGCTCTCCGGCCTCGCGCAGCCCGCTCGCGGAGAACCCGTGCCGGCGCATCGAGGTCATCCGCTCGAGCACCACGCGCGGCCCGTCGGTGCGGGCCGCCAGCGCCTCGAGGTCCTCGAGCCGGCCCACGGTGTGGATGACGTGCGGTGCGAAGAGCGCCGCCCGGTCGAAGGGACGCCACGGGGTGAGCACCATGACGTCGCCGGGGAACGACCCCCGGGCGGGGCCGACCTCCTCGTACATCCCGACGGCCACCGTGTCCAGGCCCAGCCGGGCGGCCTCGCCGGCCAGCCGAGGGATCCCGAAGCCGTAGCCGTTGCCCTTGACGACCGGGACGATGGCGGGCCGGGTGTCGCGGACGTGGTCGAGGTGGGCGCGCCAGCGGTCGCCGTCGACGTAGAGGGAGAGCGACATCCGGTTCACCTCCCCCGACGGGCCATGTAGAGCGAGAACGCCTTGTAGAGCAGCGGTCGCAGCGGCAGGTCCCACTCGCCGGCGTACTCGACCGCCTCGCCGCCGGTGCCGACCTTGAACTGGATCAGCCCGACGTGGGAGTCGTCGGGATCGAGGGTGTCGGTGATGCCGCGCAGGTCGTAGACGTCGGCCCCGGCGGCCAGGGCGTCCTGGATCATCGCCCACTGGACCGCGTTGGAGCCGCGGACGTCGCGCTTCTCGGTGGAGGAGGCTCCGTAGGAGTACCAGGTGTGGCCGCCGACCCGGACCAGGATCGTGGCGGCGACCAGGTCGCCCTCGTGGCGGCCCAGGAAGAGCTTGATCCGGTCCGGCTCCTCGGCGTTGAGCGCACGGAACATCGTCTCGAAGTAGCTCAGCGGCCGCGGCGTGAAGTGGTCGCGCTCGGCGGTGTGCACGTAGAGGTCGTGGAACGCCTTCAGGTCCTGCTCGGCGCCCTGGGAGACCTCGACGCCGGCCTTGGCCGCCTTCTTGATGTTGCGTCGCCACTGCTGGTTCATGCCCTTGAGGAGCTCGTCCTCGGTGCGGGGCTCGCCGGCCTGCTCACCGTCGCGGTGGCGCAGCGGGATCTGGAAGTTGAACTGCGGCTGGCCCGCGGCGAAGCCGCCCTCGACCGCCTGCGGCCGCCAGCCGAGCTCCTGCAGCTGGGAGACCACCCGGGCCCCCTGCGGTGAGCGCTCGGTAGGGGGTACCTCGCCGAGCCGGGTGACGCCTTCGTCGGCCACCCCCTGCTTCACGGCGTCCGCGGACCAGCGCCGGGTGACCACCGGGGGTCCGATCCGGACCCCGAAGGCGCCCTTCCGCTTCAGGTGCGCGGTCATCGGGGTGAGCCAGTCGCCGAGCTGCTCGCTGGACCAGTCGATCACCGGCCCCTCGGGGAGGTAGGCGAGGTAGCGCTTCACCTTGGGCAGCTGCCGGTAGAGCACCAGCCCGGCGCCGACCAGCCGGCCGCCGTCGAACCAGCCCAGCGACTCCCGGCGCCACTCGCTCTTGACCTGCCCCCAGGCGGGGGTCTGCAGGAAGCTCGCCGAACGCTGCGTGCGGAGGAGCGCCAGGTGCTCGTCGGGCGTGATCGTGCGGACGGTCAGGGCGGGGGAGGTCACCTGGCGAGGCTACCGGAGCGGCTCAGACCCGCTCGCGGAGCCAGTCGAAGTCCGCGCGGTGCTCCGCGACGCCGCCGGGGGTCTCGCAGACGACCGGTGCGCCGGCCTCCCGGACGACGGCGGCGAGCTGCTCGGGGTCGATGTGGCCGGCCCCCAGGCTGGTGTGCCGGTCGGCGCCGGAGTCGAAGGCGTCGCGGCTGTCGTTGGCGTGCACGAGGTCGATCCGGCCGGTGATCCGGCGTACGTCCTCCACGACCGTGGCGAGGTCGTTGCCGCCGGCGTGTGCGTGGCAGGTGTCGAGGCAGAAGCCGACCTGCTCGAAGCCCTCGGCGGTCGAGATCGCGTCCCAGACCCGGCCGATCCGCTCCAGGTGGCGGGCCATCGCGTTGTCGCCGCCCGCGGTGTTCTCGATCAGGAGCGGGATCTTCAGGTCGGTGGCCTCGACCGCCTTGCGCCAGTTGTCGAAGCCCTTCTCCAGCAGCTCGGGGTCGTCACCGGCCTTGTCCACGTGACCGCCGTGCACGATCAGGCCCTTGGCACCGATCGCCGCGGCGGCGTCCATGTGCTGCTGGAGCAGCTTGCGGCTCGGGATCCGGATCCGGTTGTTCGTGGTGGCGACGTTGATGATGTACGGCGCGTGCACGTAGAGGTCGACGCCGGCCTCGAGGGCCGCCTCGCGCAGCGCGTCCGCGCCGCCGGCGTACTCCACCTCGGGGCCCTTGTAGCCCTGCGGGTTCCCGAGGAAGAACTGCACGAGGTCCGCGCCACGGGCCTGCGCCTCCGCGACGGGGTCGGCCTGGGCGACGTGGGCACCGATCCTGAGCTTGACCATGGGTCCAGCCTAGGCAGTTGCGGTGCCTCCCTACGCTGGCGGCATGCGCCTGGAACGAACCGTGACCACCGACAAGCCGGTCGAGCGGGTCTTCGCCTACCTCGCCGACTTCACCACCACCACCGAGTGGGACCCCGGGACCGTGGAGACCGTCCGGGTCTCCGGCGACGGCGGCCCGGGCACGCGCTACCGCAACACCTCGAAGTTCGCCGGCCGCGAGACCGAGCTGACCTACACGGTCGTGGAGCGCGAGCAGAACCAGAAGATCGCGCTGCGCGGGCAGAACAAGACGGTCAAGGCCCTCGACACGATGACCTTCACCCCCACCACGACCGGCGGCACCGAGGTGCGCTACTCCGCCGACTTCGACTTCGGCGTGCTCACCCCGGTGCTCGGCCTCCTGCTGCGCCCGTTCTTCACCAGGCTCGGCGACGAGGCGGAGCGCGGCATGCGTGAGGCGCTCGAGCGGCTGTAGCCGGTCGAGCTCCGGGCGCTCAGAGCTCGACGGTCTCGTTGACGCCCTCGAAGCGCTCCCCGGTGACCTTGGCCTTCACCAGGTTGACCACCTGGGTGACCTTCGTGCCCGGTGAGTCCCAGAACTCCGCCGACTCGGCGGTGACCTTGACCAAGACGTTCTCCGGGTTGTCCGGGCCGCCCTGCATCCACGCGTCGGTGAACGTGCCCCACAGCTCCGTGAGCTTCTCGGTGTCGTCGACGACCTCGGCGCGGCCGGCCAGCGACACCCAGGAGTCGCGTGAGGAGTAGGCCACGTTGACCTCGGGGTCGCGCCGGATCTCGGCGGCCTTGTCGGAGGAACGCTCGGTGATGAACCAGAGGTCGCCGTCGGTCTCCACGTCCTGGGTGGCCATCGGCCGGCTGGTCAGGCGGCCCTGCTCGTTGCGGGTGGTGAGCATCGCGATCCGGCTGTCCTTGATCAGCTCGACCAGCTTCTGGCGCTCGTCTCGCGGGGTGTCCTGGCTCATCGTGGGACCTCCTGGTCTCGGGGTTCATCTCGGGTGCGTCGCCGGGCGCAGTACCCGGACGGCACCGACGTATGGGGCCTGTGGACGACGATTTCCTCGGCCCGCCGCGCCGCTGTTACCCTGGGTCGTCGGTTCCGGCTCGACTCCGCGCCAGGTGCGGGTGTCGGGCCGCCGACACGTCGGTCGGCCCCGGGTGACTGCCCGGGACGCCGTACGACGTGAACGCACAGCCCTCCTGCCACGGAAACGCCGTGGCCGCTTTGAGTCCGAAGGAGGTGGAGACTGTTTTGCGTGCCTACGAAGTGATGGTCATCCTCGACCCCGATCTTGAAGAGCGCACCGTTGCGCCTTCGCTCGACACGTACCTCAACGTCGTCCGTCAGGACGGTGGCTCGGTGGAGAAGGTCGACGTCTGGGGACGTCGCCGGCTCGCCTACGAGATCGACAAGAAGGCCGAGGGCATCTACGCCGTCGTCGAGCTGCAGGCCGAGCCTGCCACCGTCAAGGAGCTCGACCGGCAGCTCGGGCTGAACGAGTCGGTGCTCCGCACCAAGGTCATCCGGCCCGACCTCCGCTGAGACGGGAGCCTCGGGGCTCCCTCCCAGCAGCACCTAGCAGCACCCAGGATCAGATCATCGGTACCTCGACCGATTCCCCCGGTCGCCCAAGTCAGCATCTGCTGAACAGCTCAACCAGACTGGAGGCCTGACATGGCAGGCGAAACCCCGATCACCGTGGTCGGCAACCTCACCGCCGACCCCGAGCTCCGCTTCACGCCCTCGGGCGCAGCGGTCGCCAACTTCACCGTTGCCTCGACGCCGCGCACGTTCGACAAGCAGAGCAACGAGTGGAAGGACGGCGAAGCGCTGTTCCTCAACTGCTCGGTGTGGCGCCAGGCGGCCGAGAACGCCGCCGAGTCGCTGCAGCGGGGCATGCGGGTCATCGTCTCGGGTCGGTTGAAGGCGCGCTCCTACGAGACCCGCGAGGGTGAGAAGCGCACCGTCTTCGAGATCGACGTCGACGAGGTCGGTCCCAGCGTCAAGTACGCCACCGCGAAGGTCACCAAGACCTCCCGCAGCGGCGGCGGTCAGGGTGGCGGCGGCAGCTACGGCGGCGGCGGCGACGACCCGTGGGCCTCCGGCGGTGCTGCCGGCGCCGGTGCCGGTGCTGCCCAGGGCGGTTCCGGCGGCGGCCAGCAGGCCGGCGGCTGGGGCGGCCAGCAGGGCGGCGGCCAGGGTGGTTCCTACGGCGGCGGCCAGCCGTCGAACGACCCCTGGGCGACCCCGGGTGCCGGTGGCTCCTCGGAGGAGCCTCCGTTCTGATCGACCCTGCACGACCCCGGCGGTCCCCGTGACCGTCGCCTGAACACCTGTTCCACCCGTCCATCTGACTGATGCGACCATTCCGGCGCAAGCCGGGCTCACCAGAAAGGGAGCACCACAATGGCCAAGCCAGTACTCCGCAAGCCGAAGAAGAAGGTTTGCCAGTTCTGCAAGGAGAAGGTGTCCTACGTGGACTACAAGGACACCACCCTCCTCCGCAAGTTCATCTCCGACCGCGGCAAGATCCGCGCCCGTCGGGTCACCGGCAACTGCGTCCAGCACCAGCGGGACGTCGCCATCGCGGTGAAGAACGCTCGCGAGGTGGCTCTGCTGCCCTACACGTCCACGGCCAGGTAACGGCAGAGCGAGAGGGACGAGAAAACCATGAAGCTCATCCTCACCCAGGAGGTCACCGGTCTCGGTGCCCCCGGTGACATCGTCGAGGTCAAGGACGGCTACGGCCGCAACTTCCTGATCCCCCGTGGGTTCGGCATCCGCTGGACCAAGGGTGGTGGCCGCACCGTCGACTCGATCAAGGCCGCGCGCTCCTCGCGCGAGGTCCGCGACGCCGACCACGCCAAGCAGATCAAGTCCACGCTCGAGAGCACGACGTTCAACCTGCCGGTTCGCGCCGGCGAGGGCGGCCGTCTCTTCGGCGCGGTCACGGTCGGCGACATCGCCGAGGTGCTCACCGCTGCCGGCGCTCCGGTCGACAAGCGCAAGATCATCGTCGGCAACCCGATCAAGTCCCTGGGCACGCACCAGGTGACCGTGAAGGTGGCCGACGAGGTCGACGCGACCGTCAACCTGAACGTCGTCGCCAGCTGACCCGACCGATCCTCGGATCACCACACGAAGGGCCGTCCCCGAGGGGGCGGCCCTTCGCGTCATGTCGGGGTCGACGCGGCCGGCACCCCGGCGCCGCGGCCGCCCGGGACCATCCAGGAGTCACCCCGGGACCGGTGCAGCAGCACCACGGCGCGGCTGCCCATGAACGCCACCCCGAAGGAGCCCCACAGCCAGGCGAGGGCCGGGCCGGGGGGAGCCAGGGCGGTCGCCGCCCAGGCCACGGGGGCGAAGGCACCGAGGACGAGCACGCCTCCCCAGGCCAGGTAGCGGCCGTCGCCGGCGCCGATCAGCACCCCGTCGAGGACGAAGACGACGCCGGCGACCGGTTGGAAGAGCGCCGCCACCAGCAGCACCGGCACCAGCAGGTCCCGGACGGCGGCGTCGGGGGTGAACAGCCCGCCGAGCAGCGGCGAGAGGGCGGCCAGCAGCAGCCCCGAGAGCACCCCGGACCACAGCCCCCACCGGACCATCCGGTCGGTGACCTCGCGGGTCAGGCGCAGGTCGCCGACGCCCAGGAACCGGCCGGTGATGGCCTGGGCGGCGATCGCGATGGCGTCGAGGGCGAACGCCAGGAACGTCCAGATCGTCATCGCCAGCTGGTGGGTCGCGGTCGCGGTGGCCCCCAGCGTCGCAGCCGCGTAGGTCATCACCAGCAGGGAGGCCCGCAGCGTGAGGGTCCGGATGACCAGTGCGACCCCGGCGTGGGCGGCACGGCGTACGCCGGGCAGGTGCGGACGCAGCGGAGCGCCCGCGCGGCGGCACGCGGCGACCACCACGGCGACCAGCGCAGCGGCCGAGCCGAGCTGGGCGAGGTCGGTGCCGAGCGCGGACCCGGCGATGCCGAGGTCGAGGCCGTAGACCAGGACCACGTTGAGCACCACGTTCGCGAGGTTGCCCACCACCGCGACGACCAGCGGCGTCCGGGTGTCCTGCAGGCCACGCAGGACGCCGGTGGCGGCGAGCATCAGCAGCAGCGGGGTGACCCCGAGCAGGGCGATCCGCAGGTACGTCGTCGCGGCTTCCGTGACCGCGGCGTCGGCCCCGAAAAGACCCACCAGCCAGCCGGCGGCCGGCAGCGCCACGGCGGTCGTCGCGATCCCGATCAGCACGGCCAGCCAGAGCCCGTCGATGCCCTGCGACAGCGCGCCGCGGGTGTCGCCGGCGCCGATCTGCCGGGCCACCGAGGCGGTGGTGCCGTAGGCCAGGAACACGCACAGCCCGACCGCGGTCTGCACGATCGCGCCGGCGATGCCGAGGCCGGCGAGCTCCGGGGTGCCCAGGTGGCCGACGATGGCGGCGTCGGCGAGCAGGAACATCGGCTCGGCCACCAGCGCCAGGAACGCCGGGACCGCGAGCCGGAGGATCTCGCGGTCCTGCGAGGATCGCCGGGTCAGACGGCGGACGGATCGGACGGGCACCCCCACAGCCTAGGTGATCCACGTAAGAGTCTAAGACGGCTCGTGACCATGACCGGGACTAGTCCTTGCGAACTGTGTGTAACTACGCAACTTCTGTGCATAGCCTGTCCGACTCAGGTGCTTTGTCGACAAGTCATCCGGCCAACCCGGCGTGTCGTCTTGGTGAACGAGAATGTCGGAGACTTTCTTCGGTCCACATCGACTCCACTGCATCGCCGCAGGTCAGAGGCGGTTTTCGGTTTCGAATCGAGGCTGTGTCCACAGCTGTGTAAACAACCTGTGCACAGAGCCGTAGGCGTGTTCCACATGTTGTCCCCAGTTATCCACAGGACCTGTGGACAACGGACTTCCGGAATGCCCTGACCGGCACGTACGGTCACCTGCGTCGGGCATCCCTCCGACCACTTCGCGCGTCACGGCGCGGGCGGCGGTTGGTCCGGCGAACCGGTTCCTGGGGGTGGTCGCTCCTACAGTCGGCGCGCGGCACAGGTCGGCACTCGGCATCGGATCAGAGAGGGGTTGGGTCGCAGGTGAGCTCGGGGACGGACTTCTCGCAGGACGCGCTGGGGATGGCCGCGGCGGAGGTCCCGTGGGACGCCTACGACGGCGGCTCAAGCGATCCCGGTCACTCGGGTCACTCGGGGGGCTCTGGCGGGTCCCGGGGGTACGGCGACCGCACGCCTCCGCAGGACAACGCCGCCGAGCAGAGCGTGCTCGGCTCGATGCTGCTCTCGAAGGACGCGATCGCCGACGTGATCGAGTCGGTCCGCGGCACCGACTTCTACCGGCCCGTCCACGAGACCATCTATGACGCGATGGTCGACCTCTACGGCCGCGGCGAGCCGGTCGACCCGGTCACGACCTCCGCCGAGCTGCAGCGCCGCGGCGAGCTCGGCCGGATCGGCGGCGCGCCGTACCTCCACACGCTGTCCGCGAGCGTCCCGATCGCCGCGAACGCCGGCTACTACGCCGAGATCGTCCGGGAGAAGGCGATCCTGCGCCGGCTCGTCGACGCCGGCACCCGGATCGCGCAGATGGGCTACGCGGGGGAGGGGCAGGTCGACGACGTCGTCGACCGGGCCCAGGCCGAGGTCTACGGCGTCACCGAGAAGCGGGCCTCGGAGGACTACGCGCCGCTGAGCGAGATCATGGAGGCGACCCTCGACGAGATCGAGGCGATCTCCAACCGCGACGGCGAGTTCGTGGGCGTGCCGACCGGATTCGCCGACCTCGACGAGCTGACCAACGGTCTGCACGGCGGCCAGATGGTGATCATCGCGGCGCGGCCCGCGATGGGGAAGTCGACCCTGGGCCTGGACATCTGCCGGTCGGCCTCGATCCACCACAACATGTCCAGCGTGATCTTCTCCCTGGAGATGACCCGCAACGAGATCACCATGCGCATGCTCTCCGCGGAGGCGCGGATCCCGCTCAACCACATGCGCAACGGGCACATGAACGACGAGGACTGGGCCAAGCTGGCCCGCAAGATGGGCGAGGTCTCCTCGGCGCCGATGTTCATCGACGACTCGCCGAACATGACGATGATGGAGATCCGGGCCAAGGCGCGGCGGCTCAAGCAGCGCCACGACCTGCGCTTGATCGTGATCGACTACCTGCAGCTGATGAGCTCGGGCAAGAAGGTGGAGTCCCGGCAGCTCGAGGTCTCGGAGTTCTCCCGGCAGATCAAGCTGCTGGCCAAGGAGCTCGACGTCCCGATCATCGCGCTCTCCCAGCTGAACCGTGGTCCGGAGCAGCGCGCCGACAAGCGGCCGATGATGTCGGACCTGCGTGAGAGTGGCTCGATCGAGCAGGACGCCGACATGGTGATCCTGCTGCACCGCGAGGACGCCTACGAGAAGGAGTCGACCCGGCCCGGCGAGGCGGACCTGATCGTGGCCAAGCACCGCAACGGCCCGACCCGGGACGTCACCGTCGCCTTCCAGGGCCACTACTCCCGGTTCGTCGACATGGCCCACGGCTGAGACGCGTGCCGCCGAGAGTGAAGATTCTGTCGCGCCGATGACAGGGCGATCCGAATGCTGCATGTGAACAGGCAGGTTGGCATCTTGCGCTGTGCTGCTGAGCGTGAAATGCGATCACCGGAGCCCAATGTGCCTGTTCATCTGCACAGCACGGAAATGCCGCTGATGGTGAAAGTCCTGACGTGCCGAATGAGCGGACGGGGCGGTGTGGATCCGTTGCCGAGCGCGTCGGATGGGGCTCCGTCCTCCGCTGCGCGCTCGGGGTTGGGAAACATCAGCCCGAGTGACCATTCCTTCGGTCCGCAGAGCAGAGAAGAGTAGGCGGAACCACAGCTACGACAATCAGGGGTTGGGAATGGCAGACCAACAGGATGCTCAGTTGATGATGCAGGTTCTGCAGTGGAGCTCGATGTCCGGTGGCATCGACGCATTGGTGAATCTCATGTCCCCCGGTTTTGACGCGGAGGGGGCGTCAGCGACGGACAGGGACGTCTTGACGCTCCTGCTGTTGGGCGAGACGCTCGGTACTTTCACGAAGCAGGGCCTGCTCGACAAGGGACTCGTCAACGACCTCTGGGCGTCCGGGCTCGTGTGGGCAGGGGTGGGCCCCGCCGCTCTTCGTCAGCGCGAGCAGTTCGGCGAACCCCGGCTGTGGGAGAATTTCGAGGCGCTCGCCAACGGCTCGGAGTCCTGAGTGGCCCGCTCTTGCCGCGGATAGTGAAAGCGCGGTCATGCCGACGTCCAAGGCCAGGGGGCCTGCGGCCTCGACTTCACGACGCACTTCGGACGCGGTGGCCTCGCCACCCCTTCGGGAAACCGTCAGGTGAGGCAGCCAGTCTGAGAACGCACCGCCATACGGGGGGAACTCGGGGAACGCTTCGGTGAGCGCGGCGAACAACGCGTCCAGTCCCGCTGCAGGGTCGGGTTGCAGGTAGACGTGTCCGCTGGGGAAGGTTCCCACCGAGGTGAAGTGGAGCCGGAACGGTTCGACTCCCCGAGCTGCCTCTCGCAGCCGACCCGAGGCCGCGTCGCTGGTGGGGTCGAGGTGCCAGGGGCTCAGCAGTGTGAAGTGCGGCGGGATCGCTTCGCTCAGGGCCAGGGGCGGGTCAACGGGCAGGATCGACTGCCTTCACCACCGATCGGTGAACCAGGAGAGTGACTCCGCAGTCAGAAGCACCGCTGTGTCCAGGACCGAGCTCATGGCAGCAAACTAGCGTGCAGCCCGGACAGGTCGAACCACGCTCGTGTTGCGATCCGAGCGGGAGGCCGGTTACGAATGGGACGGCGGACGCCAGCCCTCGTGCTCGCGCGGGTTCATCCCTTCTGTGTGCGGGAAGCGCATGAGCGGCGCGCCGTCGGCCGTCCTTCTCGGCGTCCTGCTGACGGCGTGAGGAACTTCGAGCGCCTACTTCAGGGCGCCGATCTCGTGCGTGACGGTGCCGTCGCGCAGGGTCACCTCGTAGGTGGGTGCGTCCCTCAGGTCGGGGTTGTTCGGAGAGTCGTCGCCGGCGGGCCACCAGACGGCCCAGTGTCCGTTCTCGACAGATGCCTCGACCTGGACGCCGCCCGGGGTGGTGACCTCGATGCCGGTCACGTCGGTGCCGGCCCGGCCCTCGGCGTACACGAACCATTCGTCGCCCACCGACCCAGCGCCGTTGGTGTCCTCGCGCACGACGTCGGGCGCCGGCTGGGAGCCCGCGGTCTCCTCGGCGCCGCCGAGGCTGCCGAAGAAGCCACCCTCCCCGGGCCGCGGGTCGCTCACGAGGTCGTCGGGCACCAAGCAGGAGCCCTGCAGCTCGCGTCCCGATGAGCCGGCCACGGTGAAGACGATGTAGTTCCACCCGCCCCGGGCCTCGGCGAGCAGCACTGATCCTCGCGCTCGCGGGTCGATGGCGAGCTCTCCCTCGTCGCCGCTGTGGAGCACCAGGCAGGCCTCGAGCGCGGTGGTGCGCTCGGCACCGTCGAGCGAGACGGGAGTCGCTGACCAGGAGGCGAACGCCTCGGTTCCCCCGGTGAGGAGCGGGACCCCCACCGCAGCGGTGACGGCGGCGGCGACGACGCCGCCTGCGAGGAGCAGCGCGCGGGGTCGGCGGCGCCTGGTCCGGTCAGGGACCACGGTCGGCGCCGCGGTCTCCGCCTCAGTCGCCAGGATCCGCTCGAGCGTCGCGGCGGCGCGGCTGCGCTGCGGCTGGCTCAGCTCGCGGTCGGCGGCGTCGAGGTCGTGCAGGAGGCGGGTGGTCGAGGAGTTGTCGGGTGCAGTCATCGCTGGGGTCCCTCGGGTGTCATCGCGCTAGGGGGAACGGAGGAGTCGGAACGGGTCGCCGCCTCGAGGTGCTGCCGGAGAGAGCGACGGGCACGCGAAAGCCGGATCCGGTAGGCCGTCGCGGAGCAGCCGAGCACGACGCCTGCCTGGGCAGAGCTGAGCCCCTCCCAGACGACGAGGCTGATCGCTTCCTGGTCGGCGTCCGACAGCTGAGCCCAGGCGGCCGCGAGGTCGAGGCGGCTCGCGGCGAGGTCGTCACCCGGGTGCAGGTCGCCGGTGAGTGCCGCGTCAGCGAGACGGACGGCGAGGGCGTCGCGCCGCCTGCTGCCCCGTCGATGGTTGAGGATGGTGGCGCGGGCGACTCCGAACAACCACGGCCGCGCGTCAGCGACCTCGTCCGGCATGTCGTCCAGCCGCCGCCAGGCGACGAGGAACACGTCGGCGGCGACGTCCTCGGCGTGGCTGAGGTCGACGCGGCGCTGCGCGAACCGCAACAGGTCGTCGTACGTCGCCTCGTACACCGCCCGGAAGCGCGCTTCCCGCGACGGCTGCACGGCCGAGCTCGAGGTCGTCATGTCAGGAACCTGTCCGGTCGGCGGCAAGTGTTTCAGCGGTGGGACGCAGGAAGGGCCCGCATGTCAGGACAGGTGCCACCGGACGCGCATGTCCCGCTCGTTCTCGAGCAACCATGCCACGAGGGCCGACCTGCGTGGCCCGTCGTGGGCGTCCACGCCGTGCGCTGCGAGGCGACGGGTCTCCGGAGCCACGTCAGAGTCGAAGTACGCCAGCTCGGTGAGGCAGTTCCCCCAGGATCGACGAGCCTCCGGCCAGTCTCCGAGGAGGCTGTGGGCCCCGGCGGTCCACGCCTCGGTGGTCCACGTTCCTCGTCCTTCCGGCCTGGAACGGGCGAATCCCGTGGTCAGGGACAGGAAAGAAGGCAAATCCCTGCCGTAGCGGTCGAAGTAGGGGAGCGCGTAGCGCTGGATCAGAGGCACGATCTCGTGCACCGGTACGGCGTCCGGCGTCGCCGCGGTGAAGAAGCTGCGAACCCCTCTGACGCCGTGCCCCAGGATCTCGTCGAAGTTACCCACCAGCACCGTGGAGCAGACGTACAGCGGCTGGATGACAGCGTGGAACTCGAAGCCACCGCTCTTGCTGACCTGCCTGCTGATGTGCCAGGCCAGGTGCCCCTCCGCAGCGACCGAAGACAGGTGGCCGTTGCGTGCCGACCACCCGTCGGGAAGCGCCTCCAAGAGGCGCGGCGCGACGTGCTGGTCCCACTCACGCGTCCTCATCGACCCTCTCCCTCGCCAAACGTGAACCGGCGGCGACCCCGAGTCGGGGCGATCCGCACTCTAGGGATCAGACCGGTTCCGGTCATGGATTTCCTCAGCCGGTGTGAGCGCCCCCGAGCAGGGGCCGCCCCGGTTGGTCGTGAGCGGGGCGAAGACGTCCGGCAACCCTGGGAAACCCCGCTGGGACGTGGCAGCATCACGGACGTGACCAGCAGACCCGCCGAGGAGGACCGCCTGCGCGACCTCGCGCGGCTGCGGCGGGTCCGCGACCGGATCGACCGGGAGTACGCCCGGCCGTTGGACGTCGAGGCTCTCGCCCGTGGCGAGCACATGTCGGCCGGCCACCTCAGTCGCGAGTTCCGGCGCGCGTACGGCGAGCCGCCGTACTCCTACCTGATGACCCGGCGCATCGAGCGGGCGATGGCGCTGCTTCGCCGCGGCGACGTCAGCGTCACCGAGGCCTGCTTCGCGGTCGGCTGCTCGTCGCTGGGCACGTTCAGCTCCCGCTTCACCGAGCTGGTCGGCGTGCCGCCCAGCACCTACCGGGACCAGGCGGCGCAGGGCACCGCGGAGCTGCCACCGTGCCTGGCCAAGCTGGTCACCCGACCGGTCAGGAATCGAGAAGCGCGGACCCCCGCGCCGCATCTAGCGTGAGCGTCATGGACATCACCATTCACACCACCTCGCTCCCGCACGACGACCCGGACGCCTCCGTGGCCTTCTACCGCGACCGGCTCGGGTTCGAGGTGCGCAGCGACGTGGGCCAGGGCAAGATGCGCTGGATCGTGGTGGGCCCCGTCGGGCAGCCCGAAACCTCGATCCTCCTGGCGCCGCCGGCCGTGGACCCGGGAATCACCGACGACGAACGCCGTACCATCACCGAGATGATGGCCAAGGGCACCTACGGCTGGATCCTGCTGGCCACCAAGGATCTCGACGGCACCTTCGAGGAGCTCCAGTCCGGTGACGTCGAGGTCGTCTCGGAGCCGATGGAGCAGCCGTACGGCGTCCGCGACTGTGCCGTCCGCGACCCCGCCGGCAACCTGGTCCGGATCCGGGAGCTGCGCTGAACGGCCCGCCGGCTGCGGACAGCCACGACCTGATCCGCGTGCACGGCGCACGGGTGAACAACCTCAGGGACGTCAGCGTCGAGCTCCCCAAGCGCCGGCTGACGGTGTTCACCGGCATCTCGGGCTCCGGGAAGAGCTCGCTCGTGTTCAGCACGATCGCCGCGGAGTCGCAGCGGTTGATCAACGAGACCTACAGCGCGTTCGTGCAGGGGTTCATGCCGACGCTGGCACGGCCCGACGTCGACGTCCTCGAAGGGCTGACGACCGCGATCATCGTCGACCAGGAGCGGATGGGCTCCAACCCGCGCTCCACCGTCGGCACCGCCACCGACGCGAACGCGATGCTGCGCATCCTGTTCAGCCGGCTCGGTCAGCCGCACATCGGCTCGCCGAACGCGTACTCCTTCAACATGCCCACGGTGAGCGCCAGCGGCGCGATCACCGTCGAGCGCGGCAACAAGACCAAGGCGGAGAAGGCCACCTTCCACCGGCTCGGTGGCATGTGCCCGCGCTGCGAGGGGATGGGCACCGTCAACGACATCGACCTGTCGGCGCTGTACGACGCCAGCCGGTCGCTCAGCGAGGGCGCGCTCACCATCCCGGGCTACAGCATGGACGGCTGGTACGGCCGGATCTACCGCGGCTCCGGCTACTTCGACCCGGACAAGCCGATCGCGAAGTTCACCAAGCGGGAGCTGCACGACCTGCTCTACCGGGAGCCCACCAAGATCAAGGTCGACGGGATCAACCTGACCTACGAGGGGCTGATCCCGAAGATCCAGAAGTCTTTCCTGTCCAAGGACGTCGACGCCCTGCAGCCGCACGTGCGCGCGTTCGTCGACCGCGCGGTGACCTTCCAGACCTGCCCGGAGTGCGACGGCACCCGGCTCACCGCGGAGGCCCGGTCGTCGAAGATCGACGGGAAGAACATCGCCGACGTCTGCGCGATGCAGATCAGCGACCTGGCGCAGTGGCTGCGCGGACTCGAAGAGCCGTCGGTCGCGCCCCTGCTCGCCGGGCTGCAGCACCTCGTTGACTCGTTCACGGAGATCGGGCTGGGCTACCTCTCGCTCGACCGTCCCGCCGGCACCCTCTCCGGCGGTGAGGCGCAGCGCACCAAGATGATCCGCCACCTCGGCTCGTCGCTCACCGACGTCACCTACGTCTTCGACGAGCCCACGATCGGGCTGCATCCCCACGACATCCAGCGGATGAACGGGCTGCTGCTGCAGCTGCGCGACAAAGGCAATACGGTGCTGGTCGTGGAGCACAAGCCCGAGACCATCGCGATCGCCGACCACGTCGTCGACCTCGGCCCCGGCGCCGGGACGCAGGGCGGGACCGTCTGCTTCGAGGGCACCGTCGAGGGTCTGCGCGGCAGCGACACCGTCACCGGCCGCCACCTCGACGACCGGGCGGCCCTCAAGGACTCGGTGCGTTCGCCGGCCGGCACCCTCGAGGTCCGCAGCGCGAGCACCCACAACCTGCGCGACGTCGACGTCGACCTCCCGCTGGGCGTGCTTTGCGTCCTCACCGGCGTCGCCGGTTCCGGCAAGAGCTCGTTGGTCAACGGCTCGGTCGCCGGACGCGAGGGTGTGGTGCTGATCGACCAGGGCGCGATCCGTGGCTCGCGACGCAGCAACCCGGCGACGTACACGGGGCTGCTGGACCCGATCCGCAAGGCGTTCGCGAAGGCGAACGGCGTGAAGCCGGCGCTGTTCAGCTCCAACTCCGAGGGGGCCTGCCCGACCTGCAACGGCGCCGGCGTCATCTTCACCGACCTGGGGATCATGGCCACGGTCGAGTCCCCCTGCGAGGAGTGCGAGGGCAAGCGGTTCCAGGCGGCGGTGCTGGAGTACACCCTCGGGGGCCGCGACATCGCCGAGGTGCTGGCGATGTCGGTGGCCGAGGCCAAGGACTTCTTCGGCGCCGGCGAGGCGCACACGCCGGCCGCGCGCAAGGTCCTCGACCGGCTCGCCGACGTCGGGCTCGGCTACCTGACCCTGGGCCAGCCGCTCACCACGCTGTCCGGCGGCGAGCGGCAGCGGCTCAAGCTGGCCGCCCAGATGGCCGAGAGGGGCAGCGTGTACGTCCTCGACGAACCGACCACCGGTCTGCACCTCGCCGACGTCGCGCAGCTGCTCGGCCTGCTCGACCGGCTCGTCGACTCTGGCTTGTCGGTGATCGTCATCGAGCACCACCAGGCGGTGATGGCGCACGCCGACTGGATCGTCGACCTCGGCCCCGGTGCCGGCCACGACGGCGGCCGGGTGGTCTTCGAAGGCCCCCCGTCCGACCTGGTGGCGGCTCGCGCCACGCTCACCGGCGAGCACCTCGCGGCGTACGTCGGAGCCGTGGCAACGTGAGCGAGTTCAAGGAGACGCAAGCGCCGGAGGTCGCCGGGCTCTGGTCGGACCTGCCCGCCGACCGGACGCGATCGGTGGTCGACGCGCCGGACCGCAACAATGGGCGGTGAGCTTCCCTGACGGACGGTCAGCACGCCCTTGACACCGTGCGCTCGTGGTGTTTGCCTTCTCGCCGGGGAGGCCGGCAAGGGCTCGGGGGCAGCGACGCGTTGCTGCACGTCGCACGAGGACCAGACCGGCGAGCATGGGCCAGTCGTCGAGAGAAGAGAACGACGTGACCGCAGAACCGATCCGCACCTCTGACGCGCCGCGGTTGCTGACGGTCGGCCGCATCAACCTCGACCTGTACGCGGACCCGTACGGCGCCGGGCTGAGCAGCGCGAGGTCCTTCCACCCGTCGGTGGGCGGCAGCCCCACCAACACGGCGATCGCGGCTCGCCGGCTCGGGGTGCCCGCGGCCGTGTTGACGGCCGTCGCGCCCGACCCCGTCGGAGACCTGGTGCTCGAGCAGCTGGCCTCGACCGGCGTGGACGTGGCCTGGGTGCAGCGGATCGAGGGCGCGCTCACCTCCATGGCCTTCCTCGCCACGCTGTCCGCCGACCAGGGCGAGCGGGTGTTCTACCGACGCGACGCGGCGGACACGCTGATCGCCCTGGAGCTCGTGGACTCGCTTCCTTGGGACGGGCTCGAGGTGGTGGTGCTGTCCGCGGACTCGCTCGCCGTTGGAACCACACCCCAGGCGGTCGCCCGGGTGGCCAGCCTCGCAAGGGAGCGTGGAGTCCCGGTGTGGTGGGATCTCGACCTCCGCCCCAACAGCTGGCCTGACCCGGCCGACTACGGCCGGGTCACCTTGCCTGCGCTGCGTGGCGCGGACCTGGTCATCGGCACCGAGGAGGAGTTCGCTGCGCTGCTCGGCTCGGGGCCTGGAGCGACGTCCGACGAGCTGCTCGAGCAAGTCCGCACCTTTCCTTCACCGTTGACCATCCTCAAGCGCGGCCCGCGCGGAGCGTCGCTGTTCGACGACGGCGTCGAGGTTGTGGACGTTCCCGCGGTGGCCCTGGAGCCGGTGTGCACTGTCGGCGGCGGAGACTCGACCACCGGAGCGCTGGTGGCCGCCCGCCTGGCCGGCCAGGACTGGTCGGACGCGCTGTCCCTCGCCATGCGTGCCGCGGCGCACACCGTGATGCAGCCGGGCTGCTCCGAGGGATTCCCGGATCTGACGGACCTCGGCCTAGACGAGAACTTCTGGGCGAGCGACGTCGGTTCCTGAGCCGGACGGCTGCGCCGACAGGTCGCTTCGTTGACCCACCGACGCGCGAAGGCTACGGTCTTACCCACATAATCATTGTGTGTTATTAACTCCGGGGCCGCTCCCGGGGGAACGAGGCCACGCCATGCCACCAGCACGGGCAACTTCCCTGGCGATGGTGGGGATCAGTCACCCCCACTCCTCGGCCCGGTTCCGGAGCGCCAGGACACTGGGCGTCGACGTGGTCGGCGCCTGGGACCCCGATCCGGTAGCGCTCCAGGCCTTCTGCGAAGAGGTGGACACCGAGAATTGCGCCCTGGAGGAGCTGCTCGGAGGTCCTGCCCAGGGAGTACTGGTGCACTCCAAGTCCAAGGACATGGTCTCCCTTGCCGAGCGGGCGCTCCTCGCCGACAAGGCGGTTCTCGTGGAGAAGCCGGGCGGGGGTGACCTCGAGGACCTGCGGCACCTCGATCGGCTCGCGCAGCGGCCTGGTGCCGTGGTCCGGGTCGGCTACAACTTCCACTACGCCCCGGCCATGGAGTGGGCGCGGTCGGTGCTCGCGCAGAACCCCATCGGGCGGGTGAGTCTGGTCAGGGGGCACGGAGCCAGCTCCCGCGGCGAGCATCTCTCGGCCCACCTCAACCAGGACGCCGACATGGGCGGCTCCTTGTGGGTCATCGGCTGTCACGTCATCCACCTCATGGTGGACCTGCTGGGACGTCCGGAGGCAGTGCGTGCGACCGTCACGAAGCTGCCCGGTTGGTCCGACGGCACGTCCCGCGAGGACGTCGCCGCACTGACGTTCCTGTACGAGGACCGGCTCGCCACCTTCGACTTCACCGTTCACGACAACGGCGAGTGGTTCGAGTCCTCGGAGATGACCCTGTACGGCGACGAGGGGCAGCTCTGCTTCGGCGTACTGCCGGCACGCGGCCAGCTCCTGACCCTCAAGGGCACGGACGGCCTGCCTCCCGGCCGGCACGACTGGCGGGAGAGCAGCTTCGCGGTCCCGTGGACCGGTGACCCGTCCGCGTTCAGCGAGCTCCCCCAGGTCGGCAACCGCACGTTCTTCGATCGCGAGCTGGCCGAGTTCGTCGACGCCATCGGCGGATCGGCCGCACGCGGAGTCACGGCGCGAACCGCGCTGGACGTGGCGTTGGTGGTGGCCGCGGCATACGAGTCGTCGCGACACGACGGTCAGTCCGTGCCGCTCCAGCCGGCTGCCGGCTGAGACCTATGCACGAGCGCCCGAACTGATGGTTGACATTCCTTATAACGAATACAATGATAATGCGAACAGCCCCTCCGTCCGGTGGCATGAGGTGGTGGCTAGTCGGCTCATACATCAGGAGGAACCGCGTGACTGACCAGACCTTGACCCGTGAGGAAGTCATCCAGCGCAACCTGGAGGCGGTGGAGGCGCACTTCCACAACGAGACGCCCGAGACGATCCAGCAGGCCATCGCGCTCTACACCGATGACATCTACTGGGAGGGACCCTCCCGCGGTCTCGTGTTCGACAACGCCGGCGACGCGCTGGCGGGCTACCACGACATCTTCAAATCGCTGGTCATCCACAAGCACACGCACCTGCGCCGCTTCGCGACGGAGGAGTTCGTCTTCGACGACTGCATCTACGAGGCGACCTACGTCGAGGACCACATGGCGAACTTCCCCTTCCCCGCCGGGACGAAGGTGAGCATGCGTCTGGCTCACGTCTTCGAGATGCGCGACGGAAAGATCGCCAAGGAGATCGCCTACGAGATCATCCGCGAGGCGGGCGGTCCCACCGACAACGACAACATCCCGGCTGGGTCAGAGGTCACCGTCTTCGAATAGGCCGACGCTCGCCACCGGCGCTGCGGTCCCACTCCCGACGAGCTGGCTCCGCGGCGCCTCGCACAGCTCCAGCATCGCGCGGCACCACTCTCGAGAGGCACACCTTCATGCTCACGTGGTTCATCGACGTTCCGCCCAGCGTGGGGCGGTCGGGACGCACCCCGCGCCTGGTCCCGGGGGCACGCTGATGGCGACGCCGCTGAGCCCGACCAGCCACGCCGAGGAGCTCCTCAGTGTCCCCGCCGCCTGCATGCTCGTGAACGGACGGTTCGTCAGCGGTGAGTCGGGCCGATCGCTGGAGAGCCGCAGCCCGGCGACCGATGAGCTGATCGGCACCTTCCCCCGGGGCACGGCGGCCGACGTCAGGAGCGCGGTGGCGGCGGCCCGCACCGCGACCACGGCCTGGGCGGCGACCAACCCGGCGGCGCGGGGCCAGATGCTGCTCGCGGCCGCGAACGACATAGAGGCACAGCGCGAACGCCTGGCCCGGCTCCTGGCCCACGAGACAGGGAACGCGCTCCGCACCCAGGCCCGACCCGAGATCACGAGCGTCATCGACCTGCTTCGCTACTTCGGCGGAGGGGCGCAGCAGGGCCAGGGCGTCACGACGCCCGTCGACCCGAGCCTGCTGACGTACACCCTCCGGGAGCCGTACGGCGTGGTGGCGGCGGTGGTGCCGTGGAACGCGCCGGCCCAGCTGTCGGTGGTGAAGATCGCGATGGCGCTGACGACCGGGAACACCCTGGTGCTCAAGCCGGCTGAGGACGCCACCCTCATCGTCCTGGAGGTTGCCGCGCTGCTCGACGCGCACCTTCCTCCTGGCGTGCTGAACGTGGTCACCGGTCTGGGCCCCGAATGTGGGGCTGCCCTGGTCAACGACCCCGACGTCGACAAACTTTCCTTCACGGGTTCCACAGCGGTGGGCCGATCCGTGCTGGCCGCGGCGGCGCACCGGATCCTGCCGGTCTCGTTGGAGCTCGGCGGCAAGAGCCCGTCGATCGTCTTCCCCGACTCCGACGACGACCG
The DNA here is from genome assembly GCF_014395785.1 of Nocardioides mesophilus. GTDB lineage: Bacteria > Actinomycetota > Actinomycetes > Propionibacteriales > Nocardioidaceae > Nocardioides_B > Nocardioides_B mesophilus. Next base: position 1,860,139 of record NZ_CP060713.1, on the reverse strand, counting down.
CACCGCTGACGGAGTGGTGGCAGGCATGCGGTTCACCCGCCAGGGCCAGTCGTGCACGGCCGGCTCCCGGCTGTTCGTCCACGAGTCCGTCTTCGACTCGTTCCTCGAGCGGGTGGTCGCTCGCGTCGAGCGGCTGGTCGTCGGAGATCCTCTGGACGAGACGACCGACATGGGATCCGTGATCAACGCCAAGCAGCACGATCGGGTGGTGGGCTTCGTCGCCACCGCCCTGGAGGAAGGGGCAGTGGCGCTCACCGGTGGCCTGCCCGATCCGGCATCGGCCGGCCGGCCGGGCTACTTCTTGAGACCGACCGTCCTGACCGGTCTGCGGACCGACTCCCCGGCGATGTGCGAGGAGATCTTCGGTCCTGTGCTGGTGGCCATTCCCTGGCGGTCGGAGGACGAGGTGGTCCGGGCCTCGAACACCAGCGACTACGGCCTGGCGGCGTACGTGTGGACCCATGACGTCGGGCGGGCGCTCCGGGTGGCGGGCGAGCTGAAGGCGGGATGGGTCCAGGTGAACCGCGGAGGGGGTCAGTATCCCGGCCTGTCGTACGGCGGTACGAAGCAGAGCGGCCTGGGCCGGGAGTTCTCGATCGAGGGCGCGGTCGACTCCTACACGTACGTGAAGAGCGTGACCGTGGACATCGCCGCCCAGGTGCCCGCACCGGGCTGAGGGATCCGGTTCACGCAGGGTGGGTCGTCGACACTGCGGCGCGTGGTCGGTCCCGGGCCTCGCTGACCCCCGCGTGCCGTGGCGGGGGGCCGGTGCTGGTTCTCACCAACAGGCCGGGGGACATGCGGATGCGTCTGGTCCCCTCCTGCCCTGTGTCGAGCCTCGAGCACAGCTGCGTCGCCGCCGCGACCCCCATCTCCTTGAGGGGCTGGGCGACGGTGGTCAGTCCGATCGACCGCAGCCCGCTGAGGCGAGTACCGTCGTAGCCGATGACAGAGAGGTCGCGGGGCACCTCGAGGCCGCGGTCGGCGGCCGCCGCCAGCGCGCCGATCGCCGCAAAGTCGTTCGCCACGAAGAGGGCGGTGGGGGGCTCGTCCCCGCCCAGGGCCGCGATCGTCCCCTGGTAGCCGCGCTCGTCGGTGAACCCGCCTGGGATGCACCGGATCCGGGCCTGGAGACCGTGCCGCTCCATGGCCTGGACATACCCGCGTTCTCTCTTGCGGGCCACGCTGTTGTTGCCGCCGGTGACATGGGTGATCGCGGAGTGGCCGAGCGCCACCAGGTGGTCGATCGCGAGTGCCGAGCCGCGGATGTCGTCGGTGCTGACCGAGACCAGGTGGGGCGGCAGCCGTGGTTCCGCGCCCACCAGCACCGCTGGACAGGACTCGGAGATCGCCGTGCCGGCACCGGCCGGCAGCCGGTGCCCCACGGTGACGAGCCCCTCGACACGGAACTCCATCAGCTTGTCGAGCTCGGCCCGCTCGGCGCGCCGGTCCGAGCTGCCCACGACCACGATGGTCCGGTAGTCCAGGCGGTGTGCCTCCGCCTGGACGCCGTCGAGGATGTCCACGTAGATCGGGTTGTGGAGGTCGAGCACGAAGACGCCGATGGTGCGGGAGCGGTGAGCTCCCAACGTCCGGGCGATCGCGTTCGGGCGGTAGCCGAGCTCCTCGGCGGCGCGACGGATCGTCTGGCGCGTCCCGGGTGCGACCCGAGACGAGTTCTGGAGCGCGAGGGAGACCAGCGACTTCGACACACCGGCGCGTGCGGCGACGTCGCGGATCGTGGGTTCACCCGAGGGCACCGTCGACCTCGACAGGCGTCCCCCGACGCATGGACTCGGCGGCTGCCTCGGCGATGACCACGGGAGCCCGACCGTCATGGACCGACACAGGAGAGGGACCGCCGTGGGCGACGAACTCCGTGAAGGCGTCCCACTCACGCCGGTAGGCGTCTGCGTAGCGGTCGATGAAGAACCGCATCAGAGGCTGCTGGCGTGTGCCCGAGGAGTCGGTCACCTCGGTGTAGTGCAGGCGTCGGTTGTCCGACGACGCCATACCGCGGGAACCGAACGCCTCCACGCGCTGATCGTAGCCGTAGGTCGCGAGACGGCTGTTGTCGATCACCGTCACCGATCCGTTCGCATGGGTGAGGACGGTCACGGCCGTGTCGATGTCCCCGGCCTCACCGATAGCCGGATCGATCAGGACGCCACCCTGGGCGTAAACCCGCACCACGGGTCCGGCGAGGTACCGAGCCATGTCGAAGTCGTGGATCGCCATGTCCATGAAGAGGCCACCGCTGACCTTCAGGTAGTCCAGGGGCGGCAGCTCGGGGTCACGGCTGGAGATCCGGGTGAGGTGGATGTTTCCGATACTGCCGTCCTCGACGGCCTCGTGGACCGCCTGGTGGCCGGGGTCGAACCGGCGGTTGAAGCCGGTCATGAAGGGGATCCCGGAAGCGTTGACCAGCTCCACGGCGCGGTGGACCTCGGCCAAGGAGTTGCTCAGCGGCTTCTCGCACATCACCGCCTTGCCGGCAGCGGCCGCGAGCTCGATGATCTCGAGGTGCGTGTTGGTGGATGAGCAGATGCCGACGGCGTCGACCCGGTCCGAGGCGACCAGCTCGGCGGCGCTCTCCGCCGCGTCGACGTGCAGGCGTGCCGCGACCTCCCGCGCCGGATCGCGTGCGGCGTCGTAGACCATGGTCAGCTCTGCGCCCGGAACCTGTCGCGCGACGATCTCGGCGTGCATGCGCCCGATGCGTCCCACCCCTACGAGACCGATCCGGAGCCTGGTGCCCTTGCTCATGTCTTCCTCCTTGCCGCATGCGCGGCCAGCTTGATGTGGATTACGTCGATGGGGTCCCCGGCCGACAGCGCCGCCCGGACGAGCTCGGCCTGCGAGGGCGGTGCCAACCCGTCGATGGGTGGGTCCCGGTCGAGGTTCGTCGGAAACGGATAGCCCTCCGCGGCAGCGGCGACGGCGTTGTCCACGAGTGCGTCGGGAACCCCGGAGACCGGTGAGGAGAGGAGGGCTGCATACACCGCCTCCACCACCCGGGTCCGATCCACGACCTCGGTGGAGCGACCGAACGGCGAGGACACCTGGAGCAAATTCGCCATCCGTTCGACGTCTGTCGAGTCGTTGTCGCCGGACCCGTGGATGACCGCGGGGTTGAAGAACAGGATGTCGCCCTTGCGGAGAGGGATCTGCACCGCATGCTCGGCGATCACCTCGGAGACGGCGCTGTCGTCGCCGGCGAAGTAACCGGCCCGATACTTCTGGCTGTGGGGGACGAACACCGTCGGACCGCTCTCCAGGGGCATGTCGCAGTGGGCGACAGCCCCTTGCAGCGTCAGCATGGGAGAGAACTGATGCACGTGTGCGGGGTACCTCTCCAGCTCCACATCGGCGACGAAGCCCAAGTGGTAGTCACGATGGGGGACCTGCGCCCGCCCCCCGGGTCGGACCAGGTTGACCTGTGAGGTGACCTGGTACCCCGGGCCCAGCCAGGCCTCGGAGGTGAAGGCAATGACGTCGTTGCCGAAGTACCGCACGAAGAGACCCGCATCTCGCAGTGCGAGCTTCTCCAGCGAGTTCCAGAGTCGATCGTTCACCCCTGGCGCGCCGAAGTGGTCGCCGCTCGTCCCGCCCAGGTCCTGCTCCTCGTGGATGATCGCGGCGTAGACCGCGCTCACCGCGTCGACGAGGGAGTGGTCGCGGTAGGCACGGGTGAACGCGACCACCCCTGGCCCTGCCAGCAGCGCATGACCCACTTCGGCCATGAGCGCCCGGCGCTTCCTCGGCTCGGACGCCGGTGGGACGTCGGCCGCGTCGTAGACCAGGATGCCGCGCTGCACGTCGGAGCAGTGGGGATAGTCGGAGACCACCGTCGGCTGCCGGACCACCGCTGCGAGCTCCTGAGGGTCGGCATCCCTGCCGCTCATCCAGTACTCCATCACCCACTCCTTGCCGAGCGTCATGATCAGGTGCTTGCACCAACGCTCTGTAGAGTGGCACGATCTGTTGGACCGGTCCAACACTCACGGAGAAAAAGATGGCTGATTTCTTGTCTCGGATCGCATCCGCGCCCATCTCATGGGGCATCTGTGAGGTGCCGGGCTGGGGCGCGATGCTCCCGACCGAGCGTGTTCTCGGTGAGATGGCCGGGCTCGGCCTACCCGCGACGGAGCTCGGAGCGCCGGGCTTCCTGCCCGAGGACCCGACGGTCCTCAAGGACGACCTGGCGCGCTTCGGCCTGTCCCTGATCGGGGGTTCACGCCCCTGGTCCTGCACCAGCGATCCGAGAGCGAGTCCGCTCTGCGGTCGGCACGGGAGAGTGCGGGCGCCCTCGCCCGGGCCGGCGCGACCACATTCATCACGGCGGCGGTCGCGGATGCCGGCTGGAGCCCGCCGCAACCCCTGGAGCGGTCCGAGCTTCGTCACATGGTGGAGATGCTGTCCCGGGTCGACGACGTGTGTGCGGAGTTCGGCCTGGCCCAGGTGCTGCACCCGCACGTGCAGACGATGGTGGAGACGGTCGAGGACGTCGACCGCCTGCTCGAGGCCTGCGACGTCAGCTGGTGCCTGGACACCGGCCACCTCGCGATCGGCGGGAAGGACCCGGTCGCCTTCGCCCGTGAGGCCGTCGACCGGGTCGGCCATGTCCACCTCAAGGACGTCGACCTGAGCCATGCTCCCGCCCTGATGAGCCGGCAGACGTCGATCATGGAGTCGGTGCAGGCCGGCTTGTTCACCCCGCTCGGGCAGGGCGACGTGCCGATCGCCGACGTCATCACGGCTCTGGAGGACGGCGGCTACACCGGGTGGTACGTCATCGAGCAGGACACCGCGATCACCGGGGAGGTCCCGGCAGAGGGGGCCGGCCCGGTCCAGTCGGTTGCCTCCTCGATGGACTATCTGCGCGACGTCGTCGCGCCCAGGCTGGAGGTCGGATGACCAGCCAGGGCCTCTTGAGCGAGACCGACTACGACCGCATCCTCCGAGCGCGGCTCACGGAGCCACGCGCGCTGCAGCGCTCGCTGGCCGAGCGCCCTCGTCGACCCCTTCTCGGGGAGGATCAGCGGCTGATGATCCTGGCGGCGGACCACACTGCGCGGGGAATGGTGGCAGTCGGGTCCGAACCGCTGGCGGTCGCAGACCGCCGTCAGCTGCTGTCGCGCTTGCTCACGGGTCTCGACGATTCGCGCGTCGACGGAGTGATGGCGAGCGCCGACATCCTGGAGGAGCTCGCCCTGCTGGGTGCCCTCGACCATCGTCTTGCGATCGGCACCATGAACCGTGGCGGGATGATCGGCGCCTCGTGGGAGCTGGACGACCGGGTCACCGCCTACGACGCCGACCACGTGGCGGCGAGCGGTCTCGACGGCGGCAAGCTGCTGCTGCGCCTGGAGCCGACGGACCCCGGCGTCGCGAGGACCATCGAGACGGCCGGTCGCCTCGTCACGCAGCTGGCGGATCGGTCGCTGATGGCGATGGTGGAGCCCCTGCCCTATCTCAAGGATCCCGACGGTCGGGCTGTCCTCGACCCGTCCGAAGCAGCACTGGCCCGCGCTGTCGGGATTGCCTCGGGGCTCGGTTCCTCCTCCGCGTACACGTGGTTGAAGATCCCGGCCACTCCGAACCCCGGCCTCGTCGCCGCCGCGACGACCTGCCCGATCCTGCTGCTCGGGGAGACCCCGGCAGCTCCTGGGAGGCGGTGTTCAGCCGCTGGGCCGACGCGCTGACCGTCCCGAACGTCCGCGGCCTGGTGCCGGGTCGGGCGTTGTTGTACCCGTCCACCATGACTCCGCAAGCCGCGATCGAACGTGCGGCGCAGCTCGTCCATGGATCCATCGAAGGGAAGCGGTGACGCATGTCGTGGTTGCGAAGAGCTGGGGACGTCGGCCAGGACGGCATCGTCGCCTCCGTGACGCCTGAGGCCGCCGGGTGGGAGTACTCGGGTCTCGAAGTGCTCGACTTCGGTGAGTCGAGGACGTTCACCCGGACGATGGCGTCGACGGAAGGAGTGCTGCTTCCGCTGTCCGCACGAGACGTCGAGGTGCGGGTCGACGGCGAGCGCTACTCGCTCGATGGTCGCGACGGCGTGTTCGCCGCAGTGTCGGACTGGATCTACCTTCCGCTCGGAAGCAACGTGGAGTTCTCGGCCGGACGCGGCGAGATCGCGCTGTGCACGGCGAAGGCGACGGTGAGGCACGACCTGGCCGTGACCGCGGCGGCCAGCGTGCCGGTCGAGGTCCGCGGCGCCGGTGCCGCGACCCGTCAGGTCACCAACATCGCCACCCCGACCTCGTTCGCCGGTGCGGACCGCATCAACGTCTGCGAGGTGATCACTCCGGCCGGCAACTTCTCCTCCTGGCCACCGCACCGCCACGACGGCATCGCGGGGTGCCCCGTGCGGAACGAGGAGATCTACTACTTCCGGACCGGGTGCCTGGACTCACCGCACGGCGATGCGCGGGGGCAGGCCCAGTTCCGTGTCTACACCGTCGACGGTGTGGTCGACGAGACCGTGACGGTCCTCGACCAGGACGTCTACCTGGTTCCCGAGGGCTACCACGGACCTTCCACCGCCCCGCCGCAGTACCCGCTGTACTTCCTCAACGTGCTGGCCGGACCCGGGAACGAGCGCACCATGGGATTCTGCGACGACCCGACACACGCCTGGATCCGCGCTTCCTGGGACTCCGCGGAGCAGGATCCGCGTTGTCCGGTGACCTCGGCGAGCGGACGGGTGAGCCGGTGAAGCCGCCACTGGGCATCGCCGTCCTGGGCCTGGGATGGATGGGACAGGCGCACAGCAGGTCGGCCCGCCGGATCCCGACGCACTTTCCCGAGCGGTCGTTCGATCCGCAGCTGGTCGTGTGCGCCGACCCCGACCCGGGCAGGCGGGCCGCAGCCTCGGAGGACTACGGGTTCCGCCGGGTGACCGACGACTGGCGGTCGGCCGTCACTGCCGACGACGTGGACGTGGTCTTCGTGACCGCTCCCAACATGCTGCACCTGCCGATGATCGAGGCCGCCTGTGCGGCCGGCAAGGCAGTGTTCAGCGAGAAGCCGATCGGCGGAACGCCGGATCACGCCTTGAGCGCGTGGCGGCTGGCCACCGAGGCCGGGGTCCGGACCGGGGTCGGCTACTGCTACCTGTGGTCTCCGCTGGTGCTGCACGCCCGGAACCTGATTCTCAGCGGGGAGCTCGGAGAGATCGTCCACTACCGGGGAAGCTTCCTGTCGATGTACGGCAGCGATCCGCTCGGTCTGCTCACCTGGCGGTTCCTCCTGGATCAGGCCGGCTTTGGAGTCTCCAGCGACATCCTGAGCCACTCCGTGGCGATGGCACAGTTCCTGGTCGGCGACATCGCGGAGGTCGTGGGGATGGCCAACACCAACATCACCCACCGGCCCCTGCAGAGTGGCGCCTCGAGCCACTACGGAACCGGCTCACCAGAGGATCCGGTCGGCGAGGTGGAGAACGAGGACTTCGCCTCCATGCTGTGCACCTTCGAGAACGGGGCGACGGGCACCTTCGAGGCCAGTCGCACCATCGTCGGCCCCGAGAGCCGCAACGCCTTCGAGGTGTACGGCACGCGTGGTTCGCTCAGCTGGAACCACGAACGGATCAACGAGCTGCTCTTCTACTCGGGAACCGACCAGACCAACTCGGGATACACCACGATCTTCGGCGGCGAGCGATTCCCGTTCCACGGTGCGTTCGTGCCCGGAAAGGCGAACAGCATCGGGTTCGAGGACCTGGTGGCGATCCAGGACTTCTGCTTCCTGGAATCCCTCGCCACCGGCTCGGACTTCTCGCCGGGATTCGACCAGGCCGTCTCGGTGGTGAGCGTCCAGCAGGCACTGATCGACTCCTGGCACTCCCGGTCCTGGGAAGAGGTTTCCGACCTGAGGGGCCGACAGTGAGCACCGTCCGGACGACGACAGCCGATGCGCTCGTGCGCTTCCTGGTCGCCCAGCGCACCGTCGTCGACGGTGCTGAGGTCCCCTTGTTCCCCGGAACCTTCGCGATCTTCGGGCACGGAAACGTCACGAGTCTGGGACAGTCCCTGGAGTCGCACCGCGACCACATGCCTGTCTGGCGCGGACAGAGCGAGGAGGGCATGGGATTGGCCGCGGCCGCCTTCGCGAAGGCGACGAGGCGACGCCAGATCATGGTGTGCACCTCGTCGATCGGTCCAGGTGCGACGAACATGGTGACCGCAGCCGGCGTGGCGATGGCGAACCGACTGCCGGTCCTCTTCCTTGCGGGTGACACCTTCAACTCGAGGCTGCCCGACCCGGTGCTTCAGCAGGTCGAGCACTTCGGTGTGCCCTCGGTCACCGTCAACGACGCCTTCCGACCCGTCGTCCGCTTCTGGGACCGCATCACCCACCCCGCGCAGATCCTCGCCTCGATCCCCGGCGCGATCCGGACCATGATGGACCCGGGTGACTGTGGCCCCGCCTTCGTCGGGCTGCCCCAGGACGTGGCCGCCGAGGCCTACGACTTTCCCGAGGCGTTCTTCGAGCCACGGATGCACCACTGGCCCCGCCCCAGGCCGGACGGTGAGGAGCTGACCACCGCGGCGACCTTGATCCGTGCCGCTCAGCGCCCGGTCCTGATCGCCGGCGGAGGAGTCCACTACTCGCTCGCGGAGAAGGAGCTGGACGCCTTCGTGCGGACGCACCGGATCCCTGTGGTCGAGACGGTGGCCGGGAAGTCGTCGGTGCTGGGCTCCCACCCGCACTACGTGGGGCCGCTGGGGGTGACCGGTGCAGATCCGACCAACGCGCTGGTGAAGGACGCGGACCTCGTCATAGCGGTCGGCACGCGTCTCCAGGACTTCACCACCGGCTCGTGGACGCTGTTCGCGCCGCAGGCGCGCATCGTCGCGGTGAACGCCGCCCGTTTCGACGCGGGCAAGCACTACTCTGCTCCCGTGGTCGGGGATGCCCGTGAGTGCCTCGGCGAGCTGACCGAGCTCCTCTCCGGCTGGGCCTGCCCGCCGGGCTGGAACGAGCAGGCCTCCTCGGCCCGGGGTGACCTCGGCCGGCTGGTGGCGGAGCGGACGCGCGACACGGACTCACCGGTGCTGAGCTATGCGCAGGTGGTGGGGGCCGTGCACGCGGAGGCGACCGACGAGGACTACGTGCTGACTGCCGCCGGTGGCCTGCCCGGTGAGCTGAACATCAACTGGCTCAGCAAGGGCATCGCGACGTTCGACTGCGAGTACGGCTTCTCCTGCATGGGGTATGAGATCTCCGGCGCCTGGGGGCGGCCTTCGCACGAGACCAAGGCGAGGTCTTCGCCTTGGTGGGAGACGGTTCATACCTGATGCTGAACAGCGACATCTACGCTTCCGTGCTCTCCGGCAAGAAGTTCGTGCTCGTCGTCTGCGACAACGCGGGTTTCGCAGTGATCGAGCGCCTCCAGCGCGGCAAGGGCGGACGTTCCTACAACAACATGCTGCGCGACTCGCGGGGAAGCGGCGCCGGCGAGCGAGTCGACTTCGCTGCGCACGCGGCGTCGCTGGGCGCTCGTTCGACCCGCGTCCGAGACCTCGCCGGCCTTCGGGAGGCACTGGCTGTTGCCCGGGAGCACGATCGCACGAGCGTCATCGTCGTCGACGTCGCAGAGGCGGACTGGACGCCGGGAGGTTCCTACTGGCAGGTCGGCATCCCCGAGGTGAGTGAGGTCCCTGCGGTGGTTCTCGCCAGGACCGAATCGGATGCCGCGCTCGCCGAGCAACGACGCGGCACATGAGGGCGACCTCCCCACCAGGCCGCGCGGGTTGCGGTGGAGCGGCACCCCTGCAGACGACCGACAGGACAAGGACACCATGACCAAGAAGAGCGGACCAGAGCTGATCGCGACCTGCTGGCTCACGGCGGGGGCCGTGGCCCCGCTGAGTGCTGACGAACGCAGCGCGGAGAGGATCGAGGAGCGGGTGCGCGTGGCCGGCGAGGCCGGCTTCACCGGGTTCGGGCTGTTGCACGCGGACCTGGTGACCGTCCGCGACTCGATGGGCTACGCGGAGTTCGGACAGCTGATCGCGGACTCGCCGATCGAGTACCTGGAGCTCGAGATGCTGGTCGACTGGTTCTCCGACGGTGCAGCACGAGAGTCGTCGGACCGGTTGCGGCGCGATCTCCTCGAGGCGGCCCGGCAGCTGCCCGTCCGTCACCTCAAGGCGGGCGGCGACTTCTCCGGCAGCCCCTGGCCGTTCGAGACCATGGCCGCGGAGTTCCGACGACTGTCCGAGCAGGCCGCGGACGTCGGGGTCCGCGTCGGAATCGAACCGATCGCCTTCGCCAACATCCGCACACCAGCGGACGCGCTGCGGCTGCTCGAGACCTCGGGGCATCCCTCGGGTGGCATGGTCCTGGACGTCTGGCACCTGGGGAGACTGGGACTCCCCATGGACACGGTGGTCGACATCCCGGTGGAAGCCATCGTCTCGACCGAGCTCGACGACGCGGCCGAGACCGTCGTGGGCACGCTGCTCGAGGACACCATCAACGAGAGGATGCTGCCCGGGGAGGGCGTGCTCGATGTCGTGGGCTTCATCCGCGCGGTCAGGGCGACGGGCTACGACGGACCGTGGGGCCTGGAGATCATCTCCCGGGCCCACCGGGCCAAGCCGATGGAGCAGGCGGTGCACGACGCCGTCGCCGCCGCGCAGGTCCAGTTCGCCCTCGCCGACGAACCGCCGCCCGCGTGACGGCGGACCCGTGCGCCGAGGCAGGGCCTCTGGATGGCGTGCTTGTCATCGATCTGTCGCGTGCCCTGTCCGGACCGCACGCCACCATGATGCTGGGTGATCTCGGCGCCCGGGTGATCAAGGTCGAGGCGCCGCGCACCGGGGACGACTCGCGCGGGTGGGGGCCGCCCTTCGTCGGCAGCGACGGGGAGCGTGAATCGACGTACTTCCTCTCGGCCAACCGGAACAAGGAGTCCGTCTGCCTCGACCTCAAGGACGACGCAGACCGAGAGGTGCTGCTGGGCCTGGTACGACGAGCCGACGTGCTGGTGGAGAACTTCCGGACCGGGGTCATGGAGCGGCTGGGTCTGGGCGCCGAGGTGCTCGCGGGGGTGAACCCGCGGCTCGTGCAGCTGTCCATCTCCGGGTTCGGGCACGACGGGCCCGAAGCCGGGCGGCCGGGGTATGACCAGATCGCACAGGGCGAGGCCGGACTGATGTCGTTGACCGGGTCCGCACCCGGCGACCCGCAGCGGTTCGGGACGCCGATCTGCGACCTGCTCGCCGGCATGTACGGAGCCTTCGGAGTCCTCGCAGCGCTCCGGGAGTGCCAGTCGACCGGCCGCGGACAGGTGGTTCGCACCTCTCTGCTGGCCGCGGCCGTGGGCGTGCACGCGTTCCAGGGAACGCGCTGGACGGTCGGTGGTGAGGTGGGACAGGCGACCGGGAACCACCACTCGTCGATCTCGCCGTACGGACTGTTCCGTTGCGCTGACGGAGCGGTCCAGATCGCCGTCGGCAGCGAGAGTCTCTGGCAGACGTTCTGCGCCGGCTTCGGCCTCGACCCATCGCAACCGGGCATGGCGACCAATGCCGAGCGGGTCGGCGCCCGCGCGGAGGTGGTCACGCTGGTCGAGAAGGCGTTCACCGACTGGACCGCGGAGGAGCTGCTCAGCCGATTGCGTGAGCTGGGTGTTCCGGCGGGCAGGCTGCGCAGTCTCGACGACGTCTACGAGTGGGAGCAGACCCGGAGCCAGGGGCTGGTCGTCGACGTGGTCCACGAGACGCTGGGCTCCCTGCAGCTGCCGGGGCCGCCGTTGAGGTTCTTCGACCTGACCGGCCAGGAGCGCACGAGAACGTCGCACCGGGCGCCACCGGTACTGGACGGGGACAGGGAGGATGTGCGTCGCCTGGGGGCCGAGCCGGCCCCGTGACGACGGAGCCGGTGGGACCTGCCGGTCCCCGCCCGGCACTCAGGAAGTCGCGAGGGTGTGCGCCTCGAGCGCGCGCTCAGCGGCTTCGACGTCCTTGCGGTCGATCGCGTCCACCAGCATCTCGTGCACCCGCAGGCGCTCGCGCTTGTAGGCGATGCTCTTGGACTGGGGCACCACGCCGAGGGTCGCGTCCTCGACCAGCTTCAAGATCCCCAGATACATGCTGGTGAGGATCTGGTTGGAGCCCATCTCCGCGATCTCCTCGTGGAGGTACCAGATCTGTCGGAGGAACTGCTCGTCGTCGGCGATCGACTCCGCGATCTTCTCGATTCGCGACCGCAACGCGCGCACGGACGCGGCCTTGCGGTGATGAAGAGCCTCCATGACCGTGAGGGGCTCGAGCGCGTTGCGGACCGCGACGGCGTGGTCGACCGACTCGGGCCGCCCGCGGACCGAGAGGAAGGTTTGTCCGAGCCGCACCACCGGGTCAGGCGTGGTGGTGAAGACCCCTCCGCGCGGACCCGGCTTCACCTCGATCAGGCCGCGCTCCTGCAGGAGGCGCAGAGCTTCGTTCAAGGTGCCTGCAGCGACCCCAAGCTTCTTCTGCAGCTCGGTCTTCGTGCCGATCCGCTCGTTGGGTGCCACATCGCGAAGCTGCTCCTCGAGGTGGTCAGCGGCATCTCGCGAACGACTGTTTGACGAGGACTTGACGGCAGTGATCACGAATCCAGCATATTCCTTATGAGCGACTGTTGCTGAACGCGGGCAGCAACTCCCTCCTGCAGTGACCTGCCGCACCAAGCCGTGAGGCGGCGCACGGCCGCTGTTCGCCCCGACATGTTCCAGCACGGTAACGACCTCTTGACGGGGGTGCGACGGGCTGGTTTAGTCTCGCCTAATGATTATGACGAATATGCGGGACACCACCACGAGTGGCCATGGTCAGCACCGTGGCTGGGGATGCAGGAGGCGGCCATGAAGCTCATCGGAATCCAGTCCGACGGTGACCACTCGATCGGCGTGGTCGAGGACGGAGCGGTCCGGCCCCTGGCCACGGTCGACGAGTTCTACGCGGATGTCGACGGCTGGCTCGACAAGGCGAAGGCCGGCACCGCCGGCTTCCTCGCGCTGTCCGACCTCCAGCAGGTCCCGTTCGTTCCCGCCACGGCCAAGGTGCTGTGTGTGGGCCTCAACTACCTGAGCCATGCGAGCGAGGCCTCGATGGCGCTGCCGGACTACCCGACGGTGTTCGGACGCTGGGCGTCCACGCTGGTCGTGGACGGGGCAACCATCCCGGTGCCCGACCACGAGGACGGTCTCGACTGGGAGGTGGAGCTGGCGGTCGTCGTCGGACGTCGCCTCACCGACGCAAGCGAGTCAGAGGCGGCAGCAGCCATCTTGGGGTACAGCGGCTTCAACGACGTCTCGGCCAGGAAGCGCCAGTTCGAGACCGCCCAGTGGACGCTCGGGAAGAACGCTGACTTCTCGGCCCCGCTGGGACCGGTGCTGGTGACTGCCGACGAGTGGGAGGGGACTCCTGACCTCGCGTTGGAGACATTGGTCAACGGTGAGGTCATGCAGTCGTCGCGCACGTCGTCGATGATCTTCTCGCCCGCCGCCATCCTCGCCTACGTCAGCAAGACCACGACGCTGGAGCCGGGCGACGTCATCGCCACGGGCACGCCCGAGGGTGTCGGGTTCGTCCGCTCCCCGGTTCGCCTCCTCGTCGAGGGGGACGTGCTCGAGAGCCGGATCGAGTCCATCGGAGCGATGCGCAACCCCATCGCTGGATCTGCACAGAGAAACCCGCAACAGCGGCAATGAACTCGGGATAGAACGCTCGGTGGACGCACCGCCACCGGGACCTGCTTTTTCATGATGTATCGGCGGGCGCGCTCGCGCCCACGCACGAAGGAGCACTACCGTGAATCGTTTGTCAGAGCGTCATCTGATGCGAGTCCCCGCAGTGGGGATCGGTGTCCTCATCATGGCGCTCAGCGCCTGTTCATCCAGCACCACCGCCGCCGACGGCGGCTCGGGCTCGGGCTCGGGTGGCGATGACAAGACGACGGTCGCACAGTTCCTGCCGCACACCAAGGCCGTGCGGTTCAAAACCATCGACGCGCCCGAGTTCGAGAAGGCAGTCATGGGGGAGTGCCCGGACTGCGGCGTGATCCTCCAGAACGCCGAGGGCGACGCAGGGAACGAGCAGCGCCAGATGGATGCTGCCATCGGTCAGGGAGTGGACGCGATGGTCGTCGACCCGGTGGACGGTCAGGCACTCGCCGGCGTGGTCAACAGCGCCCGTCAGAAGGGGATCCCCGTCATCTCCTATGACGCGCTGATCCAGGACGTCCCGCTGGACTACTACGTCTCGTTCGACAACAAGCTCGTGGGCGAGCAGATCGCAACGTCGCTGGTGGACCAGATGAAGACGCTCGGCACGACGGACAAGTGCCTGGTGGTCATCAAGGGCGACGCCAAGGACAACAACGCGTCCGTGTTCTGGTCGGGTTCTGAGCCGGTGATCAAGGAGGCGGGGCTGGACATCTGCTTCGAGACGAACACGCCGGACTGGTCGGACTCGAACGCGCAGCGCGAGATGGACCAGGCGATCACCAAGATCGGCAAGGGGAACATCGGCGGCGTCTACAGCATGAACGACTCCATGGCCGCAGGTGTCGTGGCCTCCCTCAAGGGCGCCGGCGTCGACCTGTCGCAGGTGCCCGTCACCGGCCAGGACGGTGACACCTCGGCGATCCAGAGGATCCTGGTGGGCGAGCAGTACATGACCGTCTGGAAGGACACGTTCGCCCTGGCCAGCACGGCCGCCAAGGTCGCCCTGCAGCTGGCCCGCGACGAGAAGCCGGCAGGAGAGCAGTCGGTCGACAACGGCTCCGGCACGGACATCCCTGCCACGCTCCTGCCGCCCCAGACCGTGACCAAGGAGAACATCGCGGACACGGTCATCAAGAGTGGCTTCATCAAGGTCGCCGACCTGTGCGCCGGCCCCTACGCGAAGGCCTGCGCCGAGGCAGGGATCGAGTAGTCGCCACCGTCCGGCCCTTCCCTCAGCAGCTCGGAGGTGCGGGCACCGCGACGTCGGTGCCCGCACCACCGCCTCATCCAAGGAAGAAACAACTGTCATGAATGCCCTGCAGTCGGACCAGGCGGTGCTGGAGCTGGTCGACATCCGCAAGTCCTACGGTCCGGTCAACGCTCTACGTGGTGTGTCGCTGCAGCTCCGGCCCGGGGAGGTGCACGCTCTCGTCGGTGACAACGGCGCGGGCAAGTCGACGCTGATCAAGACGATCACCGGAGTACAGGCCCACGACGGCGGACAGATCCTGTGGAAGGGGGAGCCGGTCAACTTCTCCGGCCCCCGAGACGCAGCACGCCGCGGGATCTCGGTCGTCTACCAGGACCTGGCCGTCTGCGGCAACCTGAGCGTGTCCGACAACGTCTTCCTGGGTGCTGAGTCGATGCACGCGGGCCTCCTGGGCTCTCTCTTCCGCCGGGTCGACCGGACCGCGATGGAGCAGGAGACGCTGGCCCTCCTGCGCTCACTCTCGGTGAACCTGCAGAAGGTCCGGACACCGGTGGAGGGTCTCTCGGGAGGCCAGCGTCAGTCTGTGGCCATCGCCCGGGCCCTCCTCGGCAAGCCCGAGGTCATGCTGCTGGACGAACCCACAGCCGCCCTCTCGGTCGCCCAGACCCACGAGGTGCTGAACCTCGTGCGGCGACTTCGGGAGCAGGGGCTGGCGGTGGTCATCGTGAGTCACAACCTGGCGGACGTCTTCGCCGTCTCCGACGTCGTCACCGTCCTGAGGCTGGGACAGGTGGCCGGCCGCTTCGACGTGCGTAGCTCGTCCCAGCAGGAGGTCGTCGCCGCCATCACCGGAGCCGAGTGGGGAGCTGTCCGATGAGCCTCTGCACCAAGCCACCTACAACCAGGCAGGAGTCGTCCCGATGACCGTGCAGCCAGCCGTCACCAGTCAGCCTGGCGGCAGCGAGACGCCAGCCGCCGACGGAGCACAACCCCGAGCGGTTCGTGGATCCTGGGTCCGGGCACTCTTCATGCGCCGGCCGAGCGGGATCAACCTCGCCCCCGTCATCCTCGGCCTCGTCGTGGTCTGCGTCGGGTTCCAGACCGCCAACAGCAACTTCTTGACACCGTGGAACATCACCAACCTCTCGCTGCAGGTCGCCTCGGTCGGCGTGATCGCCGTCGGCGTGGTGGTGATCCTGCTGCTCGGCGAGATCGACCTGTCGGTCGCTGCGATCAGTGGCTTCTGCGGAGCCGTGCTCGGCGTGCTGAACGTCCAGCTCGGCTGGAACGCCTGGCTCTCGGTCGCGGTGGCAGTGTTGGTCGGCATCGCCATCGGCATCTTCCAAGGATCGGTGGTCACCTACTTCCGGGTGCCTGCGTTCGTTATCACCCTGGCCGGCTTGATCGGTCTCCAAGGGTGGACGCTGGCGCTCTTCGGTGACCGTACGGCCATCAACTTCGACTACGCCGGTGACGTCGCCAAGCTCACTTCCACCTTCTTGTCGCCGGTAGCCGGGTGGGGCATCGCAGCGGCCATCATCTTGGCCGTCGCCTACTTCAACCTGAAGGAGCGTGCCCGGCTCAAGGCCGCTGGTCTCGAGCACAGCGAGCTGCGCACGCAGATCCTGAAGATCGTCGGGATCGCCCTGGTGCTCTGTGGCGCGATCGTGGTGTTCAACCGTGACCGGGGACTCCCCCTGGCGGTGTTCATCTTCCTGGCGATCGTGGTGGCGATGGACTACGTCATCCGCCAGACCCGCTACGGGAGCCGCTTGCTGGCCATCGGCGGGAACGCCGAGGCCGCCCGACGCGCTGGTATCCCGGTGCAGCGGATCCGGATCGCGGCGTTCGCCATCGGTTCCGGCCTGGCCGCCTTCGGTGGGGTCCTGGCGGCATCGCGCCTGATCGCCGCCACGACCCAGTCAGGGGCCGGGGACACCCTCATCAACGCGATCGCCGCCGCAGTCATCGGAGGCACCAGTCTGTTCGGAGGACGCGGGTCGGTCTACTCGGCGCTTGTCGGGGTGTTGATCATCGGTTCCATCTCGAACGGCATGGATCTCCTCGCCCTGCCGTCTGCGGCAAAGTTCATCATCACCAGCATGGTGCTGCTCCTGGCGGTGGTCGTCGATGCGATCGCGGCACGCAGCAGCCGCTCACAGGTCAGGGAGTGACGGGCATGAGGATCCATCTGCCGGAGGTCGTCGTCCTGACCGGGGCGTCGTCGGGTCTGGGCAAGCACCTCGCGAACGTCTTGCTGGACGACGGGTGCGTCGTCGTCGGGGTCGACGTGGTGCCCACGCCTGAGGAGCTGGATGGTCGGGACACCTTCCGATCGGTGTCGGGAAGCGTGGACTCGGCCACCACCTGGGATGCCGTCAAGGCGACGCTGGACGAGCTTCCCGGACGATCCATCGGGCTGGCCTCGGTCGCCGCGACGCTCGTGCAGGGAAGCGCGGCGGAGATCTCCGCCGCGGAGTGGAGGCGCGCGTTCGACGTGAACGTGATCGGACCGGGCCTGGCGATCAAGCACCTGCAGCCGGAGATGACACGTCGCGGCGGGGGTCCGATGGTCTTCGTGGGGAGCGTGGACGCGACGTACGGCGAAGAGGGCCTGGTCGCCTACTGCGCCTCGAAGGGCGCCCTGCGCCAGGTCGTGCGCGCCTCTGCTCTCGACTTCGGCCGGTCCGGCATCCGGTGCACCATGGTCAGCCCCGGGCCGATGACGACGGAGATGTTCTACAAGCACCTGAACAGCAGTCCTGACCCGGAAGCACTGCTCGCCACCCGGGTCGCCCGGCAGCCGCTGGGGGCCATCACCAGCCCCGAGGACGTCGCCAACGTGGTGGCGTTTCTGCTGAGTGACCAGGCGAAGGGTGTCAGCGGCGTGGACGTGATCGTGGACGGTGGGCTCACCTCCGGCTACGAGTTCAGGAACATCCCGATGGACGCAGGATCGGAACCGGTGTGAAGGCGCTCATCCTCGGCAGCGGCCGGATGGCGGCCATCCGGGCCGCCGCCCTGCGTGACATGAGCGGGGTGGAACTGGTGTTCGCCACCCGGGACCGGTCGCGGGCAGAGGCACTCGGCAAGGAGTTCGGAGGGCTCGGCGTGGCCTTGGACGACGTCGCCTCCGAGTCGCCGGACGCCGTCTTCGTCACCAGCGCCACCGCTCGGCACCGGTCGGACCTCGAGCTCGCTCTCCGGGCCGGCGTTCCGGTCCTCATCGAGAAGCCATTGGGAGCCTCGGTCGAGGAGAGCGAGGCTCTCGCGGCGTCGGCGGATACGGCCGGCGTGCCGGTGATCGTCGGGTTCCAGCGCCGCTTCGACGACGGCTTCGCCGCCCTGAAGACCGCCATCGACTCCGGTGCGGCCGGACGGCTGTACCTCATGCGCTCGGCGTCGATGGATCACACGCCCGGGCGCGAGGAGTTCATCGCGGCGAGCGCGGGCATCTACCACGACCTCTTCGTCCATGACATCGAGACGGCGATGTGGCTGACCGGCCAGGAGGTGCGATCCGTCTACGCGGTCGGGGGCAGCCGGGTCTCCCAGGCCTACGCGGACCACGGCGACTCGGACGTCGCGACGATCATCGCCCACCTCGAGGACGGGCTGACGGTGACGATGCACGGCGTCCGGCACGATCCGCTGGGCCAGGACGTCCGGTGGGAGATCTACGGCTCGGAGATGGTGGCCGCTGCTGGTCTGAGTCGTCGTACGCCGATCCTCGCCGTCGAGGAACCGTCGCTCGCCGCCCACCACCCGCCGCTGACCTTCGCGGAACGCTTCGCGGGCGCCTTCGCCGAGGAGACACGGTCCTTCCTGCGCTCGGTGGCCGACGGGGGAACGTTCCTCGGCTGCACCGCGCACGAGGCGGTTCTGGTGTCCAGGGTGGCGGAGGCCTGTGCAAGGAGCAGCAAGCTCGGCGTGACCGTGCCCGTCGGCGCCTGAGCCCCCGCTACCACGGTGACCGTCGCGGGGCTGGGCGTCGCTGCCTGGTGCCTGTTGGGTCTCGGCGCCGGGCTCATCGGCTTCTCCAAGACCGCCGTCAACGGGGTCTCCCTGATCAGCGTCGCGCTGTTCGCCTCCGTGCTTCCGGTGCGCAGCTCCACCGGGACGCTGCTGCTGCTGATCCTGGTCGGCGATGTCTATGCGGTGCGTGCCTACCGCCGGCACGCCGACTGGCGGGTGCTGAGGCGGTTGATCGTTCCGGTCGCGGTCGGAATCGTAAGCGGGACCTACTTCCTCGGCCGCATGAGCGACGCCGTCCTGGGTCACACGATCGGCTGGGTCCTGGCCGCCCTGCTCACGGTGCAGCTGCTCTCGCGGTTGAGGTCCCTCTGGGCGGAGCCTGCGACGCCCCGTCTGCATGCTCCGGTTCTGGGCGCGCTGGCGGGCTTCACGAGCATGGTGGCGAACGCGGGCGGATCGTTCATGAGCATCTACCTGCTGAAAGCAGACGTGGGCGTCCTGGGATTCATCGGAACGGGTGCGTGGTTCTTCTTCATGCTCAACCTCGTCAAGCTGCCGCTCTCCCTCTCGCTGGGCCTGATCGACGCGCAGTCGTTGTACGTGCTCGTCGCTCTGGCTCCCCTCGTGCTCATCGGGGGTGGTTCGGTCGCGGGGTGGCGCCGCGACTGTCGCTTCCCTCCTTCGAGTGGATGGTGCTCGGCTTCACCGCGCTCGGCGCCGTCAACCTGATCCTGTGAGGGCGCGTGGACCTGCTCAGCCGACCGGGCAGCGCGGGTAGAGCGAGCGGGTCGGGAACTGTCGCGGCGCGTCGTAGCCCGCCGGGTCCGTGAACTCGCAGCCGTAGGTCGGCGACGCCACGAGGTTGGGGGAGAGCACGTCGTCCCCGGCGGGACGCTCGACCAGACGCGGACCGTGAGCTCGCCGGGAGCCGGACTCGGCTCCGTGCCGGCCACGGTCCCGCGACTCCACCCAGTCTGTGAGGTCGTCCCATGCCGTCCGCACCTCGGTGGGCGTGAACTCGCAGTGGCCCGCGGCCCGGATCGCCCGCTGCACCAGCAGGTGGGACCGGCCCCGGTCGGCCACTTCTCGGGCGTAGACCTGCTCCATCGAGAACGGCACGAACAGGTCCCCGAGGCCGTGGAGGGTCAGGGTCGGCACCTTCGGACGACCCTCGATGCGCGGGATCGTCGTCAGCCGGCGGGTGTTGCGCGCCTCCGGGTCGGCCGGCGCCACCCGCTCGACCGTGGCATCGACCTCCACGGGCACGTTCGGCGAGTAGGCCACGTCCTGGTTCTGAGCGACGCGTCCGGGGTTCAGCGCGAGCAGCGAGCCGTCGTCGGGCGAGGCAAGGGTGAACAGGAAGTCCTTCCAGACCGTGAACGCGGCGTCGTCGCCGGGGCGCGGCCCACCGGTCAGGTTCGTGGTCACGTCGCGCAGCTGGGCACCGAGCGGGTTGGTGATCGGCGTACCGATGCCGCCGCTGAGGCCGAGCTTCTTCTTGATGTCCGGCACGACCGCGGTCTGGTAGTCGTCGGGGACCGGGTAGGCGTCCAGCCCGGCGAGCTGCTGCGCCACGAGGTTGAAGCCGAGGAAGTAGTCGAAGAGCTCCTGGTCGCCAAGCACCCCGCACATCGGCAGCGCCCCGTCGTAGAAGTGCGGGTACTGCTCCAGCGACCTGCCGATGATGTGGCCACCCATGGAGACGCCGGCCACGTAGAGCCGCGTCGGGTTCCGCGGCAGAACTGTCGCGGCGTAGCGGGCCAGATCGTGGGTGGTGGTGACCCCGGTGGCCACGTCGTAGGCGTTGCGTGCGTAGCTGGAGGCGGCCCAGGCGTAGCCCTGCTCGGCGAAGGTCCTCCGCAAGCCGTAGCCGGGGGAGTCGACGGTGAGCACCGTGCCGTCACCGCGGAAGCCGTGTGCCCACATCACCAGCTCGCCGTTCCAGTCCGGGGGGATCTCGATGTCATACGCCGCGTGGTCCCGGATGCCCTGGAGCACCCGGGTCTGCGCGCCGTCCACGGTCAGCGGCGCGAGCGGAGGGTTGTCGACGGTGTACCCCGGCAGCGGTTGCGTGCCTTCCGCCGTGCCCGACCCCCGGGGATCGGCCCGGTCATCCGTGCCCTGACGGGCGTCGGCCGCACCGCCGACGAGCCCCAGTGAGAGCGTGACCGCGGTGGCGAGACCGGCCACGAGCGAGCCGTGGAGCCGGCGGGACCGGACGTGCGAGGTGGCGGGCGTGACAGGCATGGCGACCTTCCCGAGAGGGATGTGCTGCGCCGAGCGGCACAGAGCCGGAACATAACCGGTGCCCCGGTGCTGCGACCATGGCGGAAAGCCCAACGCTCGTCGTGCTGCGCGGCCAAGGACTCGGGGCCGTGTGTCCCGATGCGCGGGCCGATCCTCCGGCTCAGTGGCGTCGGACCAGCCGGACCGTGAAGCCGTCCGGTGTCTGCGCGGTCACCAGGTCGTCGCAGAGCCGCCGCGCCAGCCAGAGCCCGAAGCGGCCCTCCGGGACGATCTCCCCGCTGCCGGGCCGGTAGCCGGCGAACGGGTCGTCGAAGCCGCGCCCGCGGTCGGTGATCGTGCACACCACCCGGCCGGTGGAGAGCCAGACGTTCACCTCCACCGGGGTCTCGCCGTGCCGGACGCCGTTGGTTGCCACCTCGTGGACCGAGAGCACCAGGTCCTCGACGACCTCACCGGCCACCCGCTCGTCGTGCAGCAGGTCCCGGAGTCGCTGGTGCAGGGGCTGCAGGTCGTGCGGGTCCGACACCGAGGCCGACAGGGCCGGTACGACGTCGGGCGCGGGCTCCAGGTCGGTGGCCGGCAGCCGCATCAGCTCCGCCGGGTCGACGTACACCGGGTTGGCGGTCTGCGCGCCGCGGGTGCGGACATAGGGATGGGTCAGCTCGCCGGTGACGAGGACCGGGTCGGAGAGCGCCGCGGAGTCGTAGGCGCAGAGGCTCCACAGCGGGAACGGCGCGAGCGCGTGGTTGCACAGCGCCTCGAAACGCCGCCACTCGTCCCAGGCGGCGGAGCTGCTGCCGAAGTCGACCTCGTTGACCAGGCGGACCCTCTCGGTGCCGCCGCGCAACCGGCTGCGCATGAAGTCCCGGTAGAACGCGACCGCGCTCACCGCCCGGCCGTAGACCTCCGGCCGCGGCAGCACCGTCACCCGGGGGTCGTCCCCGAGCGCCTCGGTCAGCGCCTGGTTGTGGGCGTCGGTGCAGACCAGCACCGCGTCCTCGCCGGCGGCCAGACCCTCGCGCAGGAACGGTGTCGCAGCCTCGACCAGCCCGGCGGAGGACGAGAAGAACAGCGCCTCGTGGATGTACTGCGGTTCCGCCGACATGGAGCCCCCTGCACCACAGTGACACGTCTTGGGCTTCTCCGGTTGCCCGACCCGGTCGTCGGCAAACCCAGGCCGGCCTCCGCGGGGTGCCGCAGCGGCAGATCGGGTCGGGGGTCGGGTTGGGTACGGTGCGCAGCGAGATGAGTGAGCACACCGGCGGGCCGCTGTCCCGCACCGACCGGCTGGACCGGCTGCCGTTCACCCGCGAGCACGGGCGGCTGGTCGCCGGCTCCGGCGTCGGCTGGGCTCTCGACGCCATGGACGTCGGGCTGATCAGCTTCGTGATGGCCGCGCTGGCGGTGCAGTGGAAGCTCGACGACACGACCTTGTCCTGGATCGCCTCGATCGGCTTCGTCGGCATGGCGATCGGCGCCGGCGTCGGCGGTCTGCTCGCGGACCGGATCGGACGTCGTTCGGTCTTCGCGCTGACGCTGCTGGTCTACGGCCTCGCCACTGGCGGTGCCGCGCTGTCGTGGTCGGTCGGGTCGCTGCTGGTCTTCCGGTTCCTCACCGGCCTCGGTCTCGGGGCCGAGCTCCCGGTGGCCTCCACCCTGGTCAGCGAGTTCGCCCCGGCCCGGATCCGCGGTCGGGTGGTGGTGGCGCTGGAGGCGTTCTGGGCGGTCGGCTGGGTGCTCGCCGCGCTGATCGGCTACCTGCTGGTGCCGGCCGACGACGCGGGCTGGCGGTGGGCGCTGGCGCTCGGAGCAGCCCCAGCGGTCTACTCGGTCGTGGTGCGGCTCGGGCTGCCCGAGTCCGCGCGCTTCCTGGAGGGCCGCGGCCGGGTCGACGAGGCGGAGGCCGTCGTACGCCGGTTCGAGCGCGCCGCCGGCGTACCCACCCCGACCGGGCCGCCCCCCGCGCCCGCCGCAGCGGGGAGGGCCGGACCGGGCGAGCTGTTCGCGCCCGGCAACCGGCGCTGGACGGTGTCGCTGTGGGTGGTCTGGTTCGCGGTCAACTTCTCCTACTACGGGGCGTTCATCTGGCTGCCCACCCTGCTGGTCGCCTCGGGCATGGACCTGGTCCGGTCCTTCGGCTTCACGCTGGTGATCACGCTCGCGCAGCTCCCGGGGTACGCCGCGGCCGCCGTGCTCGTCGAGCGGTGGGGCCGGCGACCCACCCTGTCGACCTTCCTGGCCGGCTCGGCGGTGTCCGCGGTGCTCTTCGGGGTCGCGGACACCGAGAGCTCGGCCCTGCTCAGCGGGATGGCGCTGTCGTTCTTCAACCTCGGCGCCTGGGGCGCGCTCTACGCGCTGACCCCGGAGGTGTACCCCACCCGGCTGCGGGCGACCGGCGCCGGCTGGGCCGCCGGGTTCGGCCGGATCGCCTCGATCCTCGCGCCGCTGTCGGTGCCGTGGCTGCGCGGCAGCGGCGGGGCGGCGCTGACCTTCACCGTGTTCGCGGCCTTCTTCGCCGTCGGCGCCACCGCGGTGTGGGGGCTGCCGGAGCGCCGGGGCCGCTCGCTGGACGTCGAGCCGGTCGGGTCGACCGAGGTCGCTGCTGACCGGTCGTGAGGCGACTGCGGCGCCGCGGCGGTCAGGAGCCGATCCGGAAGGCCCGCGGCGCGGCGAGGCCCCGCTCGGCGACGCCGCGCTCGATGCAGAACTCGTTGCCCTCGGGGTCGGCCAGGGTCACCCAGCCGGACCCGTCCGGCTTGCGGTGGTCGCCGAGGACGCTCGCCCCGGCCTGCACGGCCGCCTTCACGGTCTCGTCGCGGGTGCCGTGCTCGGGCGAGAGGTCGAGGTGGACCCGGTTCTTGGCGGTCTTGCCCTCCGGGACGGGGATGAACAGCAGCCCCGGTCCCTCGTGGGGGAAGTGCGGCGCCACCAGCACCTCGGGGTCGTCGTCGTAGTAGACGTTCCAGCCGACGAGCCGGGACCAGAAGTCCGCGAGGGCCCGGGCGTCGGCGCAGTCGAAGGTGATGTTGTGCAGGTGCAGGCTCATAGGCCCACCCTCACGCCACCGGGCGCGGTACGACAACACCATTTCCGTCTCGAGGACGGTGACGTCGTGGCTCAGGTGGCCGAGCTGCGGGAGCGCTGAGGTGTCGGCGTCCGGGAGAAGATCTCCAGCAGGGCGCCCACCCTCTCGGTGGCCTCCGCCGGGTGCCGGAAGGGCATCTGCGGGTGCAGGTGGTACTCGTTGCGGCGCCCCACCCGCACCTTGGTGACGTAGCCGTCGACCTCCAGGTCGTTCACGATGCCCTGCGCTGCCCGCTCGGTGATCCCGACCTCGGCGGCCAGGTCGCGGATCCGTGCATGCGGGTCCCGGCTGAGCGCGACCAGGACGTGGCCGTGGTTGCTCAGGAAGGTCCACTTCTTCGCCGGGTCGGACGTCGTCACGGCGCCACCGTAGCCGGTGGGTCAGCCGGATGAGCGTCTCATCACGAGAGACGTATCTAATTACCGGCAAAAAATCTCAGGTATTGTCATGCCCATGTCAACGCTTCAGTGGGCACGCCGGCTCTCGGCGGTCATCGGGTCAGCGGGCGTGGCCGCGGCCCTCACGACGGACGGGTCGCTGACCTGGACGGTGTCGGCGGGCGGCGTCGCCTGGGGTCTGCACGTGGACCGGGTGAGCGCGGTGCTGCTGACCCTGGTCGGCCTCCTCGGCTGGCTGGTCACCACCTACGCCGTGACCAACCTGCGTGGCCAGCGCCGGCTGGGGCGGTTCGGGCTGCTCGCCGGGGGCGCCCTCGCGGCGCTGGGCCTGATGGTGACCGGTGCCAGTCTGCCGGTGGTGGCGCTCGGCTGGACCGCGAGCGGACTGGCGATCGCCGCGCTGGTGGGCCACGCCGGTACGCCGGGTGCCCGCCGCGCAGCTGCTCACACCCGCCGGCAGCTGCTCGTCGGCGACGCCCTTCTCTGGCTGGGCGTCCTGGTCGCGCTCCTGGCGCTGCCGACCGTGGACCGCGCGGAGCTGGCGGCCCTGGGCGCGGACGGCCTCTCGGCGGCGTCGGGCGCGGGGGCCGCGACCGCGGTGGCGCTGTGCCTGGTGGCGGCCGGGCTGGTGCGCTCCGCCCTGGTGCCGTTCCACCGATGGCTCCCGGAGACCGCGGAGGCGCCCTCGCCGGTCTCCGCCCTGCTGCACGCCGGCGTGGTCAACGGGGCCGGCATCCTCCCGCTGCTCGCCTGGCCGGTCCTGGCAGCCGCTCCGGCGGCGCTGCTGCTCCTGGTCGTGGCGGGGGTGGCCTCGGTGGCGCTGGGGACCCTGGCCGCGCAGGTGCGCACCGACGTGAAGGGCAGGTTGGCCTGCTCGACGACGGCCCAGATGGGCTGGATGGCGGTGCAGCTCGGCCTCGGCCTGCCGGCCGCAGCGCTGCTGCACCTCGTGGGTCATGGCTGCTACAAGGCCTGGCTGTTCCTCCGCGCCGGCGGCGAGGTCACCCGCAGCCGGAGGCGGCCGGCCCCACAGGGCGCTGCGGTTCCCCGGGTCCGCGGCGACGGCCTGCCCTGGGCCACGCTCGCGGCCCTCGTCGCGGTGCTGGGCGCCGCCCCGGCCGCGGTGCACCAGGTGGAGCTGCTCGGGGCGCCCGCCGTGCTGCCGTTCCTGCTGGCCGTGTCCGCGGCGGCGGTCGCCGGTCGGGCGGCCGGACGCGACCGGGGGCCGGCCGGTCCGCGGACCGGTGTCGCCGTCCTGGCGGGACTGGGCGCCGCGGCGTACGGCTGGCTCCTGCTGGGCTGGGAGAGTCTGCTGTCCGACCCGTTCCCACCGGTGCCGGTCTGGGACGGCGTCCTCGCCGTCGCGCTGGTCGCCGGGATCGTCACCGCGGGCGCGCTGCTGCTGCTCGGGGTACGGCGGGTGGGGCCGACCTCGACGTCGGCCCTCGCGGTCCGGCTGGGCGGCTCCGCGCTGCCACCGTGGCACGCGCGGGTCGGCGGGCGTGCCGGCTGGCCGACCGCTCGCGCTGCCGGGGACCGGCGATCCGGTGGCGGCGCGCTCGGGCCGGAGCCGGTGGCCGCGCTGGTGCGCACCGCCGGGACCCTCGTCTCGCCGCAGTGGCCGCTGCGGGAGATGGTGGCGGCCAACCCGCTCGCGAACCTGGAGACGATGCCCTTCGACGACGCGGTGCAGGTGGTCGAGCGCGTGCACGGCGCTGCGGGGAACCTGCCGCTGGGGACCTACCACTGGCTGCACGCCACTGGCCGGATCAGCCGCGGCGACCTCGCGGTGGTGGTCGCCGACCTGACCGGCGGCACCGCGGGCCGCACCGCCCTCGACGTGGACCTGTCGGTGGAGCAGTTCCTCGAGGCGTCGGCCGCGGAGGCCGCTGCCGGGTCCGCCGCCCCAGGTGCCTCCCCGGCTGCCGGCACGGCCGGGAAGCGGGCGGCGACGCTCCGCTTCTGCGAGGCCGCCGGCGACGACCGGGGGACCGCCCGGCTCGCGGGACTGGTCGACGACCACGCGGCGTTGTGGACCCAGCGGGCCTGGTCCCGCGCCCACGATGACGCCGTCGGGCCGTGGCGGCTCTGGCGGGCGGCTGCGGTGCAGACCGGCTACGAGCGGCAGGTCCGGGTGCGCGGCCTCAGCCGGCTCGTCCGGGACCTGCCCGAGGACCCCGCCGCGGCGCTGGCGGTGCTGCTGGACCGGGCCGGGGTGTCGCGGCAGGGCCTGGTCGGCTACGTCTGCCGGACCCTGGCCGCCGCCCCCGGCTGGGCGGCGCACGCCCAGTGGCGGGTGCGACGGACCGGCGAGCTCACCCCGCTGCTGGAGCTGGTGGCGCTGCGGGTGGCGCTCGACGTGCTGTTCACCGGAGCCGTGGCGGCACGCCCGGTCGACCTGGAGGCGCAGCAGCGTCCGCAGCCCGAGCGGACGCTCTTCGCCGGCCGGCGGCTCGCGAGCGTGTGGCAGCTCGCCTACGAGCGCGGCGTCCACGACGACCTCCTCGCCCGGCTGCAGCGGCAGGCGGACGGCCACCGGCCGGAGGCGGAGGCCCCGGCGGCCCGGCCGAGCGCCCAGCTGGTGCTCTGCATCGACGTACGCTCCGAGCGGCTGCGTCGGGCGCTGGAGCGGCAGGGTGACTACGAGACCTTCGGCGCGGCGGGCTTCTTCGGCGCCGCGGTCCGCTACCACGACGCCGACGGCGGGTCGTTCGACCAGTGCCCGGCGCTGGTGGTGCCGACGCACGAGGCCGCCGCGGCGCAGGACGGTCCCGTGCGGCTCCGGTCCCGGGTGCACCGGGCGAGCACGTCGCTCGGGAGCGCGCCGGCGGTGCCGCTGGTGCTGGCGGAGGCAGGCGGGCTGCCGGCGGCGGCCGCTGCGCTGGCCGCCACGGTGCTGCCCTCCCGCTGGCGGTCGGTCGACCGGTCCTGGACCCGGCGGGCCCTCGGCCGGCAGCCGGCGCCGTCCCCCCGGCTGCACGTCGCCATGACGCAGGAGGAGCGGGCCGACCTCGCCGAGGGCCTGCTGCGCGCGATCGGTCTCGTCGACGGCTTCGCGCCGCTGCTGGTGGTCTGCGGCCACGTCGCGGCGATGGAGAACAACGCCTACGCCTCGGCCTACGACTGCGGCGCCTGCGGCGGCAACGGCGGCGAGGTGAACGCCGTGGTCGTGGTCGACGCGCTCAACGACCCCGAGGTACGGCGTCGTCTCGCCGCGCGGGGCATCACGCTGCCTGCCGACACCGTGGCCGTCGCCGCGGTCCACGAGACCACGACGGACGCCCTGACGGTCGACCCGCTCGCGCAGGCCCGGCTCACCCACGCCGCGCAGCTCGAGGCGCTGGAGCGGGACGCGCGGCTCGCCGCTGCGGCGACCTGCGAGGAGCGGCTGCGGACGCTCCCGGACCAGGTGCGGGGGCGTCGGCGCGGCCCGGGCCGACGGGGCGACGCGCGCACCGTGGCGGCACGACGGGCGAGCGACTGGTCCGAGCCCACGCCCGAGTGGGGCCTGGCCGGCAACGCGGCCATGCTGATCGGCCCGCGGCGGCTCTCCGCGGACCTCGACCTCGACGGCCGGGTGTTCCTGCACTCCTACGACGAGCGGCAGGACCCCGACCGCGCGGTGCTCGAGTCGCTGCTGAACGCCCCGGCCGTGGTCGGGCAGTGGATCAACGCGCAGTACTACTTCTCGACGGTGGCGCCCGACGTGCTCGGGGCGGGGGACAAGACCACCCACAACGTCGTCGGCGACGTCGGCGTGCTCACCGGGGCGCACGGCGACCTGCGCCTCGGCCTGCCGTGGCAGGCGCTGTTCGCCGCCGACCCTGCGGAGGTCCCGCCGCCAGGGGCGCACGAGCCGGTGCGGCAGCTCGTGGTGGTGGCCGCCGCGCCGGAGGCCGTGCTCGCGGTCGTCCGTCGCTCGACCGTGCTCCAGCGGCTGGTCTGCGGCGAGTGGCTGCACCTGGCCTGCCTGTCGCCGGACGACGGGGCCGATCGGCGGGTGCACCTGGTCACGACGGACCTGCGGACGACGCCGTGGAGCCCGCCGCTCGCGTCGCCCTGGACCGACCCGTCGGCGGACCCGTTCGCCGATGCCGTCGGCCCGCGGTGAGCCGGTGAGCGCGGTGAGCCGGTGAGTGGGCGCGGCTCGGGTGGTAGCTCTGGCTGATCGGGCTCGCGACCTTCGACGCCTGACCGGCGCTCAGCGCGGGGCCAGCCGCAGCAGCGGCACCCGGCGACCGAGCAGGTCCACGGCGGGCCCGAGCAGGAAGATCACCAGCAGCGTGCCCGGGCCGACCGCGGCGCCGAGCAGCCAACCGACCAGCGCGCCGCCGCCCTGCACCAGGCTGTAGCTCCACCGGAACGGCATCGGCGGGTCCCACGCCAGCGCCGCCGCCTCGGCCGGCCCGGCGCCGGTGTCGCTCGAGAGGTACGCCGCCACGCCGAGCGGCAGCAGCGCGAACGCGAGGAGGAGCTCGACCACCCGCGCGCCCAGGGAGGACGTGTCCGGGATCGCCGCCATCGCCGCGGTCACCGAGAAGCCGACGAGGAGCGGCTGCACGAGCGTGCCCAGCCCCGGCACGGTCCCGCGCACCCACGCCATCGCGATCAGCAGCACGCCGACGACGGCGTTCAGCACCCAGAACGGCTGCCCGCTGCTCAGCGTCAGGCCGTTGACGAGCGTCGAGTAGCCGTCGGAGCCCAGCGCGGCCTCGAGCAGGAGCGTCACCCCGAGGCCGAGCACGAGGCAGCCCAGCACCAGCTGGACCACCGCTGCGACGGGCGTGCGGCTGGTCGGGCGCAGGGTCATGAGGGTCAGCCTCGCGCCGGTGCAGGTCGCGAGGCAACCGGGTTCCCGGGCCCGGACGCGCAAGGACCTGCCGACCGGAAGGGAAGGGCGTGGTCGGCAGGTCCTCGGCCAGGGGGAGACGCTGAGCCCGGCGCGGCAAGGGTGCGGCCTCGACAGGACCGCACCGGGCTCAGCGTCCGCTCAGCACCAGGGGTAGTCGAACAGGCTGCCCGCTCCGGCCCGGTGGTCGGCGAGCACCACCGAGAGCGGCAGCGGGTCCGGCAACGCGGCCACGTTGGTGCCCGCCCGCGGCGTCACCCCGACGCCGACGGCGGTGGCGATCGGCAGACCGTCGCGGGCGACGGTGCTGAACAGCCCGGCCTCCTTCAGGGCCGCGATGCCGGCCTGCATGCAGGCGGTGTCGGGCAAGCTGTCGGCGGCGTGGGCCGCGGTCGCCGGGAGTACGACGGCCGTGGCGGCGAGCAGGGTGGCGGCGGCTGCGGTCGCGGTGAGGCGCATGTGGTTCCTCCGGGAGCTCGAACGGAAAAGTACACAACAACTTCTACATGCTGTGTAGGTTTCTGGTCAAGACCCCCGGAGGGCACGTAGAGGAACAGACAAGCCGCGGTCCGGGCAGCGGGGGTGCTGCCCGGACCGCGGCTCGGTCGTGTCGGGCCGGGTGCTCAGGTCGCGACGGGGCGGAACCCGCGCAGCCGCAGGCTGTTGGTCACCACGAACACCGAGCTGAACGCCATCGCGGCGCCGGCCAGCATCGGGTTCAGCAGCCCGGCAGCGGCCAGCGGCAGCGCGGCCACGTTGTAGGCGAAGGCCCAGAACAGGTTGCCCTTGATGATGCCCAGCGTCCGCCGGGCCAGCCGGATCCCGTCGGCCACGACCCGCAGGTCGCCGCGGACCAGGGTGAGGTCGCTGGCCTCGATGGCCACGTCGGTGCCGGTGCCCATCGCCAGGCCCAGGTCGGCCTGCGCGAGAGCGGCCGCGTCGTTCACCCCGTCGCCGACCATGGCGACCGTGCGGCCCTCGGCCTGCAGCCGGCGCACCACCCCGACCTTCTCCGCCGGCAGCACCCCCGCGATCACGTCGGACTCCGCGATCCCGACCTGCCGGGCGACCGAGCGCGCCACCGTCTCGTGGTCGCCGGTGAGCAGCACCGGCGTCAGCCCCAGCCGGCGCAGCAGGGTGATCGCCTCGGCGGAGGTCGCCTTCACCGCGTCGGCCACCACCAGCAGACCGCGCGCACGCCCGTCCCAGCCGACCGCGACCACCGTGCGGCCCTCGGCCTCGGCCGCCGACATCGCCTCGGCCAGCCGCGGGGACAGGTGCTGCGACCACTCGGCCAGCAGCCGCGGTCGCCCGACGAGCACCGCGTGCCCCTCGACGACCCCCTGGACGCCGAGTCCCTCCACGTTCGCGAAGCCCTCCACCTCCGGCAGACCGCCCGACCGGTCGGCCGCGCCGCGGGCGACGGCCCGGGCGATCGGGTGCTCCGAGCCGGACTCCAGGGCGCCGGCGAGCCGGAGCACCTCGTCGGCCTGCTCGTCGTCGTCGGCGACGACGTCGAGCAGGGTCATCTGCCCGGTGGTGACCGTGCCGGTCTTGTCGAGCAGGATCGTGTCCACCTGCCGGGTGCTCTCGAGCACCTCCGGGCCCTTGATCAGGATGCCGAGCTGGGCGCCGCGACCGGTCCCGACCATCAGCGCCGTCGGGGTCGCCAGCCCGAGCGCGCACGGGCAGGCGATGATCAGCACCGCGACGGCCGCGGTGAAGGCGACGGTCAGCCCGTTGCCGGAGCCGATCCAGAAGCCGAGCGTGGCCACGGCGAGCGTGATCACCACGGGCACGAAGATCCCCGAGATCCGGTCGGCGAGCCGTTGCGCCTGGGCCTTGCCGTTCTGGGCGTCCTCGACCAGGCGGGCCATCTGCGCCAGCTGGGTGTCCGCGCCGACCCGGGTGGCCCGGACGACGAGACGACCGCCCGCGTTCACGGTCGCCCCGGTCACCGCCGTACCGGGCCCGACCTCCACCGGCACCGACTCGCCGGTCAGCATCGACTCGTCGACCGCGGAGGTGCCCTCCTCGACGACACCGTCGGTGGCGAGCTTCTCGCCGGGGCGTACGACGAACAGGTCGCCGACGCTGAGCTGCTCGACCGGGATCCGGTGCTCGGAGCGGCCGGACGGGCCGTCGCGCAGCACTGCAACGTCCTTGGCACCGAGCTCGAGCAGGGCGCGCAGCGCGGCCCCGGCCCGCCGCTTGGACCGGGCCTCGACGTAGCGACCGGCGAGCAGGAACGTCGTCACGCCGGCCGCGGCCTCGAGGTAGATGTTGCCCGCGCCGTCGCTGCGTCCGACGGTGAGCTCGAACGGGTGCGTCATGCCGGGCTCCCCGGCGGTGCCGAGGAACAGCGCGTAGAGCGACCAGCCGAACGCGGCCAGCGTGCCCAGCGAGACCAGCGTGTCCATCGTCGAGGTGCCGTGCCGCAGGTTCGTCCAGGCCGCGCGGTGGAACGGCCAGCCTCCCCACACGACCACCGGCGCCGCCAGGGTCAGGGAGAGCCACTGCCAGTAGGTGAACTGCCAGGCCGGCACCATCGCCAGCACGACCACCGGGAGGCTCAGCACCGCGGAGATGACCAGCCGTCGGCGCAGCGCCGCGGTGGGGTCCTCGGGGACTGCGGTCTCGTCCCCGGCGGGGCGCTCGGGACGGGGGAGGGTGGCGGCGTAGCCGGCCTGCTCGACCGTGCTCAGCAGCTGCTCGGGCGGGAGGTCGGCCGGGAAGCTGACCCGGGCCTTCTCGGTCGCGTAGTTGACCGTCGCGACGACGCCGTCGAGCTTGTTGAGCTTGCGCTCGATGCGGTTCGCGCAGCTGGCGCAGGTCATCCCGGTGATGGCGAGCTCGACCTGCTGGGTCGGGCCGGCAGCGGGCTGGGTCTGGTCGGTCTTCGTCATCGGTCCACCTCCACGGTGAAGGCGGCTGTCCGGACGACCCCGTCGTGGCGGAAGTCCAGGAACAGCCGGTAGCGCCCGGTGCTCGGCACCTCGGCGGTGAAGTCGATCCCGGGTCCGGCGGACGCCCCCTCGTGCGGGTGCACGTGCAGGTAGGCCAGGTCGCCGTCGCGGAGCGCCACCAGGTGGCCGTAGGAACCGAGGTAGGGCTGCAGGTCGGTGACTGGCGTCCCGTGGTGGCTGATGCTGAGCCGCACCTCGGACGCCGTACCGGCCGACAGCTGCCCGGACAGCCGCACCTGGTAGCCGTCCACCTCGGCGACCCGCGACGGGGCGGGCAGGGCGACCGGCGTGAACCGGCCCGGGACCGCGAGGTCGGTGCCCAGCGTCAGCGGCTCGTGGCCGGTCGCCGTGAAATCGGCGTCCACGCGCCAGGTGCCCGGGGTGAGCGCCAGGTCGGTGCTCCACCGTCCGGTGGCCGGGTCGAGGCTCGGGTGCACGTGCTGGAAGCCGCTGAGGTCGCGACGGACCACGATCAGGTGCAGCCGCTTCCCGTGGACCACGTCGAAGTCGGTGACCGGGTCGCCGGCGGCATCGCGGACGGTGAAGGAGAGCGGTACGGCGGCGCCCGGCGCCACGACCGCGGGGTCGAGGTCGAGGGTGAGGCCGTCCTGGCTGCGCATCAGGCCGCCGGGGAGGTGCTCGGTCGTGTCGTCCGCGTGCCCCATCTGTCCTTCCTGTCCTGCCTGGCCTGCGTCGGCCATGTCGTGGGCGGCGGTGGGCTCGGCGTCGAGGGTCGGCCCCCAGGCGCGGCCGGCCACGACCGAGGCGCCGAGCACCGCGAACAGGGCCAGCGTGAAGGCGCCGACCCGTGCCGGGGTGTTCACGCGACGGCGTACCCGGCCTCCTCGACGGCGGCGCGGACGGCGTCGTCGTCGAGGGGCTGGGCACTGGTCACGGTGACCGCACCGGTCTCGAGGACGACCTGCACGTCCTCGACGCCGTCGATCTCCTGGATCTCCTCGGTGACCGAGCTGACGCAGTGGCCGCAGGTCATGCCGGTGACGGTGTAGGTCTGGGTGCTGGTCATGGTGGTGCTCCTTCGTTCCGGTCCGGTGAGGACGTGGGGGTTCTTCGGTGGTCTGGCTGTCTGGTTGTGCGCGTGCCGTGCCGCTGAGCGCGGCGGGTCAGGACTTGACGAGGCGGGCGATGGCCGCGGACGCCTCGGCGATCTTGGCGTCGGACTCCGCGCCGCCGGCGCGTGCGGCGTCGACCACGCAGTGGCTCAGGTGCTCGTCGAGCAGGCCGAGCGCGACCGACTGGAGGGCGCTGGTGACCGAGGAGACCTGGGTGAGGATGTCGATGCAGTACTTCTCCTCCTCCACCATCCGCTGCAGGCCCCGGACCTGACCTTCGATCCGGCGCAGGCGACGCTGGTAGTCGTCCTTGGCGTGGATGTAGCCGTGGTGGCTGTGCTGCTCGGGCTGCTCTTGCTGGTCGGGCTGCACGGGCTGGTTGGCCATGGGGGTTCCTCTCGCCGGCGGCCCGGGATACCCCTGGGCCCTATCCATGGGACCGACGTTATACCCGTAGGGGGTATCACACAAGGGCCACCTGGACCGGTGGCCAGGGTTCGCCGTGCGGCGGGCGGGTACTCGTCCTGCGGGACACCCGACGACCCGGCCCGAGGAGGACCCCCGTGCGACGACTGCGCTTCCACGGCCGGATCGTCGGGGTCGGCTCGACCAGCGGCACCCGGATCGTTCTCGGCCACTGGCACCGCACGCCACTGGGTGCGTTCTCCGACTTGATGGTGGAGACCGCCGCCGGGCACCGGGTGCTGGTCGCGCCGCGCGAGGAGGTGGCGGCGTTCGTGGGCGCGACCTACCGCTTCGACGAGGTCCGCATCGAGCCGGTCGCCGTCGAGGTGGTCCGGCGCAGCTGGGCGGTGCGCAGCCCGTCGCTCGACATGGTGCTGCAGGTGGGCCGGCGTACCCCGGCCGGTGCTCTGCTGCACCTGGTGCCCGAGGGCGTGGCGACCCGGCCGCTGTGGTCCGCCGCCGCCGACCCGGTCAGCCGGGTGGTGATGCGGGGGGTGCGCACCCGCGGGTCGGCCGGGGCCGGGCGGCGCGAGTGGTACGGCGCCACCGACGTGCACGCCGTGGAGGGACTGGCCGGCCGCTTCGACGGCGTGGACCTCGGGGAGCTGGCGCCGGTCGACCCGCCCTGCCACTTCGGCTTCTCCTCGACGCCGCGCCGGCCGAGCGTCACCGACGTGGTCACGACCGTCGAGGTGCCGTCCTAGACGGTGGCCTCCCGGGCGGCGGCCTCGAGCGGCTCGATCTCGAGCTTGCCCATCGTCAGCATGGTGGCCATCACCCGTCCAGCCACCTCAGGATCCGGGTCGCCGAGCAGCTCCGGCAGGCGCCGCGGCACGACCTGCCAGCTCAGGCCGTAGCGGTCCCGGAGCCATCCGCAGCGGCTCTCCTCGCCGCCCCCGCCGAGACGTGACCAGTAGTGGTCCACCTCGGCCTGGTCGGCGCAGTCGACCTGGATCGAGATCGCTTCGGTGAACCCGGCGTGGTCGGGGCGGCCGTTGAGCGCCACGAACGGGGCGCCGTCCAGCTCGAAGGTGACCGCCAGCACCTCGCCCGTGCCGCCCGGGGCGTTTTCCGGAGCAGGCGTCACCCCGGTGATCCGCGAGCCCGGGAACACCGAGACGTAGAACCGGGCGGCCTCCTCGGCGCCGCGGTCGAACCACAGACAGGTCGTCGTCCTGGTCATCGCTTCGTCCTCTCACCCGGGTCCGGGCGGCTCCCGGACCCCTCAGCTGGACCGACCCTCTGTCGTGCCCGGACTCATCGGCGGCGAACCGATCGCGCCGACCCGGTGGCCCAGGGGGTGGATCGGTCGGAGCTGGGCGCTGCTGCCGATCCGGCTGACGCGGCCGGTCACCAGGCGGCGAGCACCGCCGCGACACAGGCGACCGCCGCCGCAGCAGCCCGGACGCGGTCGGCCAGCAGCAGCCGGCGTACCAGCGCCTCGTCCTTGCCGGCGGAGAGCCGACCGTGCGTCGGCGCCGCCAGAACCGCGGTCACCGCGAAGGTCACCACGACGGCCGACAGGCAGGCCCACACCCACGGATCGCCGGCGTCCTCGAGGAGCGCCCAGCCTCCCGCGAGCACGAGCGCGCCGTAGACGAGCACCACCAGCGGCGTGATCAGCCGGGAGTGTGCGTCGTGGTTGCGCCGCCAGTGCTCGGGCTCGACCCGCGCCAGCGCCGGGTAGACCAGGACGGTCACGGTGAGCTGGAACCCCGCGTGCAGAGCAGTGGCGACGGCCAGAGCGAGCAGGGAGGCGTCCGGGTTGCTCACGGCGCGAGCCTAGGGACTCGGCGCAAGTCCGGCGGCCGGCTGGGTGCCCTGGGCAGCGTGGCGTGGGGACTGCAGGCGCGGCACGGGGGTCCCGCGGCCGCGCAGCCTCGCTCGGACATGCACTCGGGCGGGTCCGGTCGGGTGGCCGGGCGTGTGGACCGCCGGTTCGGCCCGCGAGTGCATGTCCGAGTGCAGGTCCCAGCGCGGCCGGGTGGCGGGCGTGGCTGCTGACCGGTCGGACCCGCGGCCCGGTCAGGTCCGGGGACCGGCTGCTGCCCGGCCGACCCGGGCCAGCAGGCGGGTGCTCGCGTCGGCTCCGGGGGGTACGTCGAGCGCCGGCGCGAACCGGCCCTCCCCGGTTCGGCCGTCGAGGAGCAGGTCGGCGACCTCGATCAGCGCCCGCGCGAGCGGGTCCGGGATCGGTCGCGGCGCCCCGCAGGCCACCGAGACGTCCCAGCCGTGCACGGCGATCTCCAGCGATCCGGCGGCAGCGAGCAGGTCCGACCGGATCGGCGCGCTGCCGACCAGGACCGCCGGCGCCGCGCCGGCCGCCCACGCGGCGAGCAGCGCGCAGGCGCGTCCCTTCAGCGCCGCGACCGAGGCGGCCGTTCCCGACGCCGTGCCGTGGACCGGACCACCAGCCGTGCCATGGGCCGTGCCGCCAGCCGTGCCGCCGGTCGAACCACCGCCCGCGTCGGCCGGGGACGGGCTCGGCTGCCCGAGGTGCACGTACCCGAGCTCGGCGGCCTCGGTGAAGGCGGCGAGCGAGTCGTCCATGTGCCGCAGCAGGGCGGCGAGGTCCCAGGAGGCGCACGGAGTCGCGGCGTGCGGCGGGACGCCGCCGACGAGCGCGAGGCAGCCGCGGGTGTAGCCGACGGCGCGCTCGAGGAGGGCGGGAGCGCCGGTCAGCAGCTCCTCCCGCGGGGCCAGGCTCATCAGTGCCCCTCGGGCTCCCGGGCCGGCAGTCGCTCGGGCAGCCCGAACAGCTCGAAGAGCCCGGGCGAGAAGAACGCGGCGACGTGCGCCACCCGGGGCCCCTCGAAGGTGAGCACCTGGAGCTGGAACGGCACGAAGTCGCCCGCGGGCGTGCGCATGTACAGGCCGAACGCCGGCTGGCCGTTGGCCCGGGTCGGAAGCATCGGCATGTCGTAGGTCTGGCCCGGGCACTGGGTGTCGATGAGCCGGCCGATGTTCTCGGCGCCCTGGTACCAGCCGGCGAACGGCGGCATCTCCCAGACCGCCTCGCGGGTGAGCATCGAGACGATCGTGTCGATGTCCTTGTCCCAGAAGGCCTGGACGTAGCGGTCGAGGAGCTCGCGCTGCTCCGGCGTCGGCTCGTCGGCGGTCTCGCCGGCGACGCGCACCCGGTCCATCTGGGCGTGCGCCCGCTGCAGGGCGCTGTTCACCGCGGCCGGGGTGGTCTCGAGCGCCTCGGCCACCTCGGCGGCCTTCCAGCGGAGCACGTCGCGCAGGATCAGCACCGCCCGCTGCCGGGCCGGCAGGTGCTGCAGGGCGGCCACGAACGCGAGCCGGATGCCCTCCCGCGCCTCCGCGGCGTCGGCCGGGTCGGCCACGAGCGCGTCCGGGGCCGGTTCGAGCCAGGGCACCTCCGCCCGCTCGTCGAGCGGGTCGCCGGCGGTGCTGCCGGGCTGGCCGAGCCCGGTGGGCAGCGGCCGGCGGTCCTTGCCCTCGAGCGCGGTGAGGCAGACATTGGTGGCGATCCGGTGCAGCCAGGTGCGCACCGAGGAGCGTCCCTCGAAGGAGTGGTAGGCGCGCCAGGCCCGCAGGTAGGTCTCCTGGACCAGGTCCTCGGCGTCGTGCACCGAGCCGGTCATCCGGTAGCAGTGCGCGAGCAGCTCGCGCCGGAACGGGTCGGCGACCGTGGTGAAGTCACCCCGGTCCGGGGCCGGCGCACCGGCCGGTGTCCCGCCCGGCGTCCCGGTCCCGGTCTCTGCCTGGATCCCCGTCTGGGTCTGCGTCATCTGGTGTCCCCTCGCCTCGACTCACTCTAGGGACACTGACCGGTGCCGGCCAGAGAACTCATCGGTCGGCGCCGCCGCGGGCCGACCGGCGTCCGGGAGGGGCGGGTGTCTCGGTCAGAGCACGCTGCGGAACGCCTCGGTGGCGCGCTCCAGGTAGCGCAGCACCACCTCGCGCTCGGCGTCGTCGAGCTGGGAGTCCATCTCGCCGAGCGCCCGGAACATCGGGATCAGGTGCCCGAGGATCTCCTCGCGCCCCGAGGGGGTGATCACCAGGTCGGTACGGCGGCGGTCGCCGGCGTGCGGATGCCGCTCCACGTGGCCGCGGCCGGTCAGCCGGTCCACGATGCCGGTGCTGGCCGCGGAGGTGACCCCGAGCAGCCGGGCGACCTCGGCGGGACCCATCGGCCGGGCCACGAGGTGCTCGAGCGTGACCAGCTCGGACTGGCTGAGCCCGGCCCGCTCCGCGACCACCGGTCGCACCCGGCCGGCCACCTCGACGAGGGTGCGCAGCGCGGTCAGCGTCTCGGTCTGCTGCCACGAGGAGACGAACTCGGTGGCCGGTCCGGCCGCGGGCGACCCGGGAGGGTCCGCAGCGACCGGCCGGTCGTCGGCGTCCGACATGGTGGGACAGCCGTCGGTCTCGGCGGTCGGACCGTGCTGGGTGGCGTCGCTGGACATGCTCTGCTACTTTCCTGGCTTGGTAAGTAACCAACTTAACTATCAACGTGCTGACGAACAACAGGGAGTGTCACACATGAGCGGCCCCGCACCCGACCTGCTTGCCCGGATCCGTGCCCTGATCACCGGCCGGCGGACGGCGTGGGCGTTCGCCCTGGTTCCGCTGCTGCTGGCAGGCGCGGCCGCCGGTGTCGTCGGGGAGGCCGGCCGCACCAGCTCACCGCTGGACTCGCTCCCGCGCGACGCCGACAGCACGATCGCCGCCGAGCTGCAGGACCGGCTCCCCGAGGACGCCTCCACGGCCGTGGTGCTGTTCACCGCCGACCAGGGCAAGCTCGACCCGGGCGCCGTCGGCGCGCTGCAGGGAGCCGTGGACGACGTGCGCACCCAGCTCGAGCTGCCCCCGGGGCCGCCGGTGACGCCCTCCGAGGACGGCACCGCCGCGCTCGCCGTGGTGCCGGTGCCGCAGGTCGGGGCAGCGGAGAACGCCGAGCTGGTCGGCGAGCTGCGGGACTCGCTGGACGCGGCCGTGCCCGACGGGGTCACCGCACAGGTGACCGGCCCGGCCGCGGTGCAGGCCGACCTCGCCGCGGTCTTCGACGGGGCCAACACCAGCCTGCTGCTCACCACCGCGCTGGTGGTCGCGGTGCTGCTGCTGCTGACCTACCGCAGCCCCGTGCTCTGGTTGATCCCGTTGACCGTCGTCGGGGTCGCCGACCGTCTCGCCGCGGTGCTGGCCACCCACGTGCTCGCCGCGGTGAACATCGCCTGGGACGAGTCCACGATCGGCATCCTCTCGGTGCTGGTGTTCGGTGCCGGCACCGACTACGCGCTGCTGCTGATCTCGCGCTACCGCGACGAGCTGCGGCACGAGGAGAACCGGTTCACCGCGATGGCGCACGCGCTGCGGCGTACCGCGGAGGCGGTGCTCTCCAGCTCGGTGACCGTGGTGCTCGGGCTGCTCACCCTGCTGCTCTCGCTGATCCCGAGCACCCGCGGACTGGGCCTGGCCTGCGCGATCGGTGTGCTCACCGCGGCCTCCTTCGTGCTGGTGGTGCTGCCGGCTGCGCTCGTCGTCTTCGGCCGCTGGATCTTCTGGCCCAAGGTGCCGCGGGTCGGCCAGCAGTCGCTGGTCGAGTCCCGCACCCTGTGGCACCGGGTCGGGGACGCGGTGGCCGTGCGGCCGGCGGTGTACGTCGTCGGCTCCGCGATCGTGCTCGGGGTGCTCGCCCTCAACGTGCTCCGCATCGACACCGGGCTCGGCCCCGCCGACCAGTTCCTCGAGAAGCCGGAGGCGATCGCGGCCTCGGAGCGGCTCGCCGAGTCGTTCCCGGCCGGCACCTCCGACCCGGTGCAGGTGCTCACCCGCGGCAACGCCGAGCAGGTGCTCTCCGAGGTCCGCGACTCCGACGGAGTCCGCAGCGCCCAGGTCAGCCGGTCCGCGGACGGCATCACCGAGATCACCGCGGTCATCGACGCCGCCCCCGGGTCGGAGGAGTCCACCGCGACGGTGATCGGCCTGCGCGCCGCCCTCGCCGACCTCGACCAGACCTATGTCGGCGGCACCCAGGCCCAGGCCGTGGACGCGACGGACGCCGCCGCCCGGGACCGGATGGTGATCCTGCCGCTGATCGTCGTGCTCGTGCTGGGCGCGCTGATCCTGCTGCTCCGCTCCCTGCTCGCGCCGTTCCTGCTGGTGCTCACCGTGCTGGCGACGTACCTCGCCAGCCTCGGCCTCTCCTGGCTCGTCTTCACCCAGGTGCTCGGCTTCCCGGCGCTGGACGTCGGCGTCCCGCTGCTGGCGTTCCTGTTCCTGGTCGCGCTCGGCGTCGACTACAACATCTTCCTGGTCACTCGCGCGAAGGAGGAGGCCGCCGCCCACGGCTCGAAGGCCGGCATGCTGCGCGCGCTGACCGCGACCGGCGGCGTGATCACCAGCGCCGGCATCCTGCTGGCCGCCGTGTTCGCGGTGCTCGGCGTGCTGCCGCTGGTGGTGCTCGCCCAGCTCGGCGTGGTGATCTGCATCGGCGTGCTGCTCGACACCCTGCTGGTGCGCACCGTCGTGGTGCCCGCGCTCGGGGTGCTGCTCGGCGAGACGTTCTGGTGGCCGCGGCGGGTCTCGGGCGACCACCGGGACGGCGTCCGACGCGACGCTGGGGCCGGTGCTTTGACTCCCGCCGGGCGGGATGGTCGGATCGGGGGGTGAGAAGCCGCACCCTCCTCGCCACCGTCCTGCTCGCCGGCTCTGCCCTCGCCGGCTGCACCAGCGGATCCGCGGATCCGGGGCAAGAACCCGACGACGTCGCCCGGGCGCTCGCCGCTGGCCTGACCGCCGGCGACCTGACGGGCGTCCCGGTCACCGGGAAGGTCGCGCCGGAGAAGCTGCGGGCCCGGGTCAGCGAGGGGATGGAGGAGGCGACGCCCACGGTGAGCGTGCAGGACGTCACCGAGTCCGGCGACGGCAGCTCGGCCACCGCCGCGCTGGACTTCGAGTGGGACCTCCCGGACACCGACGCGACCTGGACCAGCACCGGCACCGTCGACCTGGACCGGGTCGGCGAGGCCTGGAAGGTGGCGCTGTCGGAGTCGGCCTGGGGCCTCAAGCCCGGCGAGGTGCTCCAGCTGTCCGCGGTCGCGCCGGAGCGGGCACCGATCACCGGCCGCGGGGGCGCCGCGATCGTCGAGGACCGGCCGGTGCTCCGCTTCGGCATCGACAAGACCCGGGTCGGCCCCGGCCGGCAGGCCGCCTCCGCCCGGGCGCTCGCCGCCGCCGTCGACGTCGACCCCGCTGCGTTCGTGGCCCAGGTGAAGGCGGCCGGGGAGAAGGCCTTCGTCGAGGCGATCGTGCTGCGTGAGGCCGAGGCCCAGCCGCAGCTGCAAGCGGTCGCCGGAATCCCCGGCGCCGGGGTGGTCGCCGACACCCTGCCGCTCGCGCCGACCCGCGAGTTCGCCCGCCCGATCCTCGGCTCGGTCGGGCCGGTGACCGCGGAGATGGTCAAGAAGTCCGACGGCGCCTACGCCAGCGGCGACGAGGCCGGTCTCTCCGGGCTCCAGCAGCGGTACGACGAGCGCCTGCGCGGGACCCCCGGGTGGGTGGTCACCGCCACCCGGTCCACGGGGCAGCGGGAGCGCAGCCGCAGACTGTTCCGGCTGGCCCCGGTGCCGGGTGCACCGTTGCGGACCACCCTCGACCTGCGGCTGCAGGAGCAGGCCGAACGCGTGCTCGCCGACGTCGGGCCGTCCAGCGCCCTGGTCGCGGTGCAGCCCTCGACCGGTGATCTGCTCGCCGCCGCGAGCGGACCCGGGTCGGAGGGCTACTCCACCGCCACCGTCGGCCAGTACGCCCCCGGCTCGACGTTCAAGGTCGTCACCAGCCTGGCGCTGCTGCGCGCCGGGCTGGACCCGCAGAGCCGGGTCTCCTGCCCGTCCACCACCGTCGTGGACGGCAAGCGCTTCAAGAACTACGACGACTACCCGGCCTTGGGTCTCGGCGAGATCACGCTGCGCCAGGCGGTGGCGAACTCCTGCAACACCGCCTTCATCGAGCAGCGCGACCGGGTCCGGGACCTCGACCAGGCGGCCGCCGCGCTCGGGCTCGGCGTCGACCACGACCTCGGCTTCCCGGCCTACTTCGGCCAGGTGCCCGGTGGCCCCGACGGCTCGGGTGGTTCAGAGACCGCGGCGGCGGCGGCGCTGATCGGCCAGGGCGAGGTGCTCGCCTCCCCGATGGCGATGGCGGCGGTCGCGGCCTCGGTGGCGCAGGGGCGCACCGTCGTACCGCACCTGCTGCCGGACGTGGCGCCGACCGCCTCCCCGGACCAGCCGCTCACCGCCGGGGAGGCGGAGCAGCTCCGGGGGCTGATGCGCGCGGTGGTCACCGAGGGCAGCGGCAGCCTGCTCGCGGACCTCCCCGGGCCGCCGGCGCTGGCGAAGACCGGCACCGCGGAGTTCGGCAGCGAGGAGCCGCTGCGGACCCACGCCTGGATGATCGCCGTGCACGGGGACCTCGCCGTGGCGGCCTTCGTCGAGGTCGGCGACTCGGGCTCCGGCACCGCCGGACCGCTGCTCGAGGAGTTCCTCCGCAGCGCGTCCTGATGGCGAGGTTGAGCATCCGATCCGTCCGGACTGAGTACTACGACTCTCCTCGGGAAGAGTCCGGAGCCGCCACGCTGGACCCATGAGCACACAGAGCACGACACGCGCGGTCGTCACGGCCCTGATCGAGGCCGGGCTGCTGGACCCAAGCCGGGCGGGCGAGGCCGACCCGGTGGTCGCCGGCGCACTCGAGCACGGCACCGAGGTCGCCGTCCCGTTGCGACGGCGGATGGCGGAGATCGCCGGCTACGTCGGTGGCGCCTTCGTGGTGGGCGCCGCCGTCCTCTTCCTCGGCACCACCTGGACCGACCTGTCGCTCGGCCAGCAGGTCGGGCTGCTGCTGGTGACCGCGCTGGTGCTGGTCGCCGCC
Organism: Nocardioides mesophilus; assembly: GCF_014395785.1. Lineage (GTDB taxonomy): Bacteria > Actinomycetota > Actinomycetes > Propionibacteriales > Nocardioidaceae > Nocardioides_B > Nocardioides_B mesophilus. The sequence goes on along the minus strand of NZ_CP060713.1, from coordinate 1,817,247 downwards.
GGTTTCGTGGTGGTCGGCACCGCCGGCGGCGCCCGGGCGTTGCGGCAGCCCGAGGAGGCGGTCCGCAACAGGCTCACCTCGGTGCTGCTGACCGCGGCCGCCGGCTGCCTGTCCTTCGCGGTCGGTCTGTGGCTGCTCGACGTGATGAGCAACGAGGAACTCGCCGTCATGCTCGCGGCCCTCGCCGGGCTGGCGGCGGCGCTGCTCGGCTACCTGGTCGCCCCGACCACCGTCGGCCAGCTCGGCTCGGCGGCGGCGGCCTTCGCCGCGATCCCGTCCGGGCTGGGGGCGCTCTCCAGCGGCGGGCTGGGTGAGGCGTGGTTCGGCGTGCTGGTCCTCGCACTCGGGGTGCTGTGGCTGCTGGCCGCCGAGCGCGGCTGGTGGCGCGAGCTGCTCTCGGCGCGGATCATCGGCTGCGGCCTGGCCTTCTTCGGCGCGCAGCTCCCGCTCGGTGCCGTCGAGCCCTGGGGTGCCTACGTGCTCACGGCCGCGGTCGGGGTGGCCGCGTTCGCGGCGTACCTGCGGACCCGGGCCTGGCCCTACCTGGCCACCGGCGTGGTCGCGGTGACCGTCGCGGTCCCCGAGGCGCTCAGCGACTGGACCAGCGGCTCGCTCGGTGCCGCCGGCATCCTGCTGGTCACCGGGGTGACGCTGCTCGTCGCCGCGCTGCTCGGACTCCGGCTGCGCCAGGAGGCGCACGAGCAGCACCGGAACGGCCCGCACCACCACGCGATGACCTGAGCGAGAGGTCCGGGGAGCTGACCAGACGACAGGAGGGGCGGCCCTGGGGGCCGCCCCTCCTGCTGCTGCGGTGTTGCTGGGTGTTGCTGGGTGCTCAGGACACCTTGGTGATGCGTCCCTCGGCCGGCGGCTGGTAGGCGCCGGTGCCCGAGGTCAGCTCACGGGCCAGCGCGTCGATGTCCAGCCCGCCGATGAACTTGTTCGCGCCCTGGCCGAGGGTGGCGAAGCCGTCGCCACCGTCGGTGAGGAACGAGTTGGCCACCACCCGGTAGGTCTTGGTCTTGTCGAGGAGCTCGGTGACGTTGCCGTCGCCGTTCTCGTCGATCAGCACGTCACCGACGAGGGCGTCGGCGTCCTTGGTCTCGGCGAGCGCGGCGCTGTAGGAGTACTGGAGGCCGGAGACCTGGAGGATCTTCGCGTTCTTGGCCAGCGTGCCCTCGTTGAGGCCGTTCCACTGCTGGTTGAGCACGTCGAGGATCTGCTGGCCGGTGAGGTCGACCGAGGTGACGTAGTTGTTGAACGGCTGGACCGCGAAGGCCGCGCCGTAGGTGACGTCTCCCTGGTCGTTCTCCACCAGGTTGGTGCGGATGCCGCCCGGGTTCATGAAGGCGACGACCGGGGTGGCGCCCCCGCTGGGGATGGCGCTCGGGTCGTGCTTCTGGCTGTCCGCGATCAGGTTGCCGAGCGGGTAGTCGGTGCCGTCGTTGACCTTGGCCAGCGTGTTCACCGCGTCCGCCGGAGCGATCTTGCCGAGCACCTTGGACTCGATCGGCCGCACGAGCTCCTTGTAGCGGGCGATCAGCCGGGTGATCGCGGCGTTGGCGACCGTGGTGTCGGGGTTGATGTTCTCGTGCACCTGCGGGTCGACGGCCTCGGCCGGGTCGTAGGCCTGCGGGTTGGTGACGATGTGGTTGGTGGCGCGGACCGCGGAGCGGACCACCTCGCCGTTGCGACGCTTGATCTGCAGGTTGATCTCGGTGACCACCCGGCCGGTGGAGAAGGCGCTGGTGATCATGCGCTGGCGACCGTGCGGGTCGCGCACCGTGCAGATGTAGGGCTGGTGGGTGTGCCCGGAGACGACCAGGTCGATCTCCGGGTCCAGGTTCTTCGCGATCTCCAGACCCGGGCCCTCGGCGCCCTCGCAGCCGTTCACGTTGGCGGTCGAGGACGGGGTGACGCCCTCGTGCAGCAGCACCACCATGGCCTGGACGCCCTGCTTGCGCAGGACCGGGACCAGCTTGTTGACGGTGGCCACCTCGTCGGTGAACTCCAGCCCGGCGACGCCGGACTTCGTCACAATGTTCGGGGTGTTCTGCAGGGTCATGCCGATGAAGCCGACCTTCTCGCCGTTGACCTTCTTCACCCAGTACGGCGGCAGGATCGTCTTGTTGGTCGAGGAGTCCTTCACGTTGGCCGCGAGGTACTGGAAGTCCGCGCCCTCGAACGGGTTCGCCGGGTCCGGGCAGGAGTTCTGGTTGTTCGCGCCGTCACCGTCGGCCAGGCAGCCGCCGTTCTGCATCCGCAGCAGCTCCTGCGAGCCCTCGTCGAACTCGTGGTTGCCCACCGAGGTCACCTGCAGGCCCATCAGGTTCATCGCCTGGATGGTCGGCTCGTCGTGGAACGCCGCCGAGAGCAGCGGGGTGGCGCCGATCAGGTCACCGGCAGCGACGGTGATCGGCTGGGCCCCGCGGTCCTTCGAGGCCGCGCGCCACTCCTTCAGGTGGGTGGCGAGGTACTCCGCGCCACCGGCCACGGTCGAGCCGACCCGCCCGCCCGAGCTCTTCTGCGGGTCGACGGCCTCGAGCTGGCCGTGGAAGTCATTGAGCGCGTAGAGGTCGACCTTCACGCGCCACTTGCCGTGCTGGACCGCGGCGGGGGCGGCGGCGCGGGCGGCCGAGTGGTCGTCGGCGAGGGCGCCCTGGGTGAGGGCGAGGGGACCGGCGAGGAGGCCGATTCCCGCTGCGGCCGCCACGACGGTGAGGCGGCGCGATCGTGCAGTGGCTGACAAGGGTGTGTCCCTTCGGTGGGAGGCGTGCGAGCCGGGGCGGTGACCCGGTGGCTCGGCGATCCTGATGGGTTCTCGTGGAGCGGAGGAGGCCTGACCGGGCACGCGACGCGAACGGCAGGTGAACCCACCTGCGTCCATCCCGAGGGACCCCCATGCGACATGCGGACCTTAACCCAGATCGTCCGGGATGAGGAGGGTTCGGCGCGCTGGCGACGGGACGGCCGCGGCCCCCCGACCGGCGGTCGGTGCGGGTGCCTAGGCTGACCCCCATGACCAGCCCCCGCCTCGGTTCCCTGGTGTCCGTCCCCTGGCAGGACCGGCCGGACCTCCTCGCGCCTCCCGTCGCGGCCGCCCTCGGCGCCTGGCCGGACGCCGCCCGGCAGGTCGGCGTGGTCGAGATCGATCCGGGGCTCGCGGACACCGCGGCGATGACCGAGGCGTACGACGTACCGCTGGCCGCGAGCGCCAACTGCGTCCTGGTCTCCGGCCGCCGTGCCGGCGAGGAGCGCATCGCCGCCTGCGTGGTCCGGGCGGACACCCGCGCCGACGTCAACTCGGTCGTCAAGCGGCTGCTCGACGTCCGCAAGGCGTCGTTCCACCCGATGGAGCGGGCCGTGGAGGAGTCGTCGATGGAGTACGGCGGCATCACGCCGGTCGGGCTGCCCGGCGGCTGGCGGCTGCTCGTCGACGCGGCGGTCGCCTGCATCGACGTGGCGATCATCGGCAGCGGGGTGCGCCGCTCCAAGCTGCTGCTCCCCGGCGCCGCGCTGGCCCGGCTGCCCGGCGCCGAGGTCGTGGAGGGCCTGGCCGGCTGAGGCCGTGCGTGCAGCCAGGCCGAACGCCCCTGACCGGGCCGGGCCGCTCCCGCTCGGATGGAGGGGACCCGATCCAGGGGGTGACCCGATGACTGTGCCCGGCGCCGGCCCGCGCGCGTCCGCGTCCCGGCGTAGGTCGGTGCGGCACCTCGCGGCCGGCCTCGCCGGGATGCTCGGCGTGCTCTACCTGGTGCTCATGTTCCTGGTGAAGGACGCCGAGTCGGTGCCGGGCGCCACCGATTCCAACACCTACGGCGGGTACCTGTTCCTGGCGGTGGCCTACCTGGTGGGCGCGGCGCTGCTGGCGACGCTCGACCGGCGGCTCGTCTGGGTGGTGGGCGCGGCGGTCCAGGTGCTCGTCCTGGGGTTCTTCGTGCTGTTCGGCGTGGGGGTGTTCGGGCCGGGGGTCTTCGAGTACGACGCCCTGGACGACCTGTCGATCCAGTGGTGGGCCGCAGCTGCCACGGCCGGTGAGCTGGTCCTCCTCGGGCTGCTCGGCCACCTGCTCCTGGCGCCCCCGCCGCAGCAGTGACCCTGACCCCGTCCACCGCCGGATGCTGGCCCTCGGCGTGCCGGCGTGGTGGAGTGGGGACATGACCAGCCACCAGAGCGACAGCGGGACCAACGCCGAGACCATGACCGGCGGACGCACGGACGAGGTGGTCGACCTCTTCGAGCTCGCCGAGCGCCTGGTCGCCGAGCTCGCCGAGCACGCCGCGGGCCGCACCGCGCGCACGGTGGTGAGCGGCAGCTCGCTCCGGACGGTGGTGATCGCGCTCAAGGAGGGCACCGAGCTCGCGGAGCACGACGCGCCGACCGCCGGCACGTTGTACTGCCTCAGCGGCCGGGTCTCGCTGGACAGCGGGGACCGCAGCCAGGAGCTCGGTCCCGGCCAGCTGCTGCCGATCCCGTCGGTGCGGCACTCCGTCCGGGCGCACGCCGACTCGGCCGTGCTACTGACCGTCGCCCTCCGCTGACCCCAGGCGGGCGCCGACCCGGGGCCACAGCGCGACCGTGCCCGCGCTGACCGCGGCCGCCAGCACCGCTCCCCAGGTCAGGTCGATCACCACCAGCGAAGCCGGGAAGCCGTCCAGCACCGCCAGGTTGGTGAGGTCCCAGGTGGCATAGGTGACCAGGCCGAAGAACGCGCCGTCGCGCGCGGCCCGGCCCACCGAACGCCGGGCGGCGGCGGGAGCGATCACGAAGTGCACGAGGCCGGCGACGAACAGCGCGTAGAAGGCCACGGCCGCCAGGACGTTCGGCTGCTCGGCGAGCAGGTCCCCGAGCAGCCGGTCGTAGAGGTCCGAGGCGATCGCGGTGAGCCAGATCAGGTCGAGTACCAGGAACAGCACCACCGCGACGACGTACTGGCCCAGGGCCCTGCGCAGCTGCATGCCCGCGACGATATCCGGCGCCCCCAGGCGCACCGGCCGATCGGGCGGGGACGCCGACCCTCGCGAGCCGGTCAGCCGGCGTGCATCTCCCAGACCAGCACCTCGGCCGGGGTGCCCGGGGCCTCCTGGTCCGGGTCCGCGAGACCGGTGAGCAGCCGGGTGCCCGCGCCGGTCAGCCGCACCGCGTCCCCCTCGCCGAGCTCGCCGGCGCCCTCGAGCAGCACCCGGCCGCGGGCCACGAAGACGTGCAGGTACGGCGCGTCGGGCAGCGTCACCGCGACGCCGGCGGCCGGCCGGGCGAGGTGCAGGGCGGCCGCCGCGGCGATCGGCAGCACCGCGTCCCGGCGCCGCCCGGCACCGGCACCGGTCAGGCCGGAGGCGAGCAGCACCAGGTCACCGGAGGGCACGTCGGCCGCGGCGTACGCCGGCGGCAGGCCGCTCTCGCGGGGCGGACCCACATCTGCACGAACCGGACCTCGCTGCCGGTGGCCGCGTCGTTCCACTCCGTGTGCTCGATGCCGGACCCGGCGCTCAGCCGCTGCAGGGTGCCGGGTGCGACCAGGCCGCCGGTCCCCTGCGAGTCCTCGTGGCGCAGCGCCCCCGACAGCACCCAGGTGAGGATCTCCAGGTCCTGGTGCGGGTGCCGCGGGTAGCCGTGCCCGGGCCGCACCCGGTCGTCGTTGTGCGCGACCAGCAGCGCGTGAGCGGTGTTCCCGGGGTCGTAGTGCCGGCCGAAGCTGAACGAGTGCCGGGTCCGGATCCCGGGCGCCACGGTCTCGAAGCGCTCCCCGGCCCGTCGGACCTGCAGCCGCTGCGGTCCCTCCGTGGCGGGACGCCCACCCACGCTGCTCATGGGGCCATGCTGCCGCACCCGGACACCCCGGACACGTGCGCACCCGGGCAGGTCAGCCGCGGCGCTGCAGCGTCACCGCGAGCGAGCCGGTGTTGTCGCGGTGGTCGAGGTCGAGCAGCCCCAGCCGCAGCGGCCCGGACCGCGGCACGACGTAGGAGACGACGTACCGGTGCTCGGCCGAGCAGCCGCCGCCCGAGCCCTGGGCGTGCCACCCGACCGGACGCCCGTCCACCCACAGCTCGAGCGGGTCCTGGCCGAGGGCGAGTCGCGGGTCGGTGCGCTGCCAGGTCCCGTCCACCTTGACGCAGGTGGCGTCGGCCGGGGTGCCGTGCGAGCGGACCGTGCCGCCGACCACGATCCGGAGCCGCTCACCGTGCCGGAACCGCGACGTGGAGAGGGTCCCGTGCACCCGGGTCGGTGCCACCGTGACGTGCTCGCGTCGCTGGGTCCACGCGGCGGTGCGCCGCGGGCGCTCCCGCTCCGGTCCCGGCGGGGTGGTCAGCGGGCTGAGCCGCTGCACCCGCACGGTCAGCGCGCCGGTGTTGTCGGCGCGGCTCAGCGGGTCCCAGACCGCGAGCCGGAGCCGGCCGGTGCGGGTCGGGGTGTACGTCGTCGTGAACGCGTGCGCCGCGCAGCCCTCGCCGCCCGACCGGCCGGCGAACGCCAGCCCGTCGAGGAACAGGTTGCCGTGGTCGGCGTCGGGAAAGCGGGCGTCGAGCGAGGCCTGCCGGAACCACGAGCCGTCCACCGCCACACACTGCGCGTCGGCGGTGACCCCGCCGCCCAGGGCGGTGGTGCCGGTGACGCTGACCCGGTAGCGGGCCCCGGCCCGCAGCTCCTGGGCGGTGAGCACCGCGGCGGTGGAGGCGGGCACGCTGACGGTCTCGGCGAGCAGCCCGTAACCGCGGGGTGCCTGCGCCGGGGCGGTCGGTTGCGGGTGCAGCGGCGGGTACGCCGGCAGCGCCGCCCGCACGTCGGTGCGCGGGCGGGACACCGCGAGCACGAGGCGCCCCTGCGGCTCGGCCCGGCGCCGGTTGACCACCTGCACGCGCAACGGCCCGGTCCGGTCGGGGGTCAGGGTCGTCGAGTAGACGTGGCCGGCGCCGCTGCAGGAGTCGGCGAACACCGGGCGCCCGCCGACCTCGAGGTTCAGGCTGCCCAGCCGGGCCGAGCGCGCCGGCCGCGGCAGCCAGGCCTGCCGCGTCCGCGACCAGGCGCAGCTGGCGTCGGCCACCTCGTGCCGGCTGCCGTAGCGGAACAGCCCCGCCGCGGTGACCTTGTAGCTGCGGCCCGCCTCGAGCTCGAAGCGGGTGGTCAGGGCCGTGCCGTCGGCCGGCACCCGGACCCGGGCGTAGGGGCGCTCGTCCAGGTCCAGGAGGCGGGAGGCGGGCTCCGGGGCCGGCGGGGGAGTCGGCTCCGGGGTCGGTTCGGGCGTCGGTTCGGGGGTCGGCTCCGGCGTGGGCGTGGGGGTCTTGGGGTCGTCTCGGTGGTACCAGCTGGTGGCGCCGCGGCCGCCGGCCCGGGACAGCGAGATGTGCACGTGGTTGCGGTGCCGCAGCGTCACCGAGCAGGACGCCTTGGTGGCGCAACCGGAGCTCAGGTAGGGCTGCGGCTCGAACTGCCGGTAGGAGGCGTAGATCCGGTCGTTCCAGATCAGGTACATGATCCCCATCCGCCGGGCCTTGGCGGCAGGGTTGCCCTTGCCGTCGGTGGCGAGGATGCGCTTGAGGAAGTCGGCCACGTAGGCCCGGTCCCGGGCCGAGCGGTGGTCGACCGCCCAGTCGAAGGCGCGGCCCTCCTTGTGCTCGGAGACGCCCGAGGCCGCGCAGCCGCGGGAGATCCCCAGGGAGCCGGAGCCGGGGTAGCTCTTCTGCAGCCAGGCGGCCAGCTCGAGGGTGCCGGGCTTGTCGGTCGGGCTGCACCGGGACTGCGGGTCGTAGTCGGCGTACGGCTCCGGCGGCTCCTGCGCCGCGGCGGCCGCCGGCACGAGCACCAGCAGCGCCGCGAGCAGCGCGGCCCAGCCGGTCCTCACCCGATGGGTCGGATGCGGAGCGGCGGCACGGGTCGGGTGCGGACGGGCGGCGGTGGCGAGCGGCATGGAGTCCCCGGTGTCGGCAGCGGGGGCCCCGTCGATCCGGACGGGGATCCTCGCTGGTGGCGCGGTCGGTGCGGTTGTTCCATCGGTCCCGGCTCCGGCGGACTTGAGGCCGGAGTGAAAAATGAGGAGCCTGAACGGTATGTCGCGCTTGACATCCTTGTCCGAACTTCCCACAAACCACCCGCCGAGTCGGCGCATCTGCAGCGCCATGCCCTGCCGAGTCGGCGCGTCCGCAGCGCGATCACCCGCCGAGTCGGCGCGTCTGCAGCGCGGCCGATGACCACGGGGATGACAGGCTTCGGACAGGCGGCTCGTACGGCGTGCCGTCCCGTGCCACCCAGAAGGAGAGACCGGTCGATGAGGAAGAGCCTGCCGCTCGTGCTCGGCGCGCTGATGTTGGTGGTCGGTGGGGTGTGGACGTTCCAGGGCCTCGGCTACCTCGGCGGCAGCCCGATGACCGGGGTGGAGATCTGGGCCGTCATCGGCCCGCTGGTCGCCGGCCTGGGCGTGGCGCTGATGATCGTCGGCCTGAAGAACCGCCGGACCCGCTAGGCCGGGCCCGCACGAGCCGGACCGGCCGGGCCGGACCCGCTCGCCCCGACCCGCACCAGCCTGCCGCTCAGAGCGCCGCGGCCAGCCGGGTGCCCTGCTCGATCGCGCGCTTCGCATCGAGCTCGGCGGCCACGTCGGCGCCTCCGATCAGGTGTGCGCTGAGACCGGCGGCCAGCAGGTCGTCGTACAGCGCCCGCACCGGCTCCTGGCCGGCACACACCACGACGTGGTCGACCTCGAGCACGCGCGGCCCGTCCTCGCCGAGCAGGTGCAGCCCCTGGTCGTCGACGCGGACGTAGCTGACGCCCGGCAGCAGGTGCACCCCGGAGTCCTTGAGCACCGCCCGGTGCGCCCAGCCCGAGGTCTTGCCCAGCCCCTTGCCGATCGAGGTGCTCTTGCGCTGCAGCAGGTAGACCTCGCGCGGCGAGACCCGTGGCTTCTTCTGCCGCAGCCCGCCGCGGTCCACCGCCGGATCCCCGACGCCCCAGTGGGCGAACCAGTCGTCGCGGGTCTCCTCGGGGTCGTGGGTGAGCAGGTGGCTGACGTCCACGCCGATGCCGCCGGCCCCCATCACCGCGACCCGCGGGCCGACCGGGACCCGGCCGGTGATCGCGTCGGGGTAGGAGACCACCTTCGGGTGCTCGATGCCGTCGAGGTCGGGCATCCGCGGCGTCACCCCGGTGGCCACCACCACCTCGTCGTACCCGCGGAGGGCCTCGACGCCGGCGCGGGTGGACAGGCGTACGTCGACGCCGAGCACCTCCATGCGCCGGCGGTAGTAGCGCAGCGTCTCGGCGAACTCCTCCTTGCCGGGGATCCGCATCGCCAGCCGGAACTGGCCGCCGATCTCCGCGTCCGCCTCGAACAGCGTCACCCGGTGGCCCCGCTCGGCGGCGGAGACCGCCGCGGAGAGCCCGGCCGGGCCGGCGCCGACCACCGCGATCGCCTTGGCCGCGCGGGTCGGGGCGAGCACCAGCGTGGTCTCCCGGCCGGCGCGAGGGTTGACCAGGCAGGAGGCCGGCTTGTTCGCGAACGTGTGGTCCAGGCAGGCTTGGTTGCAGGCGATGCAGGTGTTGATCTCGTCGGCCCGGCCCTGCGCGGCCTTGGCGACGAACTCGGGGTCGGCCAGCATCGGCCGGGCCAGGCTGACCAGGTCGGCCTGGCCGTCGGCGAGGATCTGCTCGGCCACCTCGGGGGTGTTGATCCGGTTCGAGGCGCACACCGGGATGCCCAGCTCGGGCCGCAGCCGGGCGGTCGTCCAGGACCACGCGGCCCGCGGCACCTGGGTGAGGATCGTCGGGATCCGGGCCTCGTGCCAGCCGATGCCGGTGTTGATCACCGAGGCGCCGGCCGCCTCGAGCGCCTGGGCCAGCGCGACGGTCTCGTCCCAGGTCTGCCCGTCCGGGATCAGGTCGAGCAGCGAGAGCCGGAACATGATCAGGAAGTCCTCGCCGAGCGCCTCGCGGGTGCGCCGGACGATCTCGACCGGGAACCGCATCCGGTTCTCGGCGCTGCCGCCCCAACGGTCGGTGCGCCGGTTGGTGTGCGGCGCCAGGAACTGGTTGATCAGGTAGCCCTCGGAGCCCATGATCTCGATGCCGTCGTAGCCCGCCCGCCGGGCCAGCCGGGCGGCGTCGACGTAGTCGCCGATGGTCCGCTCGACGCCGCGGCTGCTCAGCGCGTGCGCCTTGTACGGCGTGATCGGGCTCTGCGTCGCGGAGGCGCTGACGTTGAGCGGGGTGTAGCCGTAGCGCCCGGCGTGCAGGATCTGCAGCGCGATCGCACCGCCCTCGGCGTGCACGGCGTCGGTGACCTGGTGATGGCGGTCGGCCTGCCGGCGGCGGGTCATCATCGAGCCGAACGGCAGCAGCCAGCCGCGCACGTTCGGGGCGTAGCCGCCGGTCACGATCAGGCCGACGCCGCCGCGGGCCCGCTCGGCGAGGTACGCCGCCAGCTCGGGCAGGTGCTTGGCGCGGTCCTCGAGGCCGGTGTGCATCGACCCCATCACCACCCGGTTGCGCAGGGTGAGACCGCCGGTCCCCCCGGCTCGGCTGGTCCCGGCCAGGGTGATCGGCGCCAGCAGGTGCGGGTAGGGCGTCGTGTCGGTGGTGCTCATGTGGTGCTCCGGTCGGATCGGGGGCCGGGGATGCGGCGGCGGGCAGGTCTGTCGTGGGGAGCGCGGTCGGGGGCAGGGCGGTCGTGGTGGCGGGTGCGGCCGTAGGCGTCGAGGACCTCGCTGAGCCACTCGACCCAGAACTGCTCGAGGCGGATCCCGCCGCGCAGCACGAGGTGCACGTCGCGCTGCTGGTCATCGAGGGGGCCCGGGTCGGCGAAGTCCCGGCGGGCGAGGTGCTGGTAGTGCGCGAGCCGGACAGCGTGCTCCGCGAGGTGGGCCTCGACCTGGTCCAGGACGGCGTCCCGGTCGCCGTACGACGCCGCGCGGAGCCGGACCGCGAGGTCGCTGCGGAACGCCTCGGGAGGGGCCGGCTCGGCCAGCCACCGTTGCAGCTCGGCCCGGCCGGCCGCGGTGACGACGTACTCCTTCTTGTCCCGGCGACCCGCCTGGGAGACCTGGGCGGAGCTGACCCAGCCGTCGGCCTCCATCCGCGCCAGTGTCCGGTAGATCTGCTGGTGCGTGGCATTCCAGAAGAAGCCGATCGAGCGGTCGAAGCGACGGGTCAGGTCCAGGCCGGCGGCCGGGTGCTCGCTGAGCGAGACCAGGATCGCGTGCTCGAGGGCCATGCGGACGACTCTGCCGGGTGGGGACCGCTTGTGCAACTAGTTGCACAAGTGACCTGGACCACCTGCTTTTTGGCTGGCGGGTCTTGCCATGCATACCCCCCAGGGGTATATTGGCACGCATGAGTGAGACACATGAGCAGCACGGGCACGAGTCCACGCACGGAGATGCCGGACACGCCATGGACACCCGCGGGACAGACCACGGAGCCGACCACGGAGCCGACCACGGGGCCGGCCACGGGGCGGACTCGAGCTGGAGTACGGCGGTCAGCGCGACGTTGCACTGCCTGACCGGCTGTGCGATCGGCGAGGTGCTGGGCATGGTGCTGGCCACCTGGTGGGGCTGGAGCACAGGGCCGAGCGTCGCGCTCGCGATCGTGCTGGCCTTCTTCTTCGGCTACTCGCTGACCATCTCGCCGGTGCTCCGGGCCGGCGTGCCGTTCGCCGCCGCCGTCAAGGTCGCGCTGGCCGCCGACACCGTGTCGATCGCGGTCATGGAGATCGTCGACAACGGGGTCATGGTCGGCGTGCCCGGTGCGCTCAACGCCGGGCTCGGCAACTGGATCTTCTGGGCGTCGCTGGTCTTCTCGCTGGCGGTCGCCTTCGTGGTCACCGTGCCGGTGAACCGCTGGATGATCGGCCGCGGCCTCGGGCACGCCGTGGTGCACGAGTACCACCACTGACGGGTCGGCCGGGTCCCGCCGGCACGGGTCCGCGGCGCCAGGCCTCAGACGGTGACCCACTGCCGGCCGCCGCGGACCTCGGCGACCGGACCGGACACTGCCTCGCCCAGCAGGGTGGACAGCGCGAAGTCGGCGGCCAGCCGGTCGAAGACCCCGAGCCGGCCGAGCATGGCGTGCTTGCCGCCGTCGACGCTGATGTAGCCGACCTCGGCCGAGCGGGCCAGCGCCCGGGCCACCACCGCGGAGTTCTCGGACTTGGCGATCCGGTCCTCGGTGCCGTGCACGATCAGCACCTGCTTGTCGCGCAGGCTCACCCGCCCGTCGGTGGCGTAGACCCACGGGTTCAGCGCGACGACGCTGCGGACCTCTGGTCGGCTCCCCGCCAGCAGCGCGGCCCGGCCGCCGAGGGAGTGGCCGACCAGGCAGGTCGGCAACGACGTGCCGAAACGCTCGCGAAGCTGGTCCAGCGCCCAGCCGACGTCGTCGACGGGCGTGTGCGCGGTGTCCCAGCCGCGGGTGGAGTTGAGCAGCCGGAAGACCGCGAGACGGTTCCCTCCGGCGTGCGCGATCCGGGCCGCGATCGGGATCATCCGCAGCACCGAGAGCTGGGTGGGGCTGACCCGCACGTCGCCGCGCCGGCTGGCGCCGCCGTGCAGCACGAGCACGGCGGCCTCGGGAGCGTCCGGCACCCGGGTCGGGACCAGCTTGGCGTGAACGGTCATCGATCAGGCGGCGTACGGCGGGTCTTCGGTGTCACGACGCACCAGGAACCGTTCCGGACCGCCCGCCGCGCGCGCCCCGGACTGCAGCCATGCCTCGAGCGCGCCGGCGTCGCGGACCTCCATCTCGTCGAGGTACTCCTGGCGCAGCGAGACCACCGACTCCTTCTCCTCCGGCGACGCGGCGTCGAGCAGCGCCCCGAAGGAGCGTCGCCAGGCGGCGCACAGCTCCACGTCGGTCAGCGACGCCGCCGGCCGGGCCCGCAGCTCGGCCAGGCACGGCGGGACGACCGTGCCGCGCTGCGCGGGGATCGTGTCGCCCCGACCGCGCCGGACCGGTCCGTGGCCACCGAGTCGCAGCTTCCAGAAGTGCAGGGACGGCGGGGTGCTGAACGCGGCCAGCATGGCGACGCCGAACAGCAGGCCCAGCGAGATCGTGCCCAGGGAGCCGAAGGTGACGGCGGCGAGGGCGGTGCCGAGAGCGGCGCGGGCGACCGAGTAGCGCGGCGGTGAGCCGACACCGGCGGCTCCGGCGACGTTGCCCACAGCCGTCGCGTTCGCGGGCTCCGCGGTCGAGGCCCCGGGGATCGGGCCGAGCTGCTGCGGGTCCTGTCGCTGCAGCAGCACCACGATGGCGCCGCAGAGGGCTCCGACCAGCGCGGTGCCGACCACGGTCGCGGGGTGCCACATCACGAAGGCGGCGCAGGTGCTGAGGATCCCGACGACCAACCAGACCCGTCGCCACACCGACCACGCCTCGTCCATGCGCTCCATCCCTCGCCCTCCCGCTCGGAGTGAGGAATACCCAGACCGGACGCGCTTCATGCGCTTTCGCACGAAGCGTCAGGTCTGGTCTATCGCACCTGTCGCGAGCAGCGCGTCGACGTCCGCGACCCCCCAGGCGGTGAGCGCGGCCCGGGTGTCGGCGCCCGGCCGGCTGGGCCCTGAGGTCAGCGTGGCCCCGGTCCGGGAGAACCGTGGCGCCGGCGCCGGCTGCAGCAGCCCGCCGCGCTCGACGTAGGTCTCCCGGGCGGCCAGGTGCGGGTGCCGGGCGGCCTCCGTCATCGGCAGGACCGGCGTGACGCAGGCGTCGGAGCCGTCGAACACCTCGGCCCACTCGGCCTGGGTGCGCTCCGCGAAGCGCGCCCTCAGCCGCTCGCGCAGGGCGGCCCAGGCGGACAGGTCGTCGCGGTCGGGTACGGCGTCGCCGAGGTCGAGCAGCCGCAGCATCTCGGCGTAGAACTGAGGCTCGAGCGGGGCCACCGAGAGGTGCTCGCCGTCGGAGGTCTCGTAGACGTCGTAGAACGGGGCGCCGCCGTCGAGCAGCCCGGCTGCCCGGCGTTCGCGTGCCATCCCGCCGGCCAGCATCGAAGCCGACATCGCCGACAGGTGCGCGGTCCCGTCCACGATCGCGGCGTCCACCACCTGGCCGAGCCCGCTGCTGCGGGACTCCAGCAGCGCGGCGAGGATCCCGATGACGAGGTACGTCGAGCCGCCGCCGAAGTCGCCGAGGAGGTTGGTCGGGAACTGGGGCCGGTCGGCGGTCTGGCCGAGGCCGTGCAGCGCGCCGGACACCCCGATGTAGTTGAGGTCGTGGCCGGCCGTGGTCGCCCAGGGACCGTCCTGGCCCCAGCCGGTTATCCGGGCGTAGACCAGGGCCGGGTTGCGCCCCAGGCAGGCCTCCGGGCCGAGGCCGAGCCGCTCGGTCACCCCCGGCCGGAGGCCCTCCATCAGCACGTCGGCGCCGGCGACCAGGTCGAGCAGCGTCGCCACCGCGGCCGGGTGCTTGAGGTCCATCGCGACGCTGGGCCGGCCCCGGGTGAGCAGGTCGGTCTCGCGGGGGCCGGGGCTCATCGCGCCGCCGGGGCGCTCGACCCGCAGCACGTCGGCGCCGAGGTCGGCGAGCAGCATCGCGGCGTGCGGGCCGGGACCGATCCCGGCCAGCTCGACCACCCGGACGCCGCGCAGCGGGCCGGTCCCGCGCCCCAGCTCGACCGGCCCGGCGGCAGGCGCGGTGGCGGGCCCGGTGGCCGGCTGGGGGGTCCGCTCGGGCGTCGGTGGGGTCATCGTCGGCTCCTCGGCTCAACGGGTGCGGCGCGCGACGGTCTCGCGCTTGGTCTCGTTGACTGCGGACTCGTAGGCGGTGACCAGGGCGGCGACCGTCACCGGCTTGAACCGCTCCACGGCTTCCCGGACCTGCTCGGGCGAGGCCTGGCTCTCGACGTACGCCGGCCACACCCGGGTGCGGAACAGCTCGGTGAGCTCCTCGGCGACGGCGCGGCCGTGGGCGGTGAAGATATCCTGGGCGGCGAGCGCGACGTCGTGCGGCATCCCGAGGTCGAGCATGCTGACCCCGACCGAGAGGTGCGCGACCGCCACCTGGAACTTGCCCTGCTTGGTGGGGAAGACGATCCCGAGCGCGTTCAAGGTGTCCAGCTCGTCCTCGCCGAGCTTGCGGCCGGCCCGGCGCTCGAGGTCGCGGCGGGAGAGGGTCTCCGGCAGCTCGGCCATCCACGGCGCGAGCAGCGTCCGGTGCAGCGCGATCGTCTCGGGCGTGGCGTCGGCCGGGATCCGGGCGACGTACTTCTCGACCGCGGCCAGCGTGAAGCCGTGCGCCTGCAGCTCGCGGACCAGCTCGAGGCGGGCGACGTGGTCGGCGGAGTAGTAGCCCGACCGGCCGCGCCGGATCGGCGCCGGCAGCAGCCCCCGGGTCGTGTAGAACCGGATATTGCGGACGCTGACCCCGGTGCTCCGGCTGAGCTCGTCGAGGGTGCTCAGCTCGGGCTCGGGCCCGGCCGGGTGCGCTTCCACGCTCATGCGGCCTCACAGCTCGGTGTCGGGAGACCCAGATCACAGGGTCACGGCGGTTGACGACGCTAACAGCATGAGTGTCACAATCGAAGACCAGACCCCGGTTCCGAGAAGTCAGGACGCGCCATGGCCGAGACGCCGCAGGCATTTGTGTACGACGCCCTCCGCACGCCGCGCGGCCGGGGGAAGAAGACCGGGTCGCTCTACGAGGTCAAGCCGGTCGACCTGGTGGTGCAGCTCCTCGACGCGGTCCAGGAGCGCAACCCCGGCTTCGACCCGGGCCGGGTCGACGACGTGGTGCTCGGCGTGGTCACCCCGATCGGCGACCAGGGCGGCGACATCGCCAAGACCGCGGCGCTCGCCGCCGGCTACCCGGAGACCGTGGCCGGGGTGCAGCTCAACCGGTTCTGTGCCTCCGGTCTGGAGGCGGTGAACCAGGCCGCGGCCCGGGTCCGCTCCGGCTTCGAGGACCTGATCCTCGCCGGGGGCGTCGAGTCGATGTCGCGGGTGCCGATGGGCTCCGACGGCGGCGCCTGGGCGATGGACCCGCGCACCGCCGACACCACCTCCTTCGTGCCGCAGGGGATCGGCGCGGACCTGATCGCCACCCTCGAGGGCTGGTCGCGCCCGGAGGTCGACGCGTTCGCCGCCGAGTCGCAGGCCCGGGCCGCCAAGGCGCAGGCCAACGGCCACTTCGACCGGGCGCTGGTGCCGGTCCGCGACCTGAACGGGCTCACCGTCCTGGACCGGGACGAGTTCATCCGCCCGGGCACCACCGTGGAGAGCCTGGCCGGCCTGCCGCCGTCGTTCGCCGCGATCGGGGACCAGGGCGGCTTCGACGCGGTGGCGCTGGAGAAGTACCACTGGGTGGAGCGGATCGACCACGTCCACCACGCCGGCAACTCCTCGGGGATCGTCGACGGAGCCGCGCTCGTCGCGATCGGCAACGAGCAGGTCGGCCGCGACCTCGGGCTCACCCCGCGGGCCCGGATCCTGGCCACGGCGGTCTCCGGCGCGGACCCGACGATCATGCTGACCGGCCCGGCGCCGGCCTCCCGCAAGGCGCTGGCGAAGGCCGGCCTCTCGGTCGAGGACATCGACCTGTGGGAGATGAACGAGGCGTTCGCCGCGGTCGCGATGCGGTTCATGAAGGACATGGGGATCTCCCACGACGTCGTGAACGTCAACGGCGGCGCGATCGCGATGGGCCACCCGCTCGGCGCGACCGGCGCGATGATCCTCGGCACGCTGGTCGACGAGCTCGAGCGCCGCGACCAGCGCTACGGCCTGGCCACGCTCTGCGTCGGCGGCGGGATGGGCATCGCCACCGTCGTCGAACGGCTCTGACTCCGCCGCCCCGGCGCCGGCCGGTCGCACCCGGTTCCGGCCACCTCCCGCGGACCGCCGTACCGCTTCGTCCCTGACCCCCACTCGACTCCCACAGCGAGGACCCGCAGCCCCATGAGCCAGACCACCGAGCAGACCGCAGTGCGCTACCAGAAGGACGACGACGGCATCGTCGTGCTCACCCTGGACGACCCGACCGCCAGCGCGAACACCATGAACCGGCTCTACCTGGAGTCGATGGGGGCGGCCGTGGACCGGCTGGAGGCCGAGCGTGACGAGATCGCCGGCGTGGTGGTGACCAGCGGCAAGAAGACCTTCTTCGCCGGCGGCGACCTCAACGGCATGGTGAAGGCCGGACCGGAGGACGCCGCGGACGTGTTCGCGATGGTCGAGGAGGTCAAGGCGCAGCTGCGCCGGCTGGAGCGGCTCGGCAAGCCCGTGGTGGCCGCGGTGAACGGCACCGCGCTCGGCGGCGGGCTCGAGATCGCGCTGGCCTGCCACCGCCGGATCGTCGTCGACGACCCGAAGATCCAGCTCGGGCTGCCCGAGGTCACCCTCGGCCTGCTGCCCGGCGGCGGCGGGGTGACCCGCACGGTGCGGATGCTCGGCCTCAGCTCCGCGCTGATGGACGTGCTGCTGCTCGGGCCGCGCATGAAGCCGGCGCAGGCGAAGGAGAAGGGGCTCGTCGACGCGCTGGTGGCCTCCCCGGACGAGCTGCTGCCGGCCGCCAAGGGCTGGATCCAGGCCAACCGCGACGACGCGGACGCGGCCGTGCAGCCGTGGGACCGGCCGGGCTACAGGGTGCCCGGCGGCACCCCGTCCACCCCGAAGCTGGCCGCGTTCCTGCCGGCGTTCCCCGCGAACCTGCGCAAGCAGCTCAAGGGCGCGGACTACCCGGCGCCCAAGGCGATCCTGGCGACCGCCGTCGAGGGCGCCCAGGTCGACTTCGACACCGCCTCCCGGATCGAGTCGCGCTACCTGACCAGCCTGATCACCGGGCAGAACTCCAAGAACATGATCCAGGCGTTCTTCTTCGACCTGCAGGCGATCAACGCCGGGTCGCTGCGCCCGCAGGGGTTCGAGACGTTCCGGCCCACCAGGGTCGCGGTGCTCGGCGCCGGGATGATGGGCGCGGGCATCGCCTACGCCTGCGCCCGCAGCGGCCTCGACGTGGTGCTCAAGGACGTCAGCACCGAGAACGCCGAGAAGGGCAAGGGCTACTCCGAGAAGATCCTCGGCAAGGCGGTCTCGCGCGGCAAGATGTCCGAGGCGGCGGCCCGGGAGGTGCTCGACCGGATCACCCCGACCGGGGAGATGGCGGACCTGGCCGGCTGCGACCTGGTCATCGAGGCGGTCTTCGAGGACCCCGCGCTCAAGGCCAAGGTGTACGCCGAGGTGCAGGACGTCGTGGCACCGGACGCGCTGCTGTGCTCGAACACCAGCACGCTGCCGATCACCGGTCTCGCCGGGTCGGTGGACCGGCCGGCGGACTTCGTCGGCCTGCACTTCTTCTCCCCGGTCGACAAGATGCCGCTGGTGGAGATCATCCGCGGCGAGCAGACCTCCGACGCCACCATCGCGCGCGCCGTCGACGTCGTGCAGGCGATCCGCAAGACCCCGATCGTCGTCAACGACAGCCGCGGCTTCTACACCTCACGGGTGATCGGCACCTTCGTCAACGAGGGGCTGGCGATGCTCGCCGAGGGCGTGCACCCGGTGACCATCGAGCGGGCCGCCACCTCGGCCGGCTACCCGGTCGGCACCCTGCAGCTCTCCGACGAGCTGAACCTCGAGCTGATGGCCAAGATCCGCAAGGCCACCGCGGACGCCCTCGCCGCCGACGGCCGCGAGCTGCCGGCGCACGCCGCGGACGCGGTGGTGACCACGATGATCGAGGCGGGCCGGCCGGGGCGGCTGCGCGGCGCCGGCTTCTACGACTACGACGAGGACGGCAAGCGGCTCGGCCTCTGGAAGGGGCTGGCCGATACCTTCCCAGTGGCCGACCGGGCCCCGCAGTTCGACGACCTGGTCGACCTGCGCGACCGGTTCCTGTTCATCGAGGCGGTCGAGACCGCGCGCTGCTTCGAGGAGGGCGTCATCGACTCGGCGGCCGCCGCGAACATCGGCTCGATCATGGGGATCGGCTACCCGGCGCTGACCGGCGGCGCGGCGCAGTTCATCCAGGGCTACCCCGGCGGGCCGGCCGGGTTCGTCGCCCGGGCGCGGGAGCTCGCGGCGACGTACGGCGACCGGTTCGCCCCGCCGCCGTACCTCGTCGACCTGGCGGAGTCCGGCGGCCGCTTCCCGGCCTGAGCCGGGCCGCGCCGGGCCCCGGGGCCGACTAGGAGAGCGCGGCCCGGACGGCGAGCGCGAGACGGTCGCGCTCGCCGGCGGGCAGCCACCGGTCCTGGTCCTCGCTGAGGAAGCTGAACACCCGGGGTCCGCGGGCCTCCGCAGGGTGCTCGGGCTGCCGCGGCACGAGGTGCAGGTGCAGGTGCGAGAAGCCCTCTGCCTCGGAGAACTGCATGAGGTAGGTCTTCACGCAGCCGGTCACCGCCTCCAGCGCGACGCCGAGACGACGGACCAGCCCGCCGAGCTCGTCGGCGGCCTCCGGGGTCAGGTCCGTGAACGAGAGCACGTGCCGCGTCGGCACCAGCACCAGCCAGCCGGGCAGGGTGCTGTTGAACGCGTGCGCGACCCGCCAGTGGTCGGTGTGCACGACGTCCTCGCGCGGCGGCAGCACCGCCTGCGCCTGCTGGTCGCACGGGAAGCATCCGGGGACGAGGTCGCTCGAGGTCATCGGGGCACTCTAGGGCGCCGTCGGGCGCCGAGCGCTCAGGCGGTGCCGAGGCCGGCGTCGCGGGCGCGGGCGACCGCCTCGGCCCGGCCGGCGACGTGGATCTTGGCGAACACGTTCGAGACGTGGTTGCGCACCGTCTTGTCGCTGAGGAAGAGCCGGCGGGCGATCTCGAGGTTGGTGAGCCCGCGCGCCACCAGGTCGAGCACCTCCCGCTCCCGCTCGGTGAGCTCCGGGAACGGCTCGACCGAGCGGCTGCGGCCGGTCGCGAAGTAGGAGAGCACCCGCGGCGCGATGGTCGCGGAGAAGACCACCTCGCCGTGCGCCACGGCGGTCAGCGCCCGGTGGATCTCGGCGCGGTCGGCTCCCTTGAGCAGGTAGCCGCGGGCCCCGGCGCGGACGGCCGCGAACACCGAGTCGTCCCCCTCCAGCATGGTCAGCACGAGCACGGCCACCTCGGGCTGCGCCTCGGTGACCGCGCGGGTGGCGTCGACGCCGTTCATCACCGGCATGTGCAGGTCCATCATCACCACGTCCGGGTGCAGCGTGGCCGCGCTCGCGACCGCGGCCGCGCCGTCACCGGCCTCGCCGACCACCTCGACGTCGGACATCGTGGACAGCGCGGTGGTCAGCCCCTCCCGGTAGAGCGGGTGGTCGTCGACGACGAGCACGCGGATGCTCATCGGACCTCCTTCTGGTCGGTCGGTTCGGTCAGGTCGGTCGGGTCGCTCAGCGGGAGCGAGGCGGTGACGGTGGTGCCGTGCGGGGAGGTGCTCACGGTGAGGGTGCCACCGAGCTCCTCGGCACGCATCCGCATCGAGGTGAGCCCGACCCCGCGGGGCGCTCCGTCGCGGAGCCCGGTGCCGTCGTCGCGGACCTCGACCCGGAGCCGGTCCGGCTCCCGGTGCAGGAGTACGTCGACGTGCCGGGCGGCCGCGTGCCGCACCGCGTTGGTGGCCGCCTCCCCCGCGATCCGGTACGCCGCCACCTCGACCGCCGCGGGCAGCGGCCGCCCACCCCCGTCGGCCAGTCCGTCGGCCAACCCCTCGGCCAACCCCTCGGTCGCCGTGCGCACCTCGGTGTCCGGGGTGGACAGCCGGGCCGTCAGCTCGCGCACGGCGCTGGCCAGCCCGAGCTCGTCGAGGGTCGGCGGCCGCAGCTCGTTGACCAGGGCGCGCACCTCGGCGACCGCGGCGTTGAGCCGCGGCACCAGCCGGCCGAGCAGCGCGGTCGCCGCGGCCGGGTCGTCGGGGGCGAGGTCGCGCGCGGTCTCCACCTGCAGCGCCAGCGCCGCCAGCGAGGGTCCGATCCCGTCGTGGAGGTCGTGCCGCAGCCGGCGCCGCTCCTCCTCCCGGGCCAGCACCGCCTCCTCGCGCGCGGCGCGGGCCGCCCGCTCGAGCAGCACCGTGTGCGCGGCGATCGCGGTCTGCCCGCCGAGCCGGTCGAGCACCGCCCGGTCGTTCCACGTGAAACCGCCGGAGCGCTCGACCGAGAGCGTGCCGAGCCGGTCACCGGCGTAGCGCAGCGGGATCTCCAGCACCGACTCGACGTCCGGAGCCGCCGCCGGCCCGGCCGCCGGCCCGGGCACGCTCTCGGCCGCCGACCCGTGGGCGACCAGGACGGTGCCGTCGCCGAGCCGCAAGGTCGCCCGGTCGGCCCGCATCGCCCGGGCCACCGAGGTGACCACCGAGGGCAGCAGCCGGTCGTCCGCGGACCCGATCTCTCCGACGTCCTCCAGCCGGTGCCCGAGCCGGGTCAGCACCTCGTAGGGCTCCACCTCCCAGCCGTGCACCCACCGGTTCACCTGGCGGCGCAGGAAGGCGTGCACCGGCAGCACCAGCAGCGCGACCGCCGCCGCGGTGAGCGTCGCGCCGGCGGTCTCGTCGTCCAGGATCTGACCGACGGGGCCGACCAGCAGCACGTACGCCGACGCCGCGATGCCGGTCAGCAGCAGGTACAGCACCGTGCGCGAGAGCACCACGTCGACCTCCCAGAGGCCGTGCCGCAGCACCGCCACCCCGATGGCGACCGGCAGCGGCAGCATCGCGAGCGCGGCCAGCGGCTCCCCGACCAGCACCGGGGCCAGCCGCGAGAGCGCCATCAGCGCCAGCGTCGCGAGCACGCCGAGCAGCACCCACTTCAGCTGCTGGCGCACCAGCCCCCGGGCCCGGCGTTGCCGCAGCACCAGGGCGGCCACCGCGGCCGGCACGGCGCCGAGCAGCAGCACCGCCCCGAGCGGGGCGAGCAGGTCGGCGACGGCCTGCAGCCCGACCGGGTTCGTCTGTCCCTCGAGGGCGGCCGGGAAGTCCTGCGCGTCGTACGGCGTCAGCGCCCAGCCGGCCGCGACGACGCCGACCGCGGCGAGGGCCATGAGCAGCAGCGGCCGCCACCGCCGGGAGAGCAGCGTGCCGTCGGGCATCAGCAGCGGCAGCACGGTCACCACGGCGACGTACCCGGGGGTCCACAGCCACGAGCCGAACCACGCGGCCCACTCGCCCAGGGCGCCGGCGGGGTGGGCGAGCGCGACCTCGGCGGCGAGCACCGCGACCCCTTGCGCCAGGCCGATGCCGGCGACCAGGGCGCGCAGGAGGCCGGCGGAGGAGGCCCGGAGCGCGACCGCGAGCGAGCCCCAGCCGATCGCGGCGGCCACCCCCATCAGCCAGAAGGACGGCTGCACGGTGCGGTCGGCCGCGGCGTTCGCGGCGTGCAGCAGCGCGCCGCCCACCCCGCAGAGGACGGCCACCACCCCGGCGAGCGCTGACATGTCGACATTGTCCCGACGCCGGAGTCCCGGCGTCACGGGACGAGAAGTCCCGACCCGGATCGTGACAGACGGGCGTGGTGACCGGGACGCCGCCGGGCCGAGGCTGGCGGAGCAGTCAGACCACCGAATCGAAGGAGCCCAGCATGACCACGATCACCACACGTACCTCCCCGCGCGACCCGGCCGCGGCCCGGCGCCCGGTCACCGCGACCGTCGTCGTCGCGCTGACCGTGCTGCAGACGCTGTTCGCAGGCTACGGCGCGGTCTACTTCACGCTGCTCGACGGCGTCACCGACATGGCCCTGACCTTCCTGCTGACCTTCGAGTCGGTGACCGCCTTCGGCCTGCTGTCCGCGCTCGCGCTGGCTCGTCGCAGCGCACTCGGCCGCGCCGGGGTGGTCGTCTACGGGGTGTGGATGCTCATCTTCAGCGCGTTCAAGATCGGCTACATCCACGAGGCCGCGGCCGTGCCGTTCGCGGTCGTCGGCCTGCTGGTCCTCGGGCTCGCGCTCGCCCCCGGCACCCGGCGGTACGCCGACCGCTGAGCGGCGCCCCGTCGTCCCGGCCCACCGACCGCGGTGGGCCGGGACGACGGCTGTGCGTGATTCCGGCGGCCGGGGGGCGGTGGTGCGGAGCCGGTACGACGGCTGTGCGCGATTCCGGCGGCCGGGGGGCGGTGGTGCGGAGCCGGTACGACGGCTGTGCGCGATTCCGGCGGCCGGGGGGTGGTGGTGCGGAGCCGGGACGACGGCTGTGCGCGATTTCGGCGGCTGGGGGTTGGCCGCGACTCGGACGAATCGGCGCGAAACCGGGGCACGGGCCGGACCGGCCGGGGAGAATCGCCGGAGTGAGCACCCCGATCGTCGACGTCACCGCACTATGGGTCCGGTTCGGCCCGGTGGACGCGGTCCGCGGGATCGACTTCTCGGTCCCCGCCGGTAGCGCCACCGCGCTGCTCGGCCGCAACGGCGCGGGCAAGTCCACCACCATGCGCGTGCTGGCCGGCGTGATCCCGCCGACCGGCGGCATCGTCACCGTCGACGGGCTCGACATCGCCCGGCAGACGCTGGCCGCCAAGCGGGTCACCGGCTACTGCCCCGACGTCGGCGGCCTGGTCCCGCGGGCGACCCCCTGGGAGCACCTGCAGCTCGCCGCCCGGCTGCGCCGGCTGCCGGCCGGCTGGGAGGAGCCGGCCCGCGACCTGCTCGAGCGGTTCGACCTCGGCGCGGCCGCCCATCGCGTGACCGCCGGCTTCAGTCACGGCATGGGCCGCCGGATGTCGGTGATCCTGGCGGCCTTCCACGAGCCGCGGGTGCTGCTGCTCGACGAGCCCTTCGACGGGGTGGACCCGCTCGGTGTCGAAGCGACCATGGAGGTGATCGCCGACGCGCGCGCCCGGGGTGCCGCGGTCCTGGTCTCCACCCATCTGCGCGAGCTGGCGGTCGACGCCTGCCAGGACGCGATCGTGCTGCGCGGCGGCTCGGCCGTCGCCGCCGTACCCGCAGCCGACATGACCGGGGAGGCCGGTGCCGGTGTCTACCGCTCCCTCCTCGACTGAGCCGCACGGCCCGGCCCCGCTGAGCCCGCCGGGCACCGGGCTGCGGCTCTCGCGCCGCGAGCGGGTGCAGTGGGCGATCGCCGACGTCGGCGCGCTGCTGCGGTTCCGGTCCAACGGGGTGCGCGGCCGCTCGCGCACCGCGGTCATGCTCGCCCTGGTACTGATCCTGACCGTGACAGTGCTGGTCTCCTGGCTGCCCGGCTACCTGCCCGACGGCGACGGCCGCCACCAGGACGTGCTGCTGCTGCTGCCGACCGGCTACATCGGCCTGCTGGTGATCTCGATCGTCTCCGCGGCGGCGTCCGGCGGCGGCCGCGAGCTGCTGCCGCGTGAGCAGGCGGTGGCCTACCCGGTCAGCCCCACCACCGACCACCTGGGCGCGTTGCTGATGGCGCCGCTGAACATCGCCTGGCTGCTGCAGGCGTGGACGCTGCTCGGCGCGACGTCGTACGTCGTCGGGCCGACCTGGAAGCTGCTGCTGGCCCAGGTCCCGGTGCTGCTGTGGCTGTTCGCGGCCACCGCGCTGGCGCAGGTGGTGGCCTGGGGGATCGAGTGGCTGCGCCGCGGCACCCACGGCCTCCTGACCGTTCGGCTGCTGGTGATCGCGCTCGGGGCGTCGCTGGCGGCGCTGATCTCCAGCGACAACCTGGTGCCGCTGCTCGACCGCAGCCCGACCCTGCGGATCACCTTCGGCGTGCTCTACGGCGCCGACGGGCAGGTGTGGAACTGGCTCAAGGTGGTGCTCGCGCTGGTCGCGCTGGCCCTGGCCGCGGTGGTGGTCGGCGCCTGGGTGGCGACCGCCGTCGTACGCCGTCCCGCCCGCGACGAGCTGCGCGAGGAGGCGTCCTCGCGGCCGCCCCGACCGCACGCCGGATCGGACCTGGCGGCGCTGCTGCGCACCGACCGGGTCGGCATCTGGCGCTCGGTGCCGCTGCGCCGCGGCCTGGCGGTGCTCGCGCTGCTGCCCGGCCTGGTCGCGCTGGCCGGGGGCCTGGACTGGTCGATGCTCAGCATCCTGCCGGGCCTGGTCGCCTCCGGCGGGGCGTTGCTGTTCGGGGTGAACTCGTGGTGCCTCGACGGCCGCGGGGCGCTCTGGCGCGACAGCCTGCCGGTCTCCCCGCGGCTGGTGTTCTGGTCACGGGCGACGGTGCTCGTCGAGGTGCTGCTCGTGGCCACGGTGCTCACGGTGGTGCTCGGGTCGCTGCGTGCCGGCCCGCCCACCAGCGCCCAGCTCGCCGGCGTGCTCTGCTGCGGCCTGGTGGTCACCGTGCAGGTGGTCGCCACCTCGTTGCGCTGGTCGGTGAAGCGGCCGTTCGCGGTCGACCTGCGCAGCGCGCGGGCCACCCCGGCGCCTCCGGTGGTGATGGTCGGCTACTCCGCGCGGCTGGCGCTGACCACCACGCTGACCGGCATGGTGTTCGGGGCCGCCACCTACGCCTCATGGCCGTGGTCGGTGCTGCTGGCGCTGCCGTTCCTGCTCTTCTCAGCCGCCAAGCTGGTCGGCACCGCGAACGAGTGGGCCGACCCGACGACCCGGTCCATGGTGGTCGCGACCGTCGCCAGCTGAGCCGCCGCCACCTGTCGCGTCCGGATTCCGGTCACAAGGGGGTTCCGGATCGCGGGGCCGGGCCCTACCCTGGTCTCGCGTTCAGGCGAGAGCGCGGACGGCCCACCCACGGCACGTGGATCTGATGGACGACGACCGCTCTGGCACGTCTGCCCCCTCCCTCGAGGAGGGTGCTGCTCCCGCCGCCCGCGGCAGCTCCACCGGACCGCCCTGTGACTCCGGGTCCGGCGAGGGCTGCTTCGGGGGTGTCCTTGCCGGACCCGGCACGAGCGCAGCTGCCTGCGGGCGGCGGCCGGGGACGGCTCAGCCGCCCTGGTCGGCGCTCTCGTTGCCCTGGTCGACGATCTCCTGCGCGATCGTGCGCAGCTTGACGTTGGTGTGCTGCGAGACCCGGGTCAGGTGACCGAACGCGCGGTCCTCGTCGAGGGCGAAGCGCTCCATCACGATCCCGATCGCCTGCCCGATGACCTTCCGGCTCTCCATCCCGACGGTGAGGTTCTGCACCCGCTGCATGCGGCCGACGGCGACGGCGGCGTGGGCCGCGAACAGCTCAGCCGCGTGCTCCACCTCGGGATCGATGGTGTCGCTCCCGGTCGAGTACAGATTGATCGCCCCGAGCGTCTCCTCCTCGACGTAGAGCCGGATCCCGAGCTGGGCCCTGAGCCCCAGCTTGAGGGCCTGCGGCACGTAGCGGGGCCAGCGCTGGTCGTGCCGGATGTTGTTGACCACGACGACCGGCTCGGACCGGGAGACCACGGCGTGCACGCATGGCCCTTCGCGGAGCTCGTACTGGAGGGCGTCGAGCTCCCAGACGATCCGGGCGGTCCCTGCCACTGTCTCGATCTTGCCGCTCTTGTGGGAGATCGAGATGCCGACGTGGTCGACGCCGGGAAGCGATCGCTTGGCGACGTGGACGATGGTGTCGAAGGTGCCGTCGAGGTCGTTCGCCGAGTTGATCTCCCGCGCTGCCCGTGCCAGCGACACCGCGATGTCCAACCGCTCGGCCATGGTCTCTCCAGTGCTGCGTCGTCGACGGACGACAGGCTTGCCCGGGGCGACGCACGACCAACGGGAATTGAGCCAAGCGGGCGGGCCTGCGGTTCGCAGCCCGTCGTGAGCCTACAACCCGCGCGAGGGGCCGCGTGCCGTCGAGCGCCGGGGCCGACGGCGGCCGCCCTCGGGCGCGGGCGGCCGCCGGGCGGGGGCGCGGCTCAGGCCTGGACGGTGCGGACCGGCCGGAAGCCCGGCTCGGCGGCGGAGGCGTCGTAGACGAGGGCCCCCTGGTCGACGAGGTCCCACAGGGTCGCCACGACATCGCTGCGTCCGGCCCGGACCTGCGCGGTCACGGTGGCCGCCACGTCGCCGGCGGACCAGGCCCCGTCGGCGACGGCGTCGAGCACCGACGAGGTGAGCTGGGCGGGAGTGGTCTGCAGGGTCATGTCGTCCTCCGTGAGTGTCGCGTCTCCACCCACGAGTCTCGGCGTGCGAGGAGCCGACGGTCAGGGGTCCAAAGGTCCTCGCACGCGGCCGAAAGGACCTGGTTCGTCCGGCCCCCGGCACCGGAAGGAGTCCCGCCGACCGCGACGGGGTAGGACGGAGGGGTGCCCGAGACGACCGAGACCCTGAACTGGACGACCGACCCCGTGGACCTGCCGGGAGTGGAGCCCGCGGACCCGCCCACCGAGATGCTGGCCGGGCGGCTCTGGCACGGCGGCTGCCCGGTCGACTTCGACTGGGTCCGGGCCACCGGCGTGGACCTGGTGGTCGACCTGGCCGACCCCGACGCGTATCCGCCGGCCGAGCAGATCGACGGGCTCGCCTATCTCAAGTGCCCGCTGGTCGACGGCGAGACGGTTCCCGACCCGGCGCTCACCACCGGGCTGGCCCGGCTGGTGGCCGACCTGGTCCGGGACGGTCGGCAGGCGCTGGTGCACTGCACGTTCGGACGCAACCGCTCGGGCCTGGTGACCGCGCTGGTGGTGCGCGAGCTGCTCGGCCTGACCGGGGCGGAGGCGTTGCGCTACGTGCAGGACCGCCGCGACCGGGCGGCGAACAACGAGCAGTTCGCGCAGTGGCTGCGCTCGCTGCCGGCGCCCGCCTGAGCGTCGCCGCGACGCCGCCGGGCCGCGGTACGGCGGTGCGCCGGAGCCGTCACAGCGCGGTGCGCCACACCGGCAGCTCCTGCGCCAGCCAGTCCAGGTCCCGGCCGTGGTGGCGGCTGTCCCACAACCGGAAGGCGACCCCGCCGAGGTCCGCGACCCGGTCCAGCACCGGCAGCCCGGGCCAGCTCCGGACGTCGAAGCCGTAGGCCGCGCAGAACCCGGCGTAGGCGCGGCGGGAGATCTCCCCGGCCCGGACCCGCCGGGCCGCGCTGGCCAGGTCGTACTCCCGCGGGGCGCGGGCGACCCAGTCCAGGTCGATGAGCCGAGGTCCGGTCGGGGTGCGCAGCACGTTGGAGGGCGAGACGTCCCCGTGGATGGCGCCCACCCCGACCTCGGAGCCCACCTCGTCGAGGGCGGTGAGCAGCACGTCCCGGGCGCCGAGCAGCACCGCGGCCGCCTCCTCCGGCAGGTCGGCGACCTGGGAGGCCAGCCGGGACAGCGGTCTCCAGACCGGCACCTCGGCGACGGCGTGCTCGTCGTGGAATGCGCGGAGCAGGCCGCCGAGCGCGCGCCAGGACACGGGCCGGGCCGCCGGGAGCCACGGGGCGACGGTGACGACGCCGTACGACGTGACCACCGCGGGGAGCAGCGGCAGGTGCGCGGAGGTGGAGCCGGCCAACGCCCCGCGCAGCCGGTCCAGGTGCCCCGGGTCCGTGCCGGGTGGGTAGACCTTGACCGCCAGGTCACCCGAACGCAGCACCACGGTGGTCAGCGCGCTCACCACCGCGGGCTCCGGCAGCGGCACGGGCAGGGACGGCCGAGCCTCGGCGAGCGCAGCGAGCGCCTGTGGCGCACCCCAGCCCGGCGCCGGAAGCGGCAACGCGACGCCGGTCGGCAGCGGGGCGGTCGCGGGGGCCGGGAACGTGAGCGACATCGGGACTCCGGTGGGGATCTGGGCCACCACACGACGTCGCGGAACGAGCACCTTGACCGGGTTGGACGAGGGAAATTATCACGCGAGCAGCCGCCCCGCGCCAGAGCGGGACGGGCCGGTGGATCAGCGGGCGGGGGTCACTGCGCGGCGGTCGCGCACTTCATCATCGGCGCGGTGACGACCTCGTTGGCCTTCTCCTGCTCGCCGCTGAACATCAGCGTGAACATCTCGCGCAGCTTGTCCTCGGTGACCGCGTCCTCGAGGCAGGCCTGGGTCTTCTTGTCCAGGGTGCCGCCGGCGGCCAGCGCGTCGGACATCATCTTCGAGACGTCGGTGCAGTCGAAGAGCGTGTCCGAGGCCGACTTGGCGTCCTCGGGGGACATCTTCACGTCCCCCATGCTCTCGGCGGTCTTGAGGTCCTTGGTCAGGAAGCCGTACTTCTGCAGCTTCTCGGTGCCGATGTCGTCGACGAAGCCGTTGCCGATGCAGTCGGCCTCGCCGCGGTCCATGGAGAACAGGTCCTTGCCCTGGCTCTCCTCCTGGCTCTTCATGATCGAGTCCGCGATGGCCTTGGAGGCCTTGGTGTCGTCAGCGCTCCGGGCGTCCTTGGCGTCGCTCGAGCTCCCGCCGCCGCAGGCGGCGAGCGACAGCAGGAGAGCGGTGGCGGCAGCGGCTCCGAGAGATCTCATCGGGCGAGCATAGACGGGCCTGGTGGCCGGTTCCGCACCAGGATCTAGGGTCGGAGCATGGACTTCTCACCGTCGCCGCGCGCGGCCGAGCTGAGCAGGCGGGTGCGCGCCTTCGTCGAGACCGAGATCGAGCCCGTGGAGCCCGGCTACCAGCAGGAGATCACCCGGCTGCGTGAGTCCGGCGGCGACGCCTGGACCCCGCTGCCCCTCGTGGCGGAGCTCCAGGCGAAGGCGCGGGCGCAGGGGCTGTGGAACCTGTTCCTGCCGGCCGGCCACGAGGCCGGCTACGCCGAGCGCTTCGGCACCGACGGCGGCGTCGGGCTGTCGAACCTCGACTACGCGGCGGTCGCGGAGCAGACCGGCCGGTCCTTCCTGGCGCCGCTGGTGCTCAACTGCAACGCCCCCGACACCGGGAACATGGAGGTGCTGCTGAAGTACGGCACCGACGAGCAGCGCGCCACCTGGCTGGAGCCGCTCCTCGACGGCCGGATCCGCAGCGCCTTCTGCATGACCGAGCCGGACGTCGCCTCCTCCGACGCCACCACGATGGAGGCCACCGCGGTCGTCGAGGGCGACGAGGTGGTGATCAACGGCCGCAAGTGGTGGTCCACCGGCGCCGGCAGCCCCGACTGCAAGATCTTCGTGTTCATGGGGCTCACCGACCCCGAGGCCGACCGGCACTCCCGGCACACGATGGTGCTGGTGCCCCGCGACACCCCCGGGGTCCGGATCGAGCGGAAGCTCACCGCGATGGGGATGTACGACGAGCCGCTCGGCCACGCCGACATCTCCTTCACCGACGTGCGCGTGCCCGCCTCGAACATCCTGCTCGGCCCGGACCGGGCCTTCGAGATCGCCCAGGGCCGGCTGGGTCCCGGCCGGGTGCACCACTGCATGCGGCTGATCGGGCTGGCGGAGCGGGCCCTGGAGCTGGCCTGCCGCCGCGCGATCTCCCGGGTCGCCTTCGGCCGGCCGCTGGCCAAGCTGGGCGGCAACGCCGAGCGGATCGCCGACGCCCGCATCGCGATCGACCAGGCGCGGCTGCTGGTCCTGCACGCCGCCTGGATGCTCGACACCGAGGGACCGCGCGGATCGCTGGCCGCGGTCAGCCAGATCAAGGTCGCGGTGCCCACCATGGCCCAGCAGGTCATCGACATGGCGATCCAGATGCACGGCGGCGCCGGGGTGTCCGAGGACTTCCCGCTGGCGGCCGCCTGGACCTCGGCGCGCACGCTCCGGCTGGCCGACGGACCCGACGAGGTGCACCGCGGCGTCATCGCCAAGCTCGAGCTGAAGAAGTACCTCTGATGGGCGCCCCCGTCGACGCCGGCAACCCCCCGGGTCCGGTCCGCGCGGAGGACGCCTTCGACGTGCGTCGCGTCGCCGCCTGGCTGACCGGGCACGCCGGCGTCGAGGCCGGCCGTCCCGACGTCCGGCAGTACCCGGGCGGAGCCTCCAACCTCACCTTCCTGCTGCGCTACCCCGACCGCGACCTGATCCTGCGGCGGCCGCCGCGCGGCGCCAAGGCCAAGAGCGCCCACGACATGCGGCGCGAATTCACCATCCAGCAGCGCCTGGCGCCGGTCTTCCCCTACGTCGCCCCGATGGTGGCGTTCTGCGACGACGAGAGCGTCATCGGCTCGGAGTTCTACGTCATGGAGCGGCTCGACGGCGTGATCCTGCGCGGCGACCTGCCCGCCGGGCTGTCGCTGGACGCGGACGGCGCCGCCGACCTGTGCGGCCGCTTCCTCGACGTCCTCGTCGAGCTCCATGGGGTCGACGTGACGGCCGCCGGGCTGCAGGACCTCGGCAAGGGCACCGGGTACGTCGCCCGGCAGGTGGCCGGCTGGTCCGACCGCTACCGGCGGGCCCGCACCGACAACGTCGGCGACTTCGAGACCGTCATGGCCTGGCTCGCCGAGCGGCAGCCCGACGACGTCGCGACCTGCGTGATCCACAACGACTACCGGCTCGACAACGTCGTGCTCGACCCCGGGTCCCTGCAGGTCCGCGGTGTGCTCGACTGGGAGATGGCCACCCTCGGCGATCCGCTGATGGACCTCGGTGGCGCGCTCGCCTACTGGATCGAGGAGGGCGACGACCCGGTGTTCCGGCAGCTGCGGCGGCAGCCCTCCGACCTGCCCGGGATGCTGACCCGGTGGGAGATGGTGCAGGCCTACACCGCCCGCACCGGTCTCTCGGTGACCCGCGAGCAGTGGCTGTTCTACGAGGTGTTCGGGCTGTTCCGGCTCGCGGTGATCGCCCAGCAGATCTACTACCGCTACCACCACGGGCAGACCACCAACGAGGCCTACGCCGCGTTCCTGCCGATGGTGCAGTACCTCGAGCAGCGGTGCGCCCGGCTCATCGCCGCGCCCGGTGCCGGCGCTGTGCCGGACGCGCCCGGTGCCGGCGCAGTGCCGGACGCGCCCGGTGCCGGCGCATGAGCCAAGTGCTGCTGGTCCGCCACGGACAGGCCTCGTGGGGAGCCGCCGACTACGACGTGCTGTCCGGTACCGGCGAGCAGCAGTCGCGGGTGCTCGGCGCGGCGCTGGCGGCGCGGGGGGTCCGGCCCTCGCTGGTCGTGCGCGGCGCGATGCGCCGGCACCGGCAGACCGCCGACGCCGCCGTACGAGCCGCCGGCTGGGACGTCGGGACGCTCGAGGACACCGGCTGGAACGAGTTCGACCACGTGCAGATGCTCTCCCTGCACCCGGCCGGCCCCGGCGACACCACCGGTGAGGGGCTGGACCGCGAGGCGTTCCAGCGCTGGTTCGAGGCGGCGACCGCGCGGTGGACCGGCGGCGACTTCGCCGAGGAGTACGACGAGAGCTTCGCCGCGTTCGGCATGCGGGTCGAGGCGGCGCTGCGCCGTACCGTCGAGCAGCTCGACCGGATCGACAGCGGCGGCACCGCGGTCGTCTTCACCTCCGGCGGCCCCGCCGCCTGGGTCGCGACCTCCCTGCTCGGTGGCGACGCGTCGGTGTGGATGCGGCTCAACCCGGTCACCGTCAACGCCTCGGTCACCAAGCTCGTCGTGGGCCGTCGCGGCACCACGCTGGTCTCCTTCAACGACCACAGCCACCTCGAGGTCGAGACCGACCTCCTCACCTACCGCTAGGAGCCCTGGTGGGCAAGACGATCCTGATCACCGGCGCGAGCTCGGGGCTCGGCGCGGAGATGGCGCGGCAGTTCGCCGCGCTCGGCCACGACCTGGCGCTGTGCGCCCGCCGGACCGACCGGCTGGAGGCGCTGCGGGCCGAGATCGCGGCCGCGCACCCCGGGCGGCGGGTGGAGGTGCGGGCACTCGACGTCGACGACCACGACGCGGTCTTCGAGGTGTTCCGGGCGTTCCGAGCAGACCTCGGGGGCATCGACCGGGTGGTGGTGAACGCCGGCATCAGCAAGGGCGTCCGGCTGGGCACCGGCGGCTTCGACGTCAACCGGCGGACCGCGAGGACCGACTTCGTCGGCGCGCTGGCGCAGACCGAGGCGGCGCTGGAGATCTTCCGCGATCAGCGCACCGGGCACCTGGTGATGATCTCGTCGATGGCGGCGATGCGCGGCATGCCCGGAAGCGCGACGACGTACGCCGCCTCGAAGGCCGGCGTCGCCCATCTGGCCGAAGGGGTCCGCGCCGACGTGCACGGCAGCGGCATCAAGGTGTCGGTGATCTACCCCGGTTACATCCGCTCGGAGATGAACGAACGGGTCAAGAACGCCCCGTTCATCGTGTCCACCCAGAAGGGGGTCGCGGCGATCGTCGAGGCCGTCGAGAAGGAGCGGCCGCGGGCCCGGGTGCCGGCCTGGCCGTGGGTCCCGGTCGGCTTCGCGCTGCGCCACCTGCCGCTTCCGCTGGCCCGACGGCTGATGGGATAGTGCCCCGCATGAACGGTCGCGTGGTGCACTTCGAGATCCCCTTCGACGACGGCGACCGGGCCCGCTCGTTCTACGCCGAGGCGTTCGGGTGGGAGCTCAGCGCCGCGCCCGAGGTCGACTACACGATCGCGAGCACCGGGCCGTCCGGGTCCTCCGCCGGGCCGCCGACCGAGCCCGGCTACATCAACGGTGGGTTGAGCAGCCGCGGCCCCGGGCTGACCGGACCCACCGTGGTCATCGACGTCGAGGACATCGACGCCACGCTGGCGGTGGTGGAGCGGCTCGGCGGCAGCACCGTCCTCGGCCGGACCCCGGTCGGCGCGATGGGCTTCTCGGCGTACTTCACCGACTCCGAGGGCAACGTCATCGGCCTCTGGCAGTCCGTCTGACCCCCGCCCGGAACGCACTCCGCCCCGCACCGATGACTCCGCCGGTCCCGGTCGGTCGGTCCTCTCGACAGGACGCCCCGGCACCGCCGGGAGCACGCGACACGCGCGATCGCTGCGGCGGTCGTGGAGGAGGCAGTCATGGGCAGCAAGGTCGTCGCCGGCATCACCACCTCGGTGGACGGCTACTACGCAGGACCGGACGACGGCCCCGGGCGCGGGCTCGGCATCGGGGGCGAGCGGCTGCACTACTGGGTCTTCGGCGGTCCCTGGACCTATGAAGGTCAGCGCGACGCCGGCGACGCCACCGGCGAGGACCGGGAGTTCCTCGAGCACTGGGTCGACGCCAACGGCGCGGTGATCTGCGGGCGCGGCACCTACGACGCGGCCGGTGCCTGGGGCGGCCGCAACCCGTGGCCCGTGCCGCTGTTCGTGCTCACCCACCGGGTCGAGGAGCAGCCCGCCGCGGACACCGGCTTCGTCTTCGTCGCCGACCTGGGCACCGCCGTAC
Source organism: Nocardioides mesophilus (assembly GCF_014395785.1). GTDB lineage: Bacteria > Actinomycetota > Actinomycetes > Propionibacteriales > Nocardioidaceae > Nocardioides_B > Nocardioides_B mesophilus. Next base: position 1,783,297 of record NZ_CP060713.1, on the reverse strand, counting down.
GCCGTGCTCGGGAGGCCGCCGGCGACAAGGGGGTCTTCATCATGGGAGGGGGCGGCGTGATCACCGAGGCGCTCGCGGCCGGCCTCCTCGACGAGCTGGTCGTCTCGGTGTCCCCGGTGATCCTGGGGCGCGGCAAGCGGCTCTTCGACGGGTTCGATCGCGACGTCGACCTGCGGAAGCTGCAGGTGTGGAGCTCGCCGCTGGCCACGCACGTCCGGTACGCCGTCCGGGGCGGCTGAGCGACGGCACGTCGCTCACCGGACGTATCGCGACGCGCCCAGCACGTAGACCGCGCTGACGGCCAGGCCGGCCGGCACCGCGCGTCGCCAGGGCACGTCGAGGGCCGTGTGCAGGCCGATCGCGAACAGCGTCGTCTCCCAGAGCTGCACCGGGACGTTGACGAAGCCGAGCTCCGGCAGGTCGAACCGGTCCGCCGCGATCAGTGCACCATCGGCCAGCCAGAGCGGTGGCATCGGGATCAGCATCCCCAAGCCGATCACGTCGAGGACCCGGCTGATGTCGGCGCGCTCCCCGCTCAGCCGGAGCACGGCGTAGCCGGCGCCGCCCATCAGCAGCCACTCCGCCCACCCGAACAGCGGGAGGAGGAACAGCTGGGCGCGGTAGTGGTGCTCCGGATGGATCGGCAGCCTCGAGGGTGTGAAGGGACGCCGGTCGAGCAACGCCAGGGGCAGGGTCTGAGCGAGGTCCTGGATCGCGAACCGGATCGTCACCGCCTTCAGCCCGAGCCGGGGTGGACCGTTCGACGGCAACGACCCCATGACGGTGACCGGGTGCAGGGCTGCGCGTCGCCACCAGCGGACCGGACCGGTCAGGCCGGGGCGGAGCCGGGCGATGCGGACCTGCGGCGCGGCGCCCATGCGATCAGGACTTCGGGGTGGTGGCGAGCAGCCGGCGTACGGCGGCCCGGCACGCCAGCAGCGCGACCAGGAGCAGGGCTACGGACGGGAAGCTCCCCAGGCTGACCGCGTCGCCGAAGGCGAGGTCGACCAGCTGGAGCACCACCAGCTTGCTCCCGGCCGCGACCACCCACAGCGTCAGCGCGGCGGCGAGCTTGGCGCGCGGCGTGGTCGCCGCCCGGAGCCTGTCGATGACCCGGGTCTTGAGGACGAAGGCCGCCTCCAGGGCCACCTTGAGCAGGAGCGCGGTCAGCAGCGAGAGGGTGAAGGTCTCGCTGAGCACCGACGGGACGTACTCGATGAACAGGTTGAGGACGACCACGTAGACGAAGAGGTCGACGATGTCGGCCGCTTCCACGCGCAGCCACCGCCGGTGGCCACCTCCCGGGGGAGGCGCGTCCGCGGCGGCCGTCGGACCGGGCTCGTGCGTCACACCACGATCTTGGCCCAGCGAGGCCGGGCCGGCGCTCTCTCTGCGGACAGCGGGCCTTTGGTCCCCCTCCGGCCCGCGAGGTCCGCAGCGCGGACCGGGGGTCGCGGTGAGGGAGCCCTGGCACCCCGTCAGACCCTTAGCCAGTTGCCGAGGTCGGCGTCCGTCAGCAGCTCCCGTGCCTCCGCCTCCTGCTCGTCGGGCACCAGGATTCGGATCGGGATCGCGCTGATGGATCCCTCGATGACGCTCATGTTGCGATCGGTGACCTGGTACGCGATGCCGGCGCCGCCCAGCAGGCCCTCGATCACCGAGATCAAGCCGGGGTCGTTGGTCCGGACCAGCTCGGCCATCTGGGGCACCTCCCGTGCACGGTTGCGTACGACGATCATGGCAGGAACTCGGGGCCCAGGGGCAGCAGTGGTCATTGCCGCCGTCCATCGTGGGACGGTCGTGCCGTGATGTGACCGGCATACCATGAAGGCCATGTCGACGCCGTACGCCGCCTTCGGGCGGACGGACCAGAAGGGCCGGACCCGGGCGGCGCTGGTGCGGGCCGCCCGTGACCTGGTGGCCCGGGGGGTCAGCCCCACCGTGGAGCAGGCCGCGGCCGCCGCTGCCGTCTCCCGGACCACCGCCTACCGGTACTTCCCCAGCCAGCGGGCGCTCCTCGCCGCCGCGCACCCGGAGACGGACACGGCCTCGATGCTCGGCGAGGCCCCTCCGGAGGACCCGGCCGCCCGGCTGGATCGGGTGGTGGCGGCGGTCACCGACATGATCGTCGAGACCGAGCCCCAGCAACGCACGATGCTGCGTCTGTCCCTGGACGCGGAGCCGGACACGGGTGTCGGCGCGCTGCCCCTGCGGCAGGGGCGTGCGACCGCCTGGATCACCGAGGCGCTCGAGGAACTGCGGGTGCAGCTCGGGGACGCCGAGCTGGACCGGCTCGTCCTCGCCATCCGCAGCGCCATCGGCATCGAGGCCCTCGTCTGGCTCACCGACGTCGGCGGGCTCTCGCGCACCGAGGCGGTCGAGCTGATGCGCTGGTCCGCGCGCAGCCTGCTCCAGGCGGCGCTCACCACCGGGCCGCCGAGCGCCACGGCGGCCCCGGCGGCGTCGGCGGTGGAGACGGCGGGGCCGGAGGAGTCGGCGGAGTAGCGCGCACCGGCCCTCGCTCGGACAGGCACTTGCGCCGGCCGGCCCGGCTCTCGGAGCGTGCGCACGGCCGGTCCGGGCCTCGAGTGCATGTCCGAGTGCATGTCCGGGCGGCCCCGAGTGCCGCGGTGCCGCCGGCCCGACCTCAGTCAGGAGGCTGGGGCTCTTCGTCGCGCAGGTGCCGGTTCAGGAACGCGACGATCCGCTGCCGGGCGTCGCGGGTGGCCTCCTCGTCGTGCACCGTGCCCGAGACCCGGGCCAGGAACCGCAGCACCAGAGTCTGGTCCTCGCGAGCGTGGTCGTTCATGAACCCGTGGCCGGCTCCCGGGTAGACCTTGACGTCGTGCGGGACCTCGAACCGGGTGAGCAGCTCGTCCAGGCGTCGGCCGGCCCGGGCGCCCAGCGGGGAGCGGTCCGCGCCGCCGAAGCTCCCCACGATCGGGCAGGCCTGCGACAGCCACTGCTCGGCATCCGAAGGGCAGCCGCCGTAGTTGACTCCGGCGGCGTCGAACCCGTGATCGGCGGCCAGTGCCAACGCGTAGCCCCCGCCCATGCAGAACCCGACCACCCCGATCCGCCCGGTGCACCCGGCCTGGTCGCGAAGCCACCGACGCGCCGCCTCGATGTCGTCGAAGGACCTGCCCCGGCGTTGGCCCAGGTCCCGCATGATGGTGCGCAGGCAGCCGAAGCGGCTCCCCCAGTAGTACAGGTCGGGAGCGACGGCGAGGAAGCCCTCGCCCGCCAGCCAGTCGGCCTGGTGGCGAAGGTCCTGACTCATCCCGGTGAAGTCGTGGATCACGACCACGCCGGGCCAGGGTGGCGACCCTGCCGGGACCGAGCGGTAGGCCGGCATGGTCCCTCGACCGGTCTGGATCTCCAGGTTCCCCGTCTCCATGGGTCATTCTCGGCCGGTCCACTGGTGCTTGACCAGCCACGGCTCCAGCGGGGCGCGGCTCAGCGGCGACCCGACTCCAGGTAGGACTTCAGCCCCACCCAGTTGCGCCGCTCCCAACGCGGACCGACGAGCGCCAGAACGGGGGAGAGCAGCCGCATCCACCCCAGCAGCGCCATGTCCCAGTTCCAGGTGAAGCGGGTGGCGCCGTCGAGGTCCTGGAAGGTCAGCACCCCGTCCACCCGCATGTACGGCGAGCGGATCATGTTGTGCAGGCGATGAGGCCGCTCGTACTCGACGATCTCCAGGTGCATCTCGCCCCGGTCGCCCATCCCCTTCGGCTCGACGACGAAGCGGGAGCCGCGCCCGACCGGTCCGTCGCCCACCTTCTCGGCGCGGGCTATCCGCGGGTTGTACGCCGGCTCGGTCCGCTCGTCGGCGACCAGGTCGAAGACCTCCTCGACCGGTGCCTCGATGATGACCTCTCCCCTGATGCGAGCCATCGTGACCTCCCCTCCGGGGCCTCGCGGGCCTCTCCATCCGAGAGTCGCACGCCCCGGACCGGCGCCGCACGGCTTCGGCCCGCTTCCCCCTCGGCCGCCCCGAAGCCTGCGCGCGGGCCCGGGGCAGCCGCGCGGTCGTGCGAGCATGCGGTCGTGACGTCGACCCCCGATGAGCTCGGACCCGCCGGCGTGCGCCACGCCTACGACACGGTCGCGGAGGACTACGCGAGGCATCTTCCCGACACCCGACCCGAGGCTGGGATCGACCTCGCGATGGTCGACGCGTTCGCGGAGGCGGTGAGGTCGGACGCGGGCGACGCGCGCGTGCTCGACGCCGGGTGCGGCGCGGGTCGGATGAGCCGGTACCTCGCCGGGCGAGGGTGTCCGGTCCGAGGCGTCGACCTCTCGCCGGGCATGATCGCCATGGCGCGACGCGACCACCCCGACCTGTCGTTCGCCGTGGGCTCGCTGGCCGAGCTGCCGTACGCCGACGGCCAGTTCGCCGGCGTGATGCTGTGGTACTCGATCATCCACACGCCACCGGCCGGCCAGGCCCGGATCTTCGCGGAGGCCGCCCGGGTCCTGCGGCCGGCGGGTCACCTGCTCGTCGGCTTCCAGGCCGGTCAGGGCGCCCGGGACGTCTCGGCGGCGTACAGCCGGTTCGGTCATGAGGTCCGGCTCTGGCGTCACCTGTTCACGCCCGACCAGGTGGCCTCGCGGTTGCAGGCTGCGGGCCTGGGAGAGGTCTGCCGTCTGGTGCGGCGGCCGAGGGGCAACGAGCGGGACGACCAGGCCGTCCTGCTGGCCCGGGCCGGCTGAGTCGGCTCGGACGCCGGCTGCTCGCCCTGAGGGGAGCCGATCGGCCGGGCGTAGGCTCCACCTGCCGACCACTGGAGGGTGCGACATGACGGCGAGCCGATCCGCTCGTGAGAAGAAGGCCGCCGCCGAGGCGGGTCCGCTGGCCCGGGTGAAGATCGACCTGGATGCGGACCACCAGTTCGTCTACAAGATCGGCTGCGCCCAGTGCGTCGTCCGGGGGCACCGCAAGTGGTCGGCCTACCGCCCCGGCGCCGACAACGGCTACATGGCGGCGATGGACCGGTGGATCTTCCACCTCACCGAGAAGCACCCCGGCGCCGACGCGCCGTGCCTGGCGTTCCTGCCGGAGGCGCAGCAACGCCTGCACGAGCGCCGCGAGCAGGCGGCCGCTTCGTCGGCCACCTCCCCTGAGCGCAACGGCTGAAGAACCACCCGGCCATGCGGCAGACCCTCGCGCCGGCCCGCGCCAAGGTGCGGCTCCCCCGAGTCTCGTCAGGACGTCTGGGCGAGGAGCCAGGAGGGGCCGACGGACGAGCCGCCCGCCGCCTCGACCCGCTCCCGCAGCTGCCGGTCGGCGGTAACCACGACCACGGTGTCCCCGTCCGCATTCCGCGTCCGCACCTGCTCCACGATCGCGTCGTCGCCCGAGCCGGACGCGTGGACGGTGTGGACAGCGCCGTCCTCGCCCACCTGCTGCCCTCGCTTCGCGTCCCCCTCGAGGACCAGGACGACCTGGTCGTAGCCCAGGTCGACCGCGCCGATCGACTCGTGGAGCCGCTTCGCGGCACCCGGGCGGTCCCGCCACCAGCCGTTCGGCCGGCTGCCGACCACGTTCGCGCCGTCGACAATCAGCACGCGCATGCCGCGATCCTAGGCGGCAGTGGAGGGACGGCGATGGAGGAGCGAGGCCTTACCCGTGGCTGTGGCCGTTGCCGGCGTCGCCATGTGCGGCGGCCTGCAGGGCCTCGAGCAGGTGGTGGCTGTAGAGCTCGAAGCCCAGCATCGCCTCGACGTACTCCCGAGCCTCGGACACCGACTGATCCTTGAGGGCGGCCAACGCGTTCACCTTCTCCAGGCGCTGCTCGAGCTCGTCCTGGAGCAGTCCGGTCAGGTACCCCGCCACCGCATCGGGAGAGCCTGTCTCGATCGCCCGCTCGGCGAGGGGGATGACCGGGCCGACGTCCTGGCCGGCCGGCGTCAGACCGGTGTAGGGAGCGCCCTCCCCGGCGCGGTGGACGCGGACCACGGTCTCGAAGAACAGCTGCTCGGCAACCTCGCGGGCGGCATCACCCAGCCGAAGCACCGGTTGCACCCGGTCGAAGACCGCCCGGACCTCGGCTTCGCCGTCCTCAGGAACGAACGGAAGGACCAGGTCGACGTCGTCGGCCTCGAGTGCCTGGCGTGCGGCCGTGACGACGGGGCCGTCCAATGAATCGCAGTGCGGGGGCATGCCATCGCCTCCTCGTCGTTCCTCGGGCCGCGTCGAGGAGACGGCTCCGGATCAGGCGTCCTGCACGTGGTAGACGACGGTCTGCACCCGGATCATGCCGTCGCTGAAGATGAAGGTGTCGATACCGTCCTCGACCTTGCGGCCGCCTCCGGTCGCCTTCCACTCCAGGTACAGCACGTCGTCGGCGAAGGCTGTCTGCAGCTCCCACTCTGCTTGGGGAATGTCGCCGAGCAGCTGGGTGAAGACCTCGCGGGCGCCGTCCTTGCCGCGGTACACCTTCTTCTGGACGATGAGGATCGCGTCATCGGCGTAGTCGGCCACGATGTCCTCGAGGTCTTCGGCTCCTAGCGCCTGGCCGTGGTGGGCGAAGATTTCTTCGGGCGTCCGTGCTGGCATTGACCCTCCCCGTCGGTTCGCGGGTCCGCGGTGGCGGACCTCCTCAGTGTCCCGAGACGCCCGCCCCCCTGTCCATGCCACAGATCGCATGGGTCGGTCGAAACCCACGCGGACCCGGTGCGGTCGTCGTCGAGGAGAAGCTCGGGAACCGGGATTAACCGTCGTCCTTCGCGTGTTCATCGGGCAATCAGGTCGATCGACTCATCGTGAGGGAGCACCCCTATGGGCACCATCGTCGTCATCGGAGGCACCGGTTACACCGGCAGCAACGTCGTCCGCGAAGCCGCGTCCCGCGGTCACCAGGTCATCTCGGTGAGCCGGTCGCAGCCGAAGGAGCCCGTCGAGGGCGTGCGCTACGAGACCGGCCCCGTCGAGGACGTCGCGCCGAAGGTCGTCCCGGATGCCGACGCCGTGGTGGCCGCTCTCTCGCCTCGCGGCGACATGGAGGGGCGCCTGGTCGAGGTGTACGGCCTGCTGGCCCGGCTCTCCGCGGAGGCCGGCGCCCGCTACCTGCAGGTCGGTGGGTTCAGCTCGCTGCGTCCGGCGCCGGGGGCGCCCCGCTTCGCCGAGGGGGAGATCGGCGAGCAGTACCGCGCGGAGGCGCTGGAGGGTGAGGCCACCCGCGTCATGCTGGTCGACGCCGCACCGGCGGACCTGGACTGGGTGTTCGTCAGCCCCGCGGGCGCGTACGGCGCGTGGGCGGCCGGCGAGCGCACCGGCACCTACCGCGTCGGCGACGAGGTCGCCTTGTTCGACGACGAGGGCGGCTCGAACATCTCAGGGGCCGACTTCGCCCTCGCGATCGTCGACGAGATCGACACCCCGCGTCACCACCGCGAGCACATCGGCGTCGCGTACTGACGGTCCGTAGGTGCCCGAGGCGACCGCTCAGCGCCCTTGGGCGGTTCCCTTCTTGGTGGTGCGTTTCCGAGCCGGCTCGCCCTTGGGCTTCTCGCGCACCCGGACCCCCTGCCCGGCTGCTCGTTCCACCTCGAAGAGCTCGATGGCCGTGACCAGGTCGACGAGCTTGGCGTAGCCCCAGTTGCGCGAGTCGAAGTCCGGCGCCTGCTTGGCGACGTACGACCCCACGCCCCCCAGGTTGGCCCAGCCGTCGTCGTCCGAGGCGGCGTCGATCCCCTCCCGTAACAGCTTGACCAGCTTCGCGTCGCCGCGGAGCTCGTTCGTGCTCTTGCGGGTCGGGGCGGTGGGGTTCGACTCCTCCTCGCTGGGCTCCTTGGGCTTGTCGGCGCGGCGCAGCACGTCGAGGTAGACGAACTTGTCGCACGCGGCCACGAGCGAGTGCGGGGTCTTCGGCTCGCCGAACCCGTAGACGATCTTCCCCGACTCCCGCAGCCGGGAGGCCAGCTTGGTGAAGTCGCTGTCGGAGGAGACCAGGCAGAACCCATCCAGGTCACCGGTGTAGAGCAGGTCCATCGCGTCGATGATTAACGCGCTGTCGGTGGCGTTCTTGCCGGTGGTGTAGGCGAACTGCTGGATCGGCTGGATGGCGTGGGCGTTGATCACCTCCTTCCAGCCCTTGAGGTTCGGGGTGGTCCAGTCGCCGTACGCCCGCTTGACCGTCGCGCTGCCGTACTTCGCGATCTCGGCGAGCAGCGCCTCGATGATCGCGGGAGTGGTGTTGTCGCCGTCGATGAGGACGGCGAGCCTGCTGGAGTCCTGGGCGGAGGGCATGTTCGGAGCGTAGTGCGGGACCCCGGTGTGCCACGTTCCGCCGTACGGGCGGCTGCCGCCGACCGCGCGGTCCCATCCGCTCCGGCCGCCCAGGATCGCGCCCGTCGTCTCGACGTACTCCTCGATCAAGCCGGGCCGAAGCGAGAACCCGGTCATCCGGTCGATCGGTCGCCGCCGGCGTCGGGGAGGGCCTGCTGCCGCTCGACCAGGTGCGCCCGTTCGGTGTCGTTGTGGCACGCCGCGATCGCCTCCGCGTAGGCGGTGCGGGCCGCGACGGTGTCGCCGCTGCGGGCGAGCAGCTCGGCGCGGACGGCGGCGACGCGGTGGCTGCCGACGGCCTCGATCCCGTCGAGGGCGGCCAGACCCGGCCCCGGGCCGGAGGCCTCGGCGACCGCGACCGCTCGGGCGAGTCGGGCGCTCGGGGAGGGGACCAGCTGGAGCAGCAGGTCGTAGAGGTCGACGATCCGGTCCCAGCGGGTGTCCTTCGCCGAGGCGGCGGTGGCGTGCTCGGCGGCGATCCTGGCCTGGACGACGTAGGACGCCGCCAGCGGGCTGACCGGCCCGGTCAGGACCGGCCCGGCCAGCAGCCCCAGCGCCTCGTCGATCTCGTCGCGCCGCCAGCGGCGCCGGTCCTGGTCGGCGAGCAGCACCAGCCGGCCGTCCGCGTCGACCCGCGCGTCGCGCCGTGAGTGCTGCAGCAGCATCAGCGCCAGCAGGGCCACCGGAGCCGGCTCGTCCGGGCACAGGTCCACCACCACCCGGGCCAGCCGGATCGCCTCGCCGGCGAGGTCCGCTCGCAGCAGGTCAGGGCCGCTGCCCGGGGCGTAACCCGCGGTGAAGGCCAGGTAGGCGGTCTGGGCGACCGTGTCCAGCCGTTCCGGGAGCACCTCGGCGGCCGGGACCGCGAACGGGATGCCGGCAGCGACGATCTTCTTCTTCGCGCGGGTAATCCTCGCGGCCGCGGTCGGCTCGCTCACCAGGAACAGGCGGGCGATGTCGTGGGTGCTCACCCCCAGCACCAGACGCAGCGCCAGGGCACTGGCCGCCTCCGGAGCCAGGGCGGGGTGGGTGCACATCAGGACGAGGCGCAGCCGGTCGTCCTCCACCAGGCCGCCGGGGTCGGCCATCGCCGCCTGCCGCTCCTGGCTGCGCTCGGCGTCGGTGACGAGCAGGGGCGCCTTGCGGTGGGCCATCGACTCCGCCCGCACCCGGTCGATCACGCGCCTGCGTGCAGTGGTGAGCAGCCACGCGGACGGGTTGTCCGGAGTCCCGTCGGCGGTCCATCGCCGCGCCGCGGCCTCCACGGCGTCGCCGAGCGCGTCCTCGACGAGGTCCAGCCGGCGGTACCGGGCGAGCAGCAGCGACGTCAGCCGTCCCCACTCCTCGCGCACGACCGTCTCCAGGACGGTTCCGGCCGGCCCGGTCACCCGCGCTCGTAGCCCTCGACCGTCACGGCCGGCCGGATCTCGACGGCGTACGACGACGGCAGCAGCCGGCCGGCCGCGATCGCGGAGTCGAGGTCCGGCAGCTCGACGTCGTAGTAGCCCCCGACCTGCTCCACCGACTCGACGAACGGACCGTCCGTGACGCTCGCGACTCCGTCGACGTGCCGGATGGTGGTCGCCGTGTCGGCTCCCGCCAGCGGCGCTGAGCTGATCCGGCGGCCGTGCGCGTCGACGTACTCCTCGAAGGCGTGGTGCGCCGCGAAGTACTCCTGACGGAGCGCCTCCGACGCCGACTCCCACTGCCCGGGCTCGTAGGCGACCAGGACGACGTAGCGTCGCATGGACTCGGTCACGTCCGGCCCCTCACTCGGCCAGGCGGCGGAGCTCGATGTGCTCCCCGCGCGCGGCGAAGCGCTCGCAGGCGGCCCGGAGGTCGGTCTCGTCCTCGCTCTCGACGAGGTAGAAGCCGACGATCTGCTCGGCGGACTCGGTGAACGGCCCGTCGGTGACCAGCGCCGCGCCGTTCCTGTCCGGACGCATGGACGTCGCCTGTGCCGACGGCTCCAGCGGGCTGACCGTGATCAGCGTGTGACCGCCCGCCCTGAGATCCTCCTGGAACCGGACGTGCGACTTCATGCCCTTCTCGTGCTCGGACTCGGGCAGCTGCGCCCACTCCGCCTCGGGTGCGGGCAGCAGCACTAGGTATCGACTCATCGTGGTGTTCCTCCTGGGATGGGTGGGGCCGCGTGTGCGACTCCACCACGATGACGAACCGAAGGAGCGCAATTCGACAGCACCACCGGGGTTCTTTTCTAGTGGGCCACACCTCGGGCCTGCCGGGACGGCAGGTCGGCACGTCGAGCGGCTACGCCTCAGCCGTGGCCGGCCAGGAACCCGGGCAGCCAGACAGCCTCCCAGTCGGGGATCTCCTGGCGCTCGATCGGCGCCCGCGCGGGAGCCTGCGAGACGACGCGGTAGCGCCCCTCGGCGCGCTCGAGGTAGTGGTAGTTCACCAGCTCGCGGCGCAGGTAGGCGAAGTCCGGGTGCACGCCGAGGAGCACCTCGTTCACCTCCGGCTCGGGGTAGACCCGGCCCGGCTCGAAGCGGGTGAGCACCTCGAGCAGCGCTCCTGCCCTGGTCTTGCGCTTGGCCGGGATCTGCGCCAGCCGGCCGTCGTCGAACAGCCGGTCGACCAGTCGTTGCTGCTCGCGGCGCGCCGCGTCGTACGCCGACCCGTCCACCGGCAAGGGGAGCGTCGCCACCCGCGGCGGAGGCTGCTGCTCGAGCGCCGCTCGGGCGGCCGCGTAGCTCTCACCGGTCTGGGCCATCCGCGCACGGACGACCCGCTTGAAGTCACGGTCCCTGGTCACTGTCTTCACCTCGCCTGCGTGCGCGTCCCCAGTCCGCCGCCGCAGTGCGTGTGGAGCGACGAGTGCCAACTGACCGCCCGAGGATCTGCTCCCCTTCGCCACTTCGCTCGGACTGGGGCCGACGCGTGGGCTGGGCGCTGGACGGCGCCGCTGCCGGGGATCCTCGCACGGCTCGCGCGGTGGGGTCCACCGGGTATCGGGCGCCGCCGCCCACCGGTTCAGCGGGGCAGCTCGTCGCCCCGCAGGTCGAGCAGCGCCGCCGGGGCGGTCAGCCGCCACGCCTCGAAGGTGAGCTCGGCCAGCTCGTCGCGCTCGACCCCGCCCAACCGGACCACGACCCAGCCGAATCCGCCTGAGGTGAACTGGACCTCGAACGTCTCCGGCCGCTCGGCCACCAGCGCCAGCTGCTCGGGGATCGTCTGTTTGAGACCGACGGTGCCCGTCGGCTCCCACAGGTAGCCGAAGGTCCGGCCGCCGACCGCCACCCGCCAGTAGCGGCCGGTGTCGACCCGGGTGACCTTCGGGAGCTGGTCGGCCAGCTCGAAGAAGTCGCTGATGCTGGATCCGGTCACCGGTTCATCCTGGCAGGGGCCGCTGACGGTTCGGTGCGCGATGGACCGCTCGCGGTCCTCACTCGTCGCGGTAGCCGAGCACGGAGCGGGTCATCTGGTTGCGGGTGTCGAGCAGGTCCTCGAGCGCGGTGTCCAGGTCGTCGGCGGTGACCCGCAGCGGCACATCCGCCGGCCGCTCCTCGCGGTCGGCCGCCACCACCGCAGCCCGGCGCAGCAGCTCCTTGAGGAAGGAGGCGGTGACGCCGTCGGTCCGGTCCAGCACGGCGTCGAGCCGGCTCAGCTCGAGGTCGAGCCGACCCCGGTAGAGCTCGACCAGCCGGCGCCGCGACTCGCGGTCCGGCAGCTCGATGTGGACGGCCTGGTCCACCCGTCCCGGCCGGGACGCCAGCGCGGGCTCGAGCAGGTCGGCCCGGTTCGTGGTGAGCAGGAACGCGACGTCGGCATCCTCGTCGAGGCCGTCCATCTCGTTGAGGAGGGTGAACAGCAGCGGGGTCTCGCCGCCGTAGTGACTGCGCTCCTCGGCGATCAGGTCGACGTCCTCGACCACGATCATGGCCGGCTGCAGCGTGCGGGCGACGGAGCAGGCCTCCCGGATGCCGTGCAGGCTCTCCCCGGTGAGCTCCACCACCGTGGTGCCGACGAGCTCGCCGACCAGGTAGCGCACCGAATGCGTCTTCCCGGCGCCGGGCGGGCCGTAGAGCAGGATGCCGCGCTTGAGGTGCTGGCCCGCGGCCCGCAGCCGCGCGCTGTTGCGGGCCACCCCGACCACCTGGCGGCGCAGCGCGTCGAACGTGGCGGTGGGCAGAATCAGCTCCTCCGGCGACATGGTGGGCCGGTCGCGGAAGCGGAGCAGCGATCCGCGCTCGCCGAACATGCTGCGACCGAACGACACCACCTGGCCGCGGTAGACGTTGTGCTCGAGTGCGAGGTCGCGGAGCCGGCGGCCGAGCTGCTCGGCGGCCGCGGGCCGGGTGGCGATGATCTCGAGGGTCACCTGCGACAGGCCGCTCTCGGGATCGGGACCGCGGAACAGCACGGCGATCCGGTCCTCGTCGTCCTCGAGCAGCACGACGCCGATGCGCAGGCAGTCACGCGTCGCGCCGCCCGGACCGCTGGGCAGGCTGATCCGGGTGACGTTGCCGGGCCGCGGTCCGTGCATCCCGTACGTCGGGTCGTCCCCGAGCAGGTCCGCGATCCCGAAGGGGCCGTGGTGGCGGTGCCCGGTGAAGCCGAGGATCCGCGCCCGGTCGCCGTACTCCTCGAGCACGACGTCCAGCGCCACCTGCACGTTCACGTGCTCGTACGCCGGCCACTGCTCGACCGTGACGGGCAGCTCCTGGACGGGCGCCGCGAGGTGCTCGACGAGCACCGAGCGGAAGGTCGGCTGGTCGACCGTGCGGGCCTTCGACACGAACCGGTGCACGACGTAGCGGCCGTAGCGCCCGATGTCGGAGAGCTGGGGCGCCTGGTCGTCCGCCGAGGACGTGACACCTGGAACCGCGAACATCTCGCGAGCGTAGAGGCAGCCGGCACGACGCCGCCACCGAGATGAGGCGCACCCGGGTGTGCCGGTGGGCCGAGGCCCGACGGGTCAGCGGCAGGTCAGCGGCAGGTCAGCGCAGGCCCATCGAGCCGGACACGTCGGCCTCCCACGGCAGCGCGGCGTCAGCGGCGACACGCTCGTCGAGGGCGGCCGCGACGTCCGCGGGCCACGGAGCAGTGCGCCGGGTCTCCATGTCGATGTGCAGGAAGACCTCCTCCATCACGAAGCTCAGCTGCTGGTGCGAGTCGTCGAGCAGGTAGACCAGGGCGTGCGCGGCCCGCTCCGACCGGCCGAGCAGCCGCACCCGCGCGGACATCGTGTCGCCGGTGCGCAGCTCGGCCAGGTAGGTCAGGTGGTGCTCCGCGGAGAAGCACGCGTGCCCCAAGACCGGCCAGTTCTGCGGGATCCCCAGCTCGACCAGGGACTCGTCGAGCCCCTCGCTGGCGATGCCGGTGTAGTGGCGGACGTTCAGGTGGCCGTTGACGTCCTCGAAGGCGATCGGGACGGGCTGTTCGGCGTACGCCGGAAGGTCGACGAGCTGCTCGTACGTGGGGTGGGGTGATCTCACGGTTCGTGACGATACCGGGCCGGTCCGGAGCCATGCGCGCAGCATCCGCCCGGCCGCCGGGCGGCGCTGTGCGTCGTACGATCGCGCGCATGGAGGTCATGGACTGGCTCCTCGACGGTGACCCGGCGATCCGCTGGCAGGTGCTGCGCGACCTCACCCACGCGCCTGACGAGCAGGTCGCGGCCGAGCGGGCCCGCGTCGAGACCGAGGGTTGGGGTGCCCGGCTGCTCTCGCTGCGCGATCCTGACGGTCAGTGGGAGGGCGGTGCCTGCTTCCCGCGGCGCGTCGTCGACGACTGGCGGGCCGGCATCGAGCCGGACTTCTCCGGCGGCCAGCCCTGGACCGCGACCCTGCCCACGCTGGTGCTGCTGCGCGACCTCGGTCTGGATCCGGCGAGCCCGGCTGCCCGCGAGACGATCGCGCTGGTGGCGGCGAACTGCCGCTGGGAGCACGACGACGAGGCGTTCTTCGACGGTGAGGTCGAGGCCTGCATCAATGGCCGAGCGCTTTCGGTCGGCGCCTACTTCGGCGCGGGTGTGGACGCTCTCGCCACGGCCCTGCTCGAGGACCAGCTCGGTGATGGTGGCTGGAACTGCTGGACCGAGCACGGCGCGACCGTCTCCTCCTTCCACTCGACGATCTGCGTGCTCGAGGGCCTGCTCGACTACGAGCAGTCCGAGGGAGCGGTGGCGGTGGCCGAAGCCCGCCGGCGCGGCGAGGAGTACCTGCTGGAGCGGCGGCTGTTCCGACGGAAGAGCACCGGTGAGGTGCCGGACGAGGACTGGCTGCGGTTCTCGTGGCCGCCGCGCTGGCACTACGACGTCCTGCGGGCGCTCGACTACTTCCGCCGGACCGGGTCCGCCCCCGATGCCCGCGTCGACGAAGCGGTCCAGCTGGTCCGCGACAAGCGGCAGCCGGACGGGACCTGGCTGCTCGAGAACACGCACCCGGGCGAGACCCAGCTCGAGCTCGATGACGGCGACGGGCGGCCCGGCCGATGGAACACGCTGCGCGCGCTGCGCGTGCTGGACTGGTACGGCGACGGGGGCTGACCTGCTGACCGGTCCGGGCTGCTGACGACATGGGCCTAGGCTCACCGGATGAGCAGGATCTTCGGCACCAGCGTCGCGTCGGTGTACCCGCACTATGTGGCGAAGGTGGAGAAGAAGGGGCGCACGAAAGCCGAGTTCGACCAGGTGATCGAGTGGCTGACCGGCTTCGACGAGTCGGCGTTGAACGGTCACCTGGCCGCGGGCACGACCTTCGAGGACTTCTTCACCGAGGCAGCGCTCAATCCGCATGCGTCGCTGATCACCGGAGTGGTCTGTGGCGTGCGCGTGGAGAACGTGGACGACCCCCTGATGCAGAAGATCCGCTACCTGGACAAGCTGGTCGACGAGCTGGCCAAGGGCAGGGCGATGGACCGGATCCTGAGGGCCTGAGCGGCGACGGGTCCGCAGGCGGGGTCACCAGCCGAGCTCGCGCAGCCGGGCGTCCCCGATGCCGAAGTGGTGGCCGATCTCGTGGACCACGGTCCGCCGAACCTGCTCCACGACCTCCTCGTCGCTGTGGCAGACCGCGCAGATGGCACGTCGGTAGATCGTGATCCGGTCGGGCAGCACACCCGCGTACGACGTCGTGCGACGCGTCAGCGGGATGCCCCGGTAGAGCCCCAGCAGGCCCGCCGGCCCCGTGCCGTGCTCGACGGTGACGGCCACGTTGCTCATGATCTCCCCGAGCTCGGCGGGCAGCCCGTCGAGCGCCTCGCTGACCATTGCCTCGAACCGCTCGGGATCGACCTCGACCATGCGGCAATTGTGGCGCGAGGCCGCGCATCGATCGCGGGCGACGCCGACGCAGGCACCCGGGGGCGGCGATGTCAGGGTGTGCACATGACCCGGGTCTCGCTCTCGCGCCTGCCGGGCGACCGCGTGCTGGTGGTCGACGGCGACGCGACGCGTGAGGTGGCGGCGGCCGATCTGCCGGCGTACGTGGGAGCGCGCGAGGTCGACGCGCCGCGCTGGGTGTGGGACGACACCGCACGGTGGTATCCGTCGTTGCTGGCGGCCGGGGTGCGGGTCGGGCGCTGCCACGACCTGCGGCTG
The DNA here is from genome assembly GCF_014395785.1 of Nocardioides mesophilus. Classification (GTDB taxonomy): domain Bacteria; phylum Actinomycetota; class Actinomycetes; order Propionibacteriales; family Nocardioidaceae; genus Nocardioides_B; species Nocardioides_B mesophilus. The sequence continues at coordinate 1,767,440 of NZ_CP060713.1, read as the reverse complement.
GGCCACCACCTGCTGCGGCGGGCCCCCGCGGTCGAGGGCCGGCTGCTGGACGGGGAGCAGTCGGAGCACTGGGACCGGCTCGGGCCGAGCGGGCCCTCCGACCCGGCGCTGTTCTCGATCGACGACACGGCCGAGCACCTGCGGGCCGACCTCGAAGACGCCAGGCAGCTGAGCGCCGTCGCGGCCTCGACCGAGGCGGCCCGGCTGAGGCTGCTGCTCGCCGCGGAGTCCTCGGGCGCCCTGGCCGCGGCCGAGATGACGTACGCCGGAGTGCCGTGGCGGGTCGACGTCCACGAGCGGCTGCTCACCGACCTGCTCGGGCCGCGGCCGCCGCGGGGCGCCCGGCCGCGAGGGCTCGAGGCGTTGGTGGCGGAGGTTCGCGGCGCCTTCGGCGTGCCGGGTCTCAACCCCGACTCCCGGCCCGAGCTGCTGGAGGCGTTGCGGCGGGCGGGGCTGGACGTCGCGGACACCCGGGCGTCCTCGTTGCGCGGGCTCGAGCACCCGGGCATCGCCGCGCTCCTGCGCTACAAGCAGCTCGCGCACCTGTTCCAGACCAACGGCTGGGCGTGGATCGACGAATGGGTCAGCGGCGGCCGGTTCCGGCCGTCGTACCAGCCGGCCGGCTCCAGCACCGGCAGGTGGTCCTCCAACGGCGGCGGCGCGCTGTCGATCCCGGTGCAGGTGCGGCCGGCGGCGGTCGCCGACGACGGCTGGAGGCTCGTGGTCGCCGACGTCGCCCAGCTCGAGCCACGCGTGCTCGCCGGCATGAGCGGCGACCGCGCGCTGGCCAGGTCCGCGCGCGGCGCCGACCTCTACCAGGGGATGGTCGAGGACGGCGCGGTGGCCAACCGCAAGGCCGCCAAGCTCGGGCTGCTCGGCGCGATGTACGGGGCGACCAGCGGTGAGAGCGGCCGTCTGGTCACCGGGCTCACCCGGCGCTACCCGGAGGCGTTCGCTCTGGTGGAGGAGGCGGCCCGTGCCGGCGAGCGTGGCCAGGGGGTGCGCACGCTGCTCGGCCGCGGGTCCCCGAGGCTGGGCGACACGTGGGACCCCGACGACCCGCCCGCCGATCCCGACAGCCAGGCCCGGCGGCGTCGCGCGCACGGCCGGTTCACCCGCAACTTCGTCGTGCAGGGCACCGGCGCCGAGTGGGCGCTGTGCTGGATCGCCGACCTGCGCAACCGGCTCTGGCGGCTGGGCGGCAGCGGTCCCCTCGTCAGCCGACCGCACCTCGTCTTCTTCCTCCACGACGAGGTCGTCGTGCACACCCCGGCCGCGCTCGCCGACGAGGTCGCGGCGCAGGCGGCCGAGGCGGCCGCAAGCGCGGCGGCGCTGCTGTTCCGGGACCTCACCGTCGACTTCCCGCTCAACGTCTCGATCGTGCGGTCGTACGCCGACGCGGGCAAACCCGGCGCGACGCGTCCGCCGGTGCCGGATACTTGATGGATGGCACGAACGCGTTGCTATCGCGGGGGAGTCCTCACCGACGAGGACTTCCCGCTCGACCAGGTGTCGGAGCACCTGGGGGACACGTCTGCCGTCGTGTGGGTCGATCTGTGTGCGCCGGACCTCGTGGACCTGCAGCTGGTGGCCGACGAGCTGGGGCTGCACCGGCTCGCCGTGGAGGACGCCGCGCAGGGTCGCCAGCGGCCCAAGTTCGACCGCTACGCCGGGCATGACTTCCTCACCGCCTACACGGTGCTGCTCGACGTCGCCAGTGGCCGGCTGATCACCGGTGAGCTCGCTGCGTTCATCACCCCGGCGGCGCTGGTCACGGTACGCCGCGAGGACACCTTCTCGATCGACGCGCTGGTGGCCCGGTGGGACGACGAGGTCGATCTCACCAGGTTCGGGGTCGGTGCACTGCTGCACGGGCTGCTGGACTTCGTCGTCGACGCGCACTTCGATGCGGTGGAGTCGCTCGACGACCAGATCGAAGAGCTCGAGGACCTGCTGTTCGACGACCGGCCTCATGACCAGAGCGTCCAACGCCGCAGCTTCGAGCTGCGCAAGAGCCTGGTGCAGCTGCGTCGCGTCGTCCTGCCGATGCGGGAGGTCGTCAACACCCTGATGCGACGCGACATCGGTCTGGTCCCCGACGAGCTCATGCCCTACTACCAGGACGTCTACGACCACGTGCTGCGGGCCAGCGAGTGGACCGAGAGCCTCCGCGACCTGGTGAACACCATCCTCGAGACCAACCTGACGATCCAGGGGAACCGCCTCAACGTGATCACCAAGAAGGTCACGAGCTGGGCCGCGATCATCGCGGTGCCGACCGCGATCACGGGCTTCTACGGTCAGAACCTGCCGTACCCGGGGTTCGCCCACCAGGGCGGCTTCCTCACCTCCTCGATCCTTATCGTCGCCCTCTCCGGCGCCCTCTACCTCACCTTCAAGCGCAAGGACTGGCTCTGACCACTCCGGTGGCGACACCTCACCCGCCGGGCGGCGGATCGGTCATGCTGGGAGCATGAACGACCCCTCCGACTGGCTGCTCACGAGGACGGAGCGGGCCAATCCGCTGACCACCCTGGACGACCGCCACGGTGATGACCGGGCCTGGTCGGAGGGCAACCACGTCCGTCTGCTGATCCATGGTGCGACGTACTTCCGAGCGCTGTACGACGCGCTCGAGGCCACCGGCCCCGGCGACCTCGTGCTCTTCACCGACTGGCAGGGCGACGCCGACGAGCGGCTCACCGGCGAGGCCGGGAGCGAGGTGCTCGAGGTCCTCTCCCGCGCGGACCGGCGCGGCGTCGCCGTGCACGGGCTGGTCTGGCGCTCCCACCTCGACCAGACGGGCTTCTTCGCTACCGAGAACCGCCACCTCGGTGAGCAGCTGCAGAAGCGGGGCGTCGAGGTGCTGCTCGACATGCGGGTCCGCGTCGGGGGCTCGCACCACCAGAAGTTCGTCGTGGTCCGGCACCGTGACGACCCCGCGCGAGACGTGGCCTTCGTCGGCGGCATCGACCTCGCCCACAACCGGCGCGACGACGCCGCGCACCACGGAGATCCGCAGCCGGCGCCACTCACCGAGGAGTACGGCGACCACCCCCCGTGGCACGACGTCCAGGCGGCGATCCAGGGGCCGGCCGTCCATGACGTGGAGACCGTCTTCCGGGAACGCTGGAGCGATCCCGCGCCGCTCTCCCGGGCGCCGTGGCGACAGCTGGCCGACCGGCTCCGGGGGCTCGACAGCTCTCCGGACACCCTCCCGGAGCAATGGCCGCCGCCGCCGTCCGCAGGGCAGCACACGGTCCAGCTGCTCAGGACCTATCCCGACCTGAGGCTCGGCCGCGACTACCCCTTCGCCCGCGGCGGCGAGCGCAGCGTCGCCCGCGGCTACACCAAGGCGGTGCGGCGGGCCGAGCGGATGGTCTACGTCGAGGACCAGTACTTCTGGGGCGGCGACGTCGCTCGGGTCTTCGAGGAGCAGCTGCGGCGGCAGCGCGAGCTGCGCGCCGTCGTCGTCATCCCGCTGGTGCCCGACCTCGGCGGCCTCAACCGGGTGCCGCAGCTGCTGGGCCGGCACCGGGCGATCGACCGGCTTCGGCGGATCGCCCCGGACCGCGTCGCGGCGTACGGCCTCGAGAACCACGCCGGTGTCCCCGTCTACGTGCACGCCAAGGTCTGCACCATCGACGACACCTGGACCAGCATCGGGTCGGACAACTTCAGTCGTCGTTCCTGGACCCACGACTCCGAGCTGTCAGCCGTCGTCCTCGACGAGTCCTATGCCCGGACCCTGCGGCTCACCCTGGCGGCCGAGCACCTCGACCGGCTCGACCAGGTGGCCGGGCAGGGCCTCGAGGCGGCGATGGCCGACTGCCTCGAACCGGCCGCGATGTTCGACGTCTACGCTGCGTACGCCGATCGGCTCGACGAGTGGCACCTCGCCGGGAGGCGAGGGCCGCGCCCGCCCGGTCGGCTGCGCCGGCTCCCCGAGGCGCAGCTCACCCCGCGTCAGCGACGGTGGGCGGCACTGCCGCTCGACCTGGTCCACGACCCCGACGGCAGGCCACCCGCGTTGCGAGCGACCGACCGGTACTGAGGCGGCATCACGGGCGAGTGCGTCCGGGCGCCGGGCCTCGGGTGCCCGGTGTGTCACCAGGTCCATTTCTGAGCGACTGATCCCTTCCTGCAGGTGGCGATCTTCAACGTCGCGTGAAGGGCGGTCGAACGCGCCTTCGGTTGGAGGCAGAGGCCAGTGACGGAGCGGATGGTCCTGTCCGCCGCCCGGGGGACCCATCTCTGTGCGGAAGCGCCTCGACAGGAGTTCAACCGCACCCGCGAGCCCGCCTGGAGTGCATCACCGGCGACTTCCATGCATCTGTCGACCGAGCGCAAGGACTTGTCGCTGGTCGAGTAGAGCCATTTCTGGCCCCTTCGTCCGTCGCAGGTCTCCATCCACAGGTCGGCGCGGTCCACGGCCGCCTTTCCGCGGATGCCGATGCAGCGTCCTCTGATTCCGACGATCGGGGTCCCAGCCCTGGGCGGTGGGGTGGTGGCTCCATGCTCAAGCTTGATGATCTTGGCCACCGACGGGACACCGGCCGCATCTGTGATGAAGAGCATGTAGTACCCGGCGGGTGCGATGTTGGACGTGGCCGGCGCCGCCGCGGTGATGGTCGTGCCGACAGCGCTGAATGACAGGGGCACGTAGCGTTGTCCTTGATCCTCGCTGTGTGTCGGTGCCCCGAGTCGAACCAGACCGACCTTGGCGATCGTGCTCGCTTGTGCGGACGCGATGGCGACGTTCCTTCCGTATCCCGCGGTTGCTGGCGCGGAGTTGATCACCGGGCGAGCCGCGCGCTGCCCACTGCCGTCGCTGCGGAACAGGTACGGCGGCTCGAAGTACTCGATGTTCTTCTCGAGGTAGCCCTTGGTCATGCACGTGCCGCAGACGCCACCGCCTCCCGTCAGCACTCGGCCGTCCGGCAGCAGCGCGGCGCTGGAGTGGTACTCCCGGACCCGGCTCGCGCTCGCCAGCACGCTCCAGGTGCCAGTGGCGGGATTCCATCGCTCCGCAGCGAAGACCGGGTAGTCGAGATCGACCGACCCATCCACGGAACGGCTCTGCCCACCGGTAGCGAGGACGCTACCGTCGGCCAGGACGGTGAGATTGTGCTGGCGACGCCCGACCGACATCGAGGCCGTCGGGCTCACGCTGGTGCCACTGGTGAGGTCAACCACGACGGCGGTCTTCGTCGGGACGTTGCTCTGGCCGTCCTCGCTGAGGTTCCCGCCGCCGGACACCAGCACCTTGCCGATGTCGTACGTGGCGAAGCTGCCGTAGTCGCGCTCGAGACCGTCCCGGTCCCGAACGGCGGTGATCGCTCCCACGCCGCTCGCGTCGATCGTGTTCATTGATGTGTGCGGACCGATGAGCTCGACCTTGCCGTCCGGACGCGGAGCCAGGAACGGGTAGCTTCGATCGCCGTAGCCGGTGGCGTTCGTGAGCAGACGCAAGCTGCCGTCGGTCTGGTACACCTCGGGTACCGAGGGCCCACCGCCGACGATCACCGCCTCGTCATTGCCGAGCGCGGCGACGGAGGGATACCAGCGGCCAGCTGCCATGTCGGGACCCCGGATCCAGGTCTCGGTACGCCAGTCGAAGATGTGGGTCTGCACGATCCCGTTGAGGCTCGAGTCCTTGTTGCCGCCAGCCACCAGGACGCGGCCGTCGGCGAGCTGGGTGAAGCCGGCGCAAAAGATGTTGTATCCCTGCACGTCCCGGCGTACCGACGTGTTCGTCATGGGATCCCAGACGAGCGCGCGCGTGAAGGTGTGACTGGTGTAGGACTCAGCGGCGCCGTCGCCGACCGAGTCCCACATCAGGACCTTTCCGTTGGGCAGCACCGCCTGGAAGATCGGCACGACATCTGTGGGAATGACCGCACTCCACGCGCCGCCCACCCCGGGGTCGGCAGCCGCGGCGACGGAGAGAGCGCTGTTGGGCAGCTTCTGGGTACCCGCCCTGCCGCCCGGGACCGCTCCGGTCGCCTGCTTGATCCTGGCCGCGGCTGCGCGGGTCTGCCTCTCGATGCTGGTGATCGACTTGCCCACCAGATCTTGCTTCGCGTGTTCGGCGTCGCTGTGGAGGGCGTGCGTGGTGACGGTGGCAGGCACGGACGGCGCTGAGATCACGGCCGTGGCGCCTGTCCCGGTCACCGCCGTGAGTCCCACTGCGAAGGTCACCGCGAGGGCCACCCTGCTCGCCCGCGCGTGCCTGGACGTCCGATTGGTTCTCATGCTGCCCCCCGGCTCGATAGGCGCACGTCTCCCACGGCCCCCTGCCGCGACAACAGCGTCTCCCACGAGATTCCTCGGCGGCCGGCCTCGGGTCCATGACGAATTCGTGCCATCCCAGGGCGCTTCGCCTAACCAGGTTCTCCCCGCCGAACAGGGCCCGGGAGAGGAGGAACTCAAGTACAGGCTCGTGGCGATCTGCGAATTGGACCTACCGGAGGCGACCCACCGGGGCACTTCGGCCTCGCGAGCGGTGAGGCCGCCCGGCAGCGGGGCCGGGACCAGTAGCCGTCCCCTCCTGTGCGGCCGGCCTGGCCCCGAGCCCGGCGAGACGGCAGGCCGCCTGCGTTGCGGGCGACCGACCGCTACTGGGCGCGGTGCCTAGCTCTTCCTCGGCGCCACCGGACGACGCCAGATCAGCCGGTGCACCGGGATCCACCTCGGGATCGAGCGCAGGCCGGGGATGAAGGGCAAGAACATCAGGGCGAGGGTCAGCACCATCATCAGGCCCCAGACGAGGGCGTCGGCGTTCTCCGAGGTGGAGAACGGCTTGACCTGGTACCAGAACGTGTAGAGCCACATCCAGGGCTGACCCGGGTAGTTGCCCACCTCGTTCATCATCCCCCACTGGTCTCCGCCCAGGTGCTCGGCGACCGCCCGGTTCTCGAGGTAGGCGCCGTCCGCGAGCAGCAGCATCGACCGTGTCACGTCGGTCCCGTAGAAGCTGCCGGACGAGGTGAGCGCGCCTTCGAGGCCTCCGCTGGAGGCGACGCTGAGGAACGCGTTCGCCAGCACCGGGACCGGGCCGTAGTCGCCGTTCGCGACCTGGGCTGGGTCGCCGTCGGGGGCGGCGGCCAGCGCGTCGGAGTAGGCCGTCGCCCAGGCCTCCTGCTGGGTGGCGCTCGCCGCCGTCCACGTCGCCAGCGCGGAGCGGAGCAACGGGCCGCCGCTCTGCTGACGCAACGGGACGAGCACGAGGTCGGCCGAGTCCACCGGTATCCGGACGCCGGCCCAGCGCTGCAACGGGACGCCGAGCAGGGTCATGCCGGGCCCGTTGTCGTTGTACGGCGGCCCGTACGTCGCGCTGGTGGTCGTCCCGGCGAGCTCGCCGGCAGCGGTCGCGACGACGTCGGCCGGCGCCGCCTTGGCCCAGTCCGCCATCGTGATCGCCTCGTCGTCGGGGGACGAGAAGGCGGCCGACAGGCCGAGGGTCAGCAGCGAGACCACGGCCAGCGCGATCACGAACTCCTTCACCAAGTCGTAGGGACGCGTGGGGAAGTCGTGCGAGTCCGGGGTGACGCTCCGCGATCCGTGCGCGGGCAGCCGGGACCGGGTCTGCGTGGCGGTCATGACGCACGCTCCTCGGCGTCGATCGGCGGCACGACGCCGTGACGGCGTACGAGCACGATGTGCACCACGGTGACGGCCCCGACCCCGACCGGCAGCAGCACGACGTGCCACAGCAGCATCTGGCCCGGGTTGAGCACGTTGAAGAAGGCTCCGATGCCGACGGAGTTCAGGCCGTCCTTGGCCTCGCCGCTGATCCACTGGGAGTCGAAGTTCGACTGGGAGAGGTAGCCGGTGAACGCCGTGCCGATGGAGGTCACGAAGGCGAGCACGCCGGTGATCCAGGTGAGGGCCCGCTTCCCGCGCCAGGCAGCCATCCAGAACTTGCCCCACAGGTGGATCACCATGAAGGCGAAGAACAGCTCGACGCTCCACAGGTGCGTCGAGTTGACGAAGTGACCGACCGAGCTGACGTGCCACCAGGACACCCCACCCATGGCGAGGATCCCCCCCCGACACCAGCACGACCACCAGGGAGGCGAGCGTCAGCACGCCGAACACGTAGATCCACGAGGCGACGTACGCCGGTTGCCGGTCCGGCAGCGCCTGGCCGGGGGGCACCAGCCCGGAGATCCACGAGGAGACCTTGGAGGTCCAGCTGCCGCTTCCCCGGGGGGCACGCGTGACGGCGGTCATGACTCGTCGTCGTCGTGCCGGTGGGGGAAGGGCAGGACGAGTGCGAGCACGAACACCACGATCATCGCCACGATGATCAGGAGGTTGGTGACGCTGATGCTGATGACGCCCCAGTCGATGTACCGCCCCTCGGCCAGGGGCACGACCAGGGAGGCTGACGAGAGGACTCCTGGTGCACTCATGGCGCCACCATGGCACCCGATCCGACGTCGGATCAGGGTCCGATGACCCCAGCCCGGGCGCTGACTACGCGCATTGCGTGACAACGGGGGAGACCCGTCATCCGTCGTGTTCGTCCACCCAACACGGGCCTCGGCCACGGACGTCCCCGCACCGACCCGGCGGGCCGCCGGACAACGATCACCCGCCGAAGGTGAGCCGGATCCCGGTCAGCCGGACCGAGAGGAACGGCCGCTGACCGCGCAGGAAGGCCAGCGGCCCGTCGGGGTCGACCTCCCAGTCGGCCCGGGCCGGTGCGACCCGGGTGGTCCCGCGCATCGACGTCAGCACCTCGGCGGCCGCGCGTTCGGAGCCTGCCGGGGCACCGGGGCGCAGCTGCGAGGCCCAGGCGGCGTACGGCACCGGCAGCAGCGCGGCACCGGGCAGGGCGCGGAACCGCGCCGACGCGACCGGTCGGCCCTCGACCGAGAGCGCCAGCGCGGTCCGCACGACCGGGCCGGTGCGCCGCTCGGCCAGCGACAGGTCGCCGAGCTCCTTGGGGATCGCCCACAACGAGCGGCCGCCGTCGCGGGACGCCGGGGAGTCCACCCAGATGTCGGTGATCCGCAGCCGGCGGCGGCGCGGCTCGAGCAGCCGGGCGACCAGCAGCTCTCGGTAGGTCAGCGGGCTGCCGGCGCGGTAGTCGGCGAACGCCGCGCCGTACAGGCCGGCCGGTCGGTCCGCCCGGCCGGCCGCGGGGACCCGGAACAGCGAGAGCCACATCTCCGCGCGCATCCGCCACGGCGGCGAGGGGAACGACACGCTCGAAGAATAGAACAGGTTCTGGCAGGCTGGTCCCCATCTCGGCCAGCACGCTCGATCGCCGAGCCCGACTTCGGAGGACCCACCAGATGGACCAGCGCGTCTGCATCGTCGGAGCCGGCTCGTCGGGGATCGCCGCGGCCCAGGTGCTGCACGCCCGCGGCATCGACTTCGACTGCTTCGAGGTGGGCAGCGAGGTCGGCGGCAACTGGCGCTACGACAACGACAACGGGATGTCCTCGGCGTACCGGTCGCTGCACATCAACACTTCGCGTCAGCTGATGGAGTTCGCCGCCTACCCGATGCCCGAGGACCTGCCCGACTACCCGAGCCACTGGCAGATCGCGCGGTACTTCGACGACTTCGTCGACCACTTCGGGTTTCGCGACCGGATCCGGTTCCGCACCGAGGTGGTCAAGGTGCAGCCGCCGGCACGCGGTGGCCAGGGGTACGCCGTCACCGTGCGCGGCCGCGCCGGCGGCCCCGGCGGCGTCCCGGGCGAGCCGGAGACGTTGCGCTACTCGCACGTGATCGTCGCCAACGGCCACCACTGGGACCCTCGCTGGCCGGAGCCGTCGTTCGCCGGCGCCGAGACCTTCCCCGGCACGCAGATCCACGCGCACTACTACCGCACCCCGGAGATCTTCGAGGGCAAGCGGGTGCTGGTGCTGGGCATCGGCAACTCCGCGACCGACATCGCGGTGGAGGCCTCCCGGGTGGCCCGGCGGACCTACCTGGCGATGCGCCGCGGCGCGCACGTCATCCCCAAGTACGTCTTCGGCGTGCCCACCGACCACCTCACCGACTCGGTGATCGCGCGGATGCCGACCCGGGTGCAGCAGCTGGCGATGGCCGCGACGCTGCGGCTGACCCAGGGGCGGGTCACCGACTACGGGCTGCCCCGTCCGGACCACGCGGTGCTGCACGCGCACCCGACGGTCAGCGACGACCTGCTCACCCGGCTCGGCCACGGCGACATCACGGTGCTGCCGACCATCGACCGGTTCGAGGGGTCGAAGGTGTTCTTCGTCGACGGCTCCGCCCACGAGATCGACGTGGTGGTCTACTGCACCGGCTACCGGGTCAGCTTCCCGTTCCTCGACGCGCGGGTGGTGCGCACCGCCGACAACCACGTCGACCTCTACCGCCGGGTGGTCGACCCCGAGCACGACGGCCTGTTCTTCCTCGGCCTGATCCAGCCGCTCGGCGCGGTGATGCCGCTGGCCGAGGCGCAGGCCGAGTGGGTCGCGGACCTGGTCGGCGGCGAGGCCGCGCTGCCGTCGTACGACGAGATGCGCCGGCAGATCCGCCTGTACGACGAGGCGCTCCGCAAGCGCTACGTCGCCTCCAAGCGGCACACGATCCAGGTGGACTTCCACAAGTACCTCGCCGAGATCCGCGCCGAGCGACGCGCCGGCCGGGCCCGGGTCAGCGGCGCGCCGCGGCGACGTCGCGCGTTCCGGCGAGACCGACGAAGCTGATCACGCCGCCGAGCGCCATCAGCGCCGCGCACAGCGTCATCGCGGTGAGGTAGCCCTCGGTGAAGACCGCCGGCTGCTCGTAGTCGGCACCGGTCAGACCCACAAGCGGCGGCAGCGCGGCCACCGCCAGCAGCGACCCGGTGCGGGCCACCGCGTTGTTGATGCCGCTGGCGACGCCGGCGTACCGGTCCGGGGCGGCGGCCATCACGCTGGTGGTCAGCGGCGCGACCAGCGCCACCAGGCCCAGCGAGTAGAGCAGCAGCCCGGGCAGCACGTCGCTCACGTAGTCCGCCCCCGGACCGACCTCGCGCAGCCAGAACACGCCGGCCGCGCAGCCGAGCGGCCCCACCGTCATCTGGGTCCGCGGCCCGATCCGCGCCGACAGCGCCCCCGAGCGGGAGGAGAGCAGCAGCATCACCAGCGTGGTCGGCAGCGTCGCGAAGCCCGCCTCGAGCGGGGTGTAACCGGCGCTGACCTGCAGCTGCAGCACCAGGAAGAACGAGACCGCGCCGAGCGCTCCGTAGACCAGCACCGTCATCGCGTTGGCGATGCTGAACACCCGGGAACGGAACAGGTGCAGCGGCATCACCGGGTGCGCGGTGCGAGCCTCGGTGAGCAGGAAGCCGACCAGCGCGAGGCCGCCGAGGACCGCCAGAGGTACGGCGGCCGCCGTACCGCTCTCGATCAGCGCGTAGGTGACGCCGCCCAGACCGGCCACCGCCAGCACCGACCCGAGCACGTCGCGGCCGCCCGTCGACTCGGTGTCGCGGCTCTCCGGGACGTGCCGCCGCGAGATCAGCACCACCAGCACCGCGATCGGCACGTTGAACCAGAAGACCCACCGCCAGGTGGCGACCTCCACCACCCAGCCGCCGAGCGGCGGACCGATCGCCGCCGCGATGCCCCCGAGGCCGGCCCAGCGACCGATCATCGTGCCGCGGTCGGCCGGGGGAAACGACCCCTGGATGATCGCCAGGCTGCCCGGGGTGAGCAGGGCCGCGCCGACGCCCTGCACCAGCCGGGCCGCGATCAGCTGCTCGGGGGACCGGGCCAGCGCGCACAGCAGCGACGCGACCCCGAACCAGGCGATCCCGATCACGAACACCCGGCGCCGGCCGTACCGGTCCCCGAGCGCCCCGGCGACCAGGATCAGCGAGGCCAGCGTGAGCAGGTAGGCGTTGACCACCCACTGCAGCTGAGAGACGGTCGCGTCCAGGTCGTCGCCGATGCTGCGCAGCGCGACGTTGACCACGGTGCCGTCGAGCATCGCCATCCCGGAGCCGAGCACCGCGGCGGCCAGCAGCCACCGGGCGGCGGCGGTGCCGGGCCGGACGAACGGCTCACCGGTGCCCTGGCAGGCCCGGGGGAGCTCGTCCCCTGCGGCGGCCTGCGTCTCGGTCATCGCGTCGACGCCACGATCAGCCGTTCGTAGCGCATCTCGGTCGGGTGCGGCGGCCACGGCGCGGGCTGCCGGTCCTCGGTCGGCCGCCAGCCGAGGTACTCGTAGAGCCGCCGCGCCCGCCGGTTCTCCTCCAGGCACCACAGCGACGCGCTGGTGCTGCCGCGCAGGTCCATGGCGTGCAGCGCGGTGTCGATGGCCGACGAGGCCAGGCCCTCGCCCCAGTGGTCGGGGCGGACCGCGAGGTGCCGCAGCCAGGAGTCGTCGTACGCCGCGTAGGCGATCAGCCGGGAGCGGGACCGGGACGGCTCCGGGTCGTCGAGCACCAGCACCTCGCAGCCGGGCTCGTCGAGGACGAGCGACCAGCGGGCCAGCACCGCGTCGTCGGGGAAGGGGAACCGGTCCGCGGGGAAGACGTGGCCCAGCGCGGCGAGGTTCGACTCGCGCTCGAGGTCACGCAGGGCGGCCAGGTCCTCGAGGGTGGCGTCTCGGAACACCTGTCCATGGTGACACCTCCGCGCCCACCCCACCCCACCCGCCGAGTCGCGCGTCTGCAGCGTTGAACCCCGTCGAGTCGGCGCGTCTGCAGCGCCGGACCCCGCCGAGTCGGCGCGTCTGCAGCGCTGGACCCTGTCGAGTCGGCGCGTCTGCAGCGCTGGCGGACGAGCGCCGGTCAGGCCTTCTTCTGCTGGATGACGACGGTGCGCAACAGCTTGTCGGCGAACGTCTGGCACTTCGGGTCCCACAGCGGCCACAGCCAGCCGAGGTAGCAGGCCAGCGAGTCCAAGAAGTGGGCGAGGGTGCGCACGAACGCCATCCCGGCGCCGATCGGCTGTCCGGTCTGCTCGCTGATGAGCCGGATCCCCAGTACCTGCTTGCCGATGCTCCAGCCCGTCCGACCCTGCCGGATGAACAGGTTCCAGATCACCAGGCCGAGGATGACGGCGTACCCGAGGAGCATGACCGCTACCGTCGTGCCCCGAAGCCCAGAGAGCCGCCGGGAGTCGTGCTCGCCACCGGATCCATCGTGGCCGGTGCGAGCGCGAGCCCGATCAACACGATCGCGTAGCCCGGCAGCACCACCAGCATGTCGATCACGTAGCCGCCGACGCGCTGGATCCAGCTCGCGTAGGGGATCGGGGCCGGCGCGTAGCCGTAACCGCTTCCGTAGCCTGTCGGGTCCGGCGGCGGGGCTGGGTAGCTCTGGGCGCCGTAGCTGTCGGACATGGATCCCCCTGGATCGTCGTGCGTCTCGTTGGCCGAGCGGCCGCCCGGAGTCTAGGACGCGCGGCGCTCGGACAGGTGCGGATGCGCCGAGTCGGCAGGGTCCGGCGCTGCAGATGCGCCGACTCGACGTGGTCCGGCGCTGCAGATGCGCCGAGTCGGCGGGGTTCAGCGCTGCGGATGCGCCGACTCGGCGGGGTCCAGCGCTGCGGATGCGCCGACTCGGCAGGGTCCGGCGCTGCGGATGCGCCGACTCGGCGGGGTTCAGTCGGGCACGTCCTCGGCGCCGGTGATGAACGCGACCACGTCGGACATGGACACCTCTCCGGGCCGGACCGTCCCGGCACGCCGTCCGAGGCGGTGCACGTGGATGCGGTCGGCGACCTCGAAGACCGCCGGCATGTCGTGGCTGATGAGGACGACCGGCAGGCCACGTGCACTGATGCGCTTGATCAGGTCGAGCACGTGCCTGGTCTCGCGCACCCCCAGCGCAGCGGTCGGCTCGTCCATGATGACGACCTTGCTGCCGAACATGGCAGCGCGGGCGACGGCGACGGCCTGCCGCTGGCCACCGGACAGGGTCTCGACGAGCTGCGTGATGTCCTGGACCGTCGCGATGCCCAGCGCGTCCAGCTGGCGCGCCGCCTCCTCCCGCATCGCCCGGCGGTCCAGCATGCGCAGTCTGCCGAGGAGGCCGTCACGGCGGATCTCCCGGCCGAGGAACAGGTTCGAGGCGATGTCCATGGCCGGCGCGAGCGCCAGGGTCTGGTAGACCGTCTCGATCCCCGCCTCGCGAGCGTCGGCGGGCGACGTGAAGGAGACCGACCGCCCGTCGAGCGCCACCGTTCCGGCATCCGGCACGAGAGCGCCGGTCAGCGCCTTGATGAGGCTGGACTTGCCGGCCCCGTTGTCGCCGACGACGGCGAGCACCTCGCCCGGGTAGAGGTCGAAGTCGGCCCCGTCGATCGCGGTGACCTGCCCGTAGCGCTTGCGCAGGCCCCTCGCCGACAGCACCGGTGCCGGCTCCGCCGGGTCTCGCGTGGACGCGGTGCTCATGCTGACCTCCGTCGGGTGAACTGGTCGAAGGCGACCGCGACGATGACGAGGATCCCGGTGGCCAGGTTCTGGTAGTTGGAGTCGATCCCCATCTGCGTGAGTCCGCTGCGCAGCACCGACACGATGAGCGCACCCACCACGGTCCCGACCACGCCGCCTCGACCGCCGAAGAGGCTGGTGCCGCCGATCACGACCGCGGTGATGCTCTCGAGGTTGCCGAGCTGATAGGCGTTGGGGTCTGCGCTCGGGGTCCGGCCCAGGGACAGCCAGGCGGCCATGGCGTAGATGCACCCGGCGAGGGCGTACACGCTGAGCAGCATCCGCTTCACGTTGATGCCGTTGAGGCGCGCAGCCTCGGCGTCGTTGCCGATCGCGTAGACGTGTCGACCCCAGGCCGTCCTGGTCAGCGTCACCCACACGAGGACGAACAGGGCGGCGGCGAAGAGCATGCCGATCGTGAACTGGACACGTCCGAACAGGTACAGCTTCATCCCCATCAGGGTGAGCAAGCCGTCGGGCGCCGGCCACGTCGTGCCGCTGCTGTACAGGTTGGCCACCGCGGTGACCACCGTCAGCATCCCGAGCGTCACGATGAACGAGGGCAGGCGGAGCTTGGCGACGAGCAGCCCCGAGACGGATGCCGTGAGCGCGCAGACCAGCACCCCCAGCGCCAGGGCGGCGACCACAGGAACGCCGTCGAGGGTGGTCCGGGTCATCACCAGGGTGCCCAGGACCGCGATCAGTGCGTTCGCGAGGTCGATCCCGCCGGTCAGGATGATGATCGTCTGCCCGAGAGCCAGCGTGGCGATCACCACGGACTGTTGGACGATGAACGAGAAGTTGTCGATGTTCAGGAACGTGTCGCTGCCCACCGAGAACACGACGATCGCGAGGAGCAGCGCGGCCGTCGGGCCGAGCGCCGGGGTCTGCGAGAAGCGCCGCTCCATCGCGTCGAGCGCCCGTTTCGTTCCCGATTCGCGCTCGGCCGGAGGCAGCTGCGGTGACGAGGTCTGCGTGCCTGTCACGACCCTCATCCCCAGCAGTTCTCGGCGCCCCAGGTGGAGTCCTTGGACTCCAGCCCGTCCACCGGCTTGTCAGTGATGAGCATGTCGCCGGTGTCGACGAAGCCCGACGGCTTCTCGCCGGTCTCGGCGTACTTCACGACAGCGGCGACGCCCTGCTCGGCCATCTTCTGGGGGAACTGCATGACGGTGGCGGCGAACTTGCCGTCAGCGACGTCCTGCACGCCCGAGCAGCTGCCGTCGATCGCGCCGATCAGGACGTCGTCGGCGAGCCCGCGCGCCTTCAGAGCGAGGTAGGACCCCCGCGCTGCCGGCTCGTTGATGTTGTAGACCACGTTGACCTTCTTGCCGACTCGCTGCAGCAGGTTCTCCATGGCGGCCTGGGCCTTGCCCTGATCGCCCTGGGTGAGCGCCGTGCCCAGGATGGCGTCGCTGTCGTCGGTGAGCCCCATGCCGTCCAGAAAGCCGTTGTGCCGCTGCAGCCCGACGCTGGAGCTCGGGTCCAGGTCGGCCATCAGCACCTTCGGGTCACGGTCGCCGAGCCGGGCGTCGATGTACTTGCCCAGCGTCCGGCCGGCTTCCTCGTTGTCGGTGGCGAAGGTCGCTGCGACCGCGTCACGAGGCTCGGTCTCCGTGTCCAGCGCGATCACGACGACTCCGGCGTCCTTGGCTTCCTGGATGGCGTCGAGGATCGCCTTCGCGTTGCTCGGAGTGATCAGGATCCCGTCCACCCCTTGCTGTACGAGGTTCTCGATGGCGGTGACCTGGCCGGCGTTGTCCCCGTCGAACTTTCCGGCCAGCGCGATGAGGTCGGCTCCGCTCTTGTCGGCGGCGGCCTGGGCCGATTCCCGGAGCTTGACGAAGTACGGGTTGGTCTCGGTCTTGGTGACCAGGCCGATCTTCACCTCGCCGTCGTCGCTCGGGGACTCTGACGACGCGGCGCGCTCGGTGCTGCACCCGGCTGCGGCGAGCGCGGTCAGGGTCACGGCCAGGGCGGCGACGGCGCGGGTGTGGAACGGTCGGTTGTCACGCATCTGGTGCTCCTCGGTTGGCGGTGTTTCGGTGGGGGTGTGCGACCTGGTCGGCCGGTGTGCGTTCGGATGCGACGTGGGCTTCCCGGTCACGGGGCGACAGGTGGACTACGAGGTCGGCGCCGTGCCGGCTCCGGGCGACCAGCTCGGCGTTGCGCTGATCGCTCCCGTGGGCCCAGGCATGCGCCGCCGCAGGGGTCTTGCCGAAGGTGACGTGGCGTTGGATCAGACGTTCGACGCGGGTCTGCTCGTCTGTCTCGACGTACCAGATCTCGTCCAGCAGACGCCGTACGTCGGCCCACGGCCCCTCCTGCAGGAGGAGGTAGTTGCCCTCCGTGATGACTAGGGGGACCGTGGGAGGTACGGCGACGGCGCCGGCGATCGACTCGTCGAGCTCGCGGTCGAAGGCCGGGGCGTAGACCGTCTCCTCGGCATCGCGCAGGCGCCGCAGAAGGGCGACGTACCCGGCAGCGTCGAACGTGTCCGGGGCGCCCTTGCGGTCGCGACGCGCGAGACGCTCCAGCTCGACGTTGGCCAGGTGGAAGCCGTCCATCGGCACGTAGCACGCCGAGGTGCCCAGCTGCTCGGTCAGGAAATGGGCCAGCGTGGACTTGCCGCCGCCGGGAGGGCCCACGATGCCGAGCAGACGCCGGGTGCCGGGAGCCACCAGTCCTCTGGCTCGTCGCACCGCCTCGGCGAGCATCTCGTCGTCGGTCACCGTCGCTCCTCCAGATCGTGGTTCAGACCCTGCTCTCGGCCGTGGGCCAGGGACTGTGTCCTCGGTCACGTTACGACACGCAAGCGCTTGCCGCAAGCGCTTGCGTCACCCGGTGAACCCGTAGGATGACGGCAGAGGGATGGGTGAGGGGACGTAGTGATGGCGACGATGATCGACGTGGCGTTGAGGGCAGGGGTCTCGACCACCACGGTTTCGCACGTGCTGAACGAGTCGCGCTACGTGGCCGAGGCGACGCGTCAGAAGGTCCTGACCGCCATCGAGGAGACCGGCTACACCCACAACACGGTGGCCCGGTCGCTGGCCACTTCGAGCACCCGGACCATCGGGCTGGCCATCTCGGCCATCTCGAACCCGTACTTCATCGACCTCGTGCGCGCGCTCGAGAGCGAGGTCCGTGCAGCCGGCTACCTCATGCTCCTTGTCGA
The DNA here is from genome assembly GCF_014395785.1 of Nocardioides mesophilus. Lineage (GTDB taxonomy): Bacteria > Actinomycetota > Actinomycetes > Propionibacteriales > Nocardioidaceae > Nocardioides_B > Nocardioides_B mesophilus. Next base: position 1,749,847 of record NZ_CP060713.1, on the reverse strand, counting down.
CACGATGGATGACCCCGACGAGGAGCTTCGGGTGATCCGGTCCCTGCACTCGCGTCGGGTGGACGGATACGTGCTGGCTCCGTCGGCCGACCCCGAGCGCAGGGCACTGCGGTACCTCGCTGACCAGCGGCTCCCGACCGTCCTCATCGACAGGCTCGCCTCGGAGAGCTTCGACCAGGTGGGCGTGGAGAACGAGCACGCCACCAGCCAGCTCGTCGAGCACGTGGCGTCCCTCGGGCACCGACGGATCGCGCTGATCTGCGGTCAACCCGGGCTGAGCACCACCAACGAGCGCCTGAGCGGTTACCAGCTCGGACTGGAGCGTAGTGGCCTGGCCTACGACGCCGAGCTGGTGGCGTCCGGAGCGAGCGAGGTGGAGCCCGCGCGCGTGGCCGTTCGTGAGCTGATCGCCCTGGCCGAGCCGCCGACGGCGATCGTCGCAGCCAACAACCGCATGACCATCGGGGTGCTGGAGGGGCTGCAGGACCTCGGGATGCGCGTGCCCGACGACATCGCGCTGGTGTCGTTCGACGACTTCGAGTGGGCGCACCTGTTCCACCCCCGGCTGACCGTCATCTCGCAGCCCATCGCGCGGATCGGCGCCGAGGCCGCCCGACTGCTGCTCGCCCGGCTGAAGGACCCCACGCGCCCGACCGAGACCATCCAGCTGACGCCCGAGTTCGTGCATCGGGAGTCCTGCGGCTGCTCCTCGTCGCGCTGAGGCGCCACCGCGCTCGCGGCCGGTCCTGCTGAGGGCAAGAACAGTCAGGCTTGACTGTTTGTTCTGGGGGCCCGACGATGAGCGGGTGAGCGTGACGACCGGCACCCGGGTGCCGCAGGAGGAGCGGACCCGGGCGATGCGGCAGCGGCTGCTCGAGGCGACCGTGGAGTGCCTGGTGGACAGCGGCTGGAGCGGTACGTCGACGACGCTGGTCAGCCAGCGGGCCGGAGTGTCCCGCGGGGCGCAGCTGCACCACTTCCCGAGCAAGAACGACCTCGTGCTGGCCGCCGTGGGCCACCTGGCCGAGGTGCGCGGCGAGGAGCTCCGGCAGGCCGCGGCGGCGCTGCCGGACGGCCCGCGGCGCACCCGCGCGGTGCTGCAGATGCTCGCCGACCACTTCACCAGCCCGGTGTTCACCGCCGCGCTCGAGCTCTGGGTCGCGGCCCGCACCGACCCGGCACTGCACGAGGCGCTGGCCCCGCTCGAGCAGCGGATCGGCCGGGAGACGCACCGCTGGACCGTGGAGCTGCTCGGCGCCGACGAGGCCCGGCCGGGCGTCCGCGAGCTCGTGCAGTCCACGCTCGACCTGGTCCGCGGGCTCGGGCTGGCGAACACGATCACCGACGACGCTGCCCGACGCGCCCGGATCCTCGACGAGTGGGCCCGGGTCCTCGACGACCGGCTCGGCCCGGCCGCACCGGAGCGCGCCCGACGCGACGCACCGGCCGGCCCGGCCGGGGAGGAGGCGGCCCGATGAGTGCGCTCGAGGTGGTCCTGACCGACCTGGAGGCCGAGGGCGCACAGCTCGACCGGCTGGTCGCGCCACTGCCCGACGACGACACCGGCTGGCGGGCCCCGACGCCGGCCGCCGGCTGGACGGTCGCCCACCAGGTCGCGCACCTGGCCTGGACCGACGAGACCGCGGCGACGGCGGCCACCGACAAGGCCGCCTGGGACGCCACCGTGCTGGAGGCCGTCGACAACCCGGACGGCTTCGTCGACGCGGAGGCGCAGTCGGGTGCACAGGTCCCTGCGGCCGAGCTGCTGGCGCGTTGGCGGGCCGCCCGGTCCCGGCTGGCCGAGGTGCTCCGCGTGCTCCCGGAGGGGCAGAAGATCCCTTGGTACGGCCCGCCGATGAGCGCCACCTCGATGGCCACCGCCCGGTTCATGGAGACCTGGGCGCACGGCCGGGACGTCGCTGCAGGGCTCGGGGTCGAGCTGCCGCGCGAGGACCGGGTCCGGCACGTGGTGCACCTCGGCGTGCGCACCCGCGGCTACGCCTTCGCCAACCGGGGCGTCGAGGTGCCGACCGTCCCGGTGCACGTGTCGCTGGTGCTCCCGGGCGGCGACCTGTTCGAGGCCGGGCCGGCCGACGCCGCGCAGTCGGTGCGCGGGTCGGCGTACGACTTCGCGCTGCTGGTCACCCGCCGCGCGCACCGCGACGACCTCGACCTGACGGCGACCGGCCCCGACGCCGACCGCTGGCTCGACGTCGCGCAGGCGTTCGCCGGTCCGGCCGGCGAGGGCCGCACCCCCCGGGCGGCGCCATGACCGGCCCCGGCCCCGGCCCCGCGAGCTCGCCGCTGCGAGTCGGCAACTGCAGCGGCTTCTACGGCGACCGGCTGTCCGCGATGCGCGAGATGCTCGAGGGCGGCTCGCTCGACGTGCTCACCGGCGACTACCTGGCCGAGCTCACGCTGCTGATCCTCGGCAAGGACCAGCTGAAGGACCCCGCGCTCGGCTACGCCCGGACCTTCGTCCGGCAGGCCGAGGAGTGCCTCGGGCTCGCCGTGGAGAGGGGGGTCCGGATCGTCGCGAACGCCGGCGGCCTGAACCCGGCCGGTCTCGCCGACAGGCTCCGCGAGGTCGCCACCGGCCTGGGCCTCGACGTCACGATCGCGCACCTCGACGGCGACCAGCTGCTCGACCGCGCCGACGAGCTCGGGCTGACCGACCCCCGGCTGGGCAAGCCGCTCACCGCCAACGCCTACCTCGGCGCGTTCGGCATCGCCGCCGCCCTCGGCGCCGGCGCCGACGTCGTCGTCACCGGCCGGGTCACCGACGCCTCCCTCGTGGTCGGTCCGGCCATCGCCCGGCACGGCTGGACGCGGACGTCGTACGACGAGCTGGCCGGTGCCACGGTCGCCGGCCACATCATCGAGTGCGGCACCCAGGCCACCGGCGGGAACTTCTCCGGCTTCCGCGACCTCCACCCCGACACCGCGCCGCTCGGCTTCCCGGTCGCCGAGGTCGCCGCCGACGGCTCCTGCGTCATCACCAAGCACGACGGCACCGGCGGCGCGGTCACCGTCGACACGGTGACCGCCCAGCTGATGTACGAGATCCAGGGCCCCGCCTACCTCGGCCCCGACGTGACCACCCACCTGGACACCATCGAGCTCTCCATCGACGGAACCGACCGGGTCGGCGTCTCCGGGGTCCGCGGCTCCGCGCCGCCCGAGCAGCTCAAGGTCTGCCTGAACTTCCTCGGCGGCTTCCGCAACATGGCCGAGCTCGTCCTGGTCGGGCTCGACATCGACGCCAAGGCCGACTGGGCCCGCGCCCAGGTCGAGGCCGCCCTCGCCGCCCGGCCGCCCGCCGCCGTCGAGTGGTCGCTGGCCCGGACCGACCGCGAGGACGCCGCGACCGAGGAGACCGCCTCCGCCCGCCTGCGGATCAACGTCCGCGATCCCGACCCGCAGGTCGCCGGCAAGGGGTTCACCGCCCCGCTCGTCGAGCTGGCGCTGGCGTCCTACCCCGGCTTCACCCTCACCGCCCCGCCGGCCCCGGCCACGCCGTACGGCGTCTACCGCGCCGGCTACGTCCCCCGCGACGCCGTCACCGAGCGCGTGCTGGTGGAGGGGAACCCGGTGCCGGTCCGGCGGACTGCGCCCGACGGAGGGGGCGGGGACACCCGCTCGCTCGTTCCTCGCTCGCCCGCCATGCCCGGGCCCCAGCCCCGCCCCCTCCGCCGTGCTCCGTCCGCCTCGCAGCCGGCGGGGGGTGTCCCCGCCGGCGCTGCGGTGCGCAGTCCGGCGGCCGGGCCCCAGCCCCGCCCCCTCCGTCGTGCTCCGTCCGCCTCGCAGCTGGCGGCGGGGCCGACGCGCAGGGCGCCGCTGGGCACGATCGTGCACGCGCGCTCCGGCGACAAGGGCGGCGACGCCAACATCGGGCTGTGGGCGAGGGACGCCGCGGCGCGCCCGGACCGAGTGGCCTGGCTGCTCGACCTGGTGACGCCGGCGCTGGTGAAGCGGCTGCTGCCGGAGGCGGAAGACCTGCACGTCGAGGTCTTCGACCTGCCCAACCTCGGCGGGGTCAACGTGCTGCTGCACGGGCTCCTCGGGGAGGGCGTCGCCGCGTCGTCGCGCTTCGACCCGCAGGCCAAGGCGCTGGGCGAGTGGATCCGGTCCCGCCACGTCGACATCCCGGAGGCCCTGCTGTGAGCGGATTCTGGACCGTGGAGCAGGAGGCGCTGCGCGAGAGCGCCCGGGCGTTCGTGCGCGCGGAGGTCGTCCCGCACCTGCAGGAGTGGGAGGACGCCGGCGAGGTCCCGCGCGACCTGCACGTCAAGGCGGCGAAGCTCGGTCTGCTCGGGCTGGGGGTTCCCGAGGAGTACGGCGGCAGCGGCGGCACGTTCCTGGACGCGCTCGCCGTCAGCGAGGCGTTCACCGACGCCGGCGCCTCGAGCGGGCTGCTCGCGGCGCTGTTCACCAGCGGGATCGCGCTGCCGCACCTGGTCGCTGCCGGCGACCCGGACCTCGTGGACCGGTTCGTCCGGCCCACGCTGGCCGGCTCGACGATCGGCGCGCTGGCGATCACCGAGCCGGGCGGCGGCTCCGACGTCGCGAACCTCCGCACCACCGCCGTACGCCGCACCGACCCCGGCGGCGACCACTACGTGGTCAACGGCGCCAAGACGTTCATCACCTCCGGGGCGCGCGCCGACTTCGTCACCACCGCGGTCCGCACCGGCGGCCCCGGCCACGCCGGCATCAGCCTGCTGGTCGTGGAGAAGGGCACGCCCGGCTTCGAGGTCACCCGGTCGCTGACCAAGATGGGCTGGCACTGCTCGGACACCGCGGAGCTGTCCTTCACCGACGTCCGGGTGCCGGCCGCGAACCTGGTCGGGGCGGAGGGCACCGGCTTCGCGCAGATCGCGGACGCCTTCGTGGTCGAGCGGCTCGCCCTGGCCGCGCACGGCTACGGGATCGCGGCGCGCTCGCTGGACCTGGCCGCGGCGTACGCCCAGGACCGGCAGACGTTCGGGAAGCCGCTCGCGGCCCGCCAGGTGGTCCGGCACAAGCTCGTCGACATGCACCGGCGGGTCGACGTGGCCCGGACCTACACCCGCGACGTCGCCCGGCGGCACGTCGCGGGGGAGAGCCCACTGGTCGAGGCGCTGCACGCGAAGGCGACCGCCGTGGAGACCGCGGAGTGGGTCTGCAGCCAGGCGGTGCAGATCTTCGGCGGCGCCGGCTACATGCACGGGACCGAGGTGGAGCGGCACTACCGCGACGCCCGGATCCTCGGAATCGGAGGAGGAGCCACCGAGGTGCTCAACGACCTGAACGCCAAGCTGCTGGGCTACACCGCATGAGCGTCGACGCCGGCCCCGAGGCGGGCACGCGCCGGGCGGCGATGCTGGAGAAGCTCGCGGCGCTCGACGCCGAGCACGCCAAGGCGGTCGAGGGCGGCGGGGAGAAGTACGTCGCCCGGCACCGCGCGCGGGGCAAGCTGACCGCCCGGGAACGGATCGAGCTGCTCCTCGACGAGGGGTCGGCCTTCCTCGAGCTCTCCCCGCTGGCCGGCTGGGGGACCGACTTCCCGGTCGGCGCCTCGGTGGTCACCGGGATCGGGGTGGTCGAGGGCGTCGAGTGCATGGTGATCGCCAACGACCCGACCGTCCGCGGCGGCGCCAGCAACCCGTGGACGGTGAAGAAGGTGTTCCGGGCCGCGCAGATCGCCCGCGAGAACCGGCTGCCGAGCATCAACCTGGTCGAGTCCGGCGGCGCGGACCTGCAGACCCAGCGGGAGATCTTCATCCCCGGCGGCGCGCTGTTCCGCGACCTCACCCGGGCCAGCGCGGCCCGCACCCCAACCATCGCGCTGGTGTTCGGCAACTCCACCGCCGGCGGCGCCTACGTGCCCGGGATGAGCGACTACGTGGTGATGGTCAAGGAGCAGGCCAAGGTGTTCCTCGGCGGCCCGCCGCTGGTGAAGATGGCCACCGGCGAGGAGTCCGACGACGAGTCGCTCGGCGGCGCGGAGATGCACGCGCGCACCTCCGGGCTGGCCGACTACCTCGCCCTCGACGAGCGCGACGCGATCCGGATCGGCCGCCGGATCGTGGCGCGGCTGAACCACCGCAAGGCAGTCGGCGTCCCGGGCCCGCCCGGCCGGCCGGGCTTCGCCGAGCCGGAGCAGGACCCCGAGGGGCTGCTCGACCTGATCCCCGTCGACCTCAAGGAGCCGTTCGACCCGCGCCAGGTGATCGTCCGGATCTGCGACGGGCCGGGGCCGGGCAACGAGGTGGTCTTCGACGAGTTCAAGCCGCTCTACGGCCCCAGTCTGGTCACCGGCTGGGCGCGGCTGCACGGGCGGCAGATCGGCATCCTCGCCAACGCGCAGGGGGTGCTGTTCAGCGAGGAGTCTCAGAAGGCGGCGCAGTTCATCCAGCTGGCCAACCAGGTCGACGTACCGCTGCTGTTCCTGCACAACACCACCGGCTACATGGTCGGCAAGGAGTACGAGCAGGGCGGCATCATCAAGCACGGCGCGCTGATGATCAACGCGGTCAGCAACTCCACGGTGCCGCACCTCTCGATCATGATGGGCGCCTCCTACGGCGCCGGGAACTACGGCATGTGCGGGCGCGCCTACGACCCGCGGTTCCTGTTCACCTGGCCGAGCGCGAAGTCCGCGGTGATGGGGCCGGCCCAGCTCGCCGGCGTGCTCTCGATCGTGTCCCGGCAGGCCGCGGAGGCCAAGGGGCAGCCGTACGACGAGGAGGCCGACGCGCAGATGCGGGCCTATGTCGAGCAGCAGGTCGAGGAGCAGAGCCTGCCGTTCGTGCTCTCCGGGATGGTCTACGACGACGGCGTCATCGACCCCCGCGACACCCGCACCGTGCTGGGCCTCTGCCTGTCCGTGATCGAGAACGCCCCGATCCGGGGCACCGACCGCTTCGGCGTCTTCAGGATGTGATGCGAGTGCCCACCATCGAGCGGCTGCTGGTCGCGAACCGCGGCGAGATCGCCCGCCGGGTGTTCCAGACGTGCCGCGACCTCGGCATCGGCACGGTCGCCGTGCACTCCGACCCCGACGCGGGGCTGCCCTTCGTCGCCGAGGCGGACCTCGCGGTCCGGCTCCCCGGCAGCACCCCCGCGCAGACCTACCTGCGCGGCGACCTGGTCGTCGCGGCCGCGCTGCGCACCGGCGCGGACGCAGTCCACCCCGGCTACGGCTTCCTCTCCGAGAACGCCGACTTCGCCCGGCAGGTGATCGCGGCCGGGCTGACCTGGGTGGGGCCGCCGCCGGAGGCGATCGAGCAGATGGGCTCCAAGGTCGGCGCCAAGAAGCTGGTCTCGGCCGCCGGGGTGCCGGTGCTCGAGGAGCTCTCGCCCGAGGCGCTCACCGCCGCGGACCTGCCGGTGCTGGTGAAGGCGTCCGCCGGCGGCGGCGGCCGGGGCATGCGGGTGGTCCGCGCGCTCGCCGACGCCGCCGCGCAGGTCGAGCGCGCCGCGCACGAGGCCGCCTCGGCGTTCGGCGACCCGACCGTCTTCTGCGAGCCCTACGTCGAGCGCAGCCGGCACGTCGAGGTGCAGGTCTGGGGCGACCACCACGGCACCGAGGTCGTGGTGCTCGGCGCCCGGGACTGCTCGGTGCAGCGCCGGCACCAGAAGGTGATCGAGGAGGCGCCGCCGCCCGGGATCGCCGAGGAGACCCTGGAGGCGATGTACGCCGCGGCCCGAGCCGCCGCGCTGGCGGTCAGCTACGTCGGGGCCGGCACCGTGGAGTTCCTCTACGACCCGGGCACCGCGCGGTTCTGGTTCCTGGAGATGAACACCCGGCTCCAGGTGGAGCATCCGGTCACCGAGTGCGTCTACGGCGTCGACCTGGTCGCGCTGCAGATCGAGGCCGCCGAGGGCGGTCGGCCGGCCCCGCGGCCCGGGACGCCGCGCGGGCACGCCGTCGAGGTCCGGCTCTACGCCGAGGACCCGGCGGCCGGCTGGGCCCCGCAGAGCGGCCGGCTGACCCGCTTCGACGTGCCGGACGTCGCCGCCGAGCTGGAGCGGCCCGGCGACTTCGGGGTCCGGCTCGACGCCGGGTTCGCCGCGGGAGACGAGGTGGGCACCCACTACGACGCGATGCTCGCCAAGCTGGTCGCCTGGGCGCCGACCCGGGCGGAGGCGCTGCGCCGGCTGGCCGACGTGCTGCGCCGCAGCCGGATCCACGGCCTGCGCACCAACCGGGACCTGCTGGTCGCACTGCTGCGGCACCCGGTGCTGCGGGACGCCGAGATGACCACCACCTTCCTCGACGGCCTCGACCTCGGCGAGCTGCTGGGGCCGGCCGATCCGGACGCGGTCCGGCTCTCCGCGTTCGCGGCGACGGTCGCGCTCGCCGAACGCGCCGCCGCCCACCGCACCGTCCAGGCGGGGATCCCGGTCGGCTGGCGCAACGTCGCCTCCGCCCCGCACAGCACCTGCTTCGAGGTGGCCGGTGAGCAGGTGGAGGTCCGCTGGAGCGGCGGCCGCACCGGATACCGCGCCGCGGACCTCGACCTCACCGTGCTCGCGGCCGGACCGGACCGGGTGGTCGTCGAGCGGGGCGGGCTGCGCCGCACCTTCGAGGTGCACGTCGACCCGGCCGGCCGGCCGGGTGCGGAGCACGTCGACGTCGAGTCCGACCTGGGACATGTCGCGCTGCGACGTACCCCCCGGTTCGCCGACCCCGCCGACCAGGTCGCCACCGGTTCGCTGCTCGCGCCGATGCCCGGCTCGGTGGTCGCGGTGACCGTCGCGGTCGGCGCCGCGGTGGTCGCGGGCCAGCCGGTGCTGGTCCTGGAGGCGATGAAGATGCAGCACACCGTGACCGCCCCGCACGCCGGGACGGTCTCCGCGCTCGCCGTGACGACCGGCGACCAGGTGAGCGCGGGCGCGGTGCTGGCCGTGGTCACGCCGGCGTCCCCCGCGGGCCCGACCCCCGCGCACCCGACCAGCCCTGCCCGCGGCACCACCGACGAAGGAGATCCGGCATGAGCACGTTCACCGAGTCCGACGAGCGCCTGACGCTGCGCAAGGAGGTGGCCAAGCTCGCCGCCGGCTACGGCCGCGACTACTTCGTGAAGCAGGCCCGCAGCGGCGGCAAGACCACCGACCTGTGGCTCGAGATCGGCCGGCACGGCTACCTCGGGGTGGCGATCCCCGAGGAGTACGGCGGCGGCGGGGGCGGCATCGGCGACCTGGCCGCGGTCTGCGAGGAGCTCGCCGCCCAGGGCTGCCCGCTGCTGATGATGGTGGTCTCGCCCGCCATCTGCGGGACCGTGATCGGCCGGTTCGGCACCGAGCAGCAGAAGCGGCGCTGGCTGCCGGGGATCGCCGAGGGCACGACCACGATGGCGTTCGCGATCACCGAGCCGGACGCCGGCTCGAACAGCCACAAGCTGACCACCACCGCCCGCCGCGACGGCGACGAGTGGGTGCTCAACGGCCGCAAGATCTACATCTCCGGCGTCGACGAGGCGCAGGCGGTGCTGGTGGTCGCCCGCGCCGAGGACGCCCGCACCGGCAAGCTGAAGCCGTGCCTGTTCGTGGTGCCGACCGACAGCCCCGGCTTCGAGTTCCAGACGATCGACATGGAGATCGTCAGCCCCGAGAAGCAGTTCACCGTGTTCATCGACGACGTCCGGCTGCCCGCCGACGCGCTGGTCGGTGACGAGAATGCCGGCCTGGTGCAGCTGTTCGCCGGGCTGAACCCGGAGCGGATCATGGCGGCCGCGTTCGCTACCGGGATCGGCCGGTTCGCGCTGGCGAAGGCGACCGACTACGTGAAGGGCCGGGAGGTCTTCGACGTACCGATCGGGGCGCACCAGGCCGTCGCGCACCCGCTCGCGCAGTCCAAGATCGAGATCGAGCTGGCCCGGCTGATGACCCAGAAGGCGGCGGCGCTCTACGACGCCGGTGACGACATGGGGGCCGGGGAGGCCGCGAACATGGCGAAGTACGCCGCCGGCGAGGCCGCCTGCGCGGCCGCGGACCGGGCGGTGCAGGTGCACGGCGGGAACGGGATCACCAGCGAGTACGGCATGGCGGGGCTGCTCGTCGCCTCCCGCGCCACCCGGATCGCGCCGGTCAGCCGGGAGATGATCCTGAACTTCGTCGGCACCCATACCCTGGGCCTCCCGAAGTCCTACTGACCCACCCCGGACGTCGTACGTCGGCGAGGCAAGAGGCCTCGTCCTTCATGACGTCCGGTGAGACGAGCCGAGGAGCGCGCGATGACCGAGCGGGTGCACTACGAGGTGGCCGAGCAGGTGGCCACCCTGACGCTGGACAGCCCGCACAACCGCAACGCGCTGTCGAAGCAGCTGGTCACCGAGCTGCTCGCGGGCTTCGAGCGCGCCGAGGCCGACGACGCGGTCAAGGTGGTGCTGATCCGGGCCCACGGTCGCACCTTCTGCTCCGGCGCCGACCTCTCCGAGGCCAGCGGGGAGGGCATGGAGAAGGCCGCCGGGGTGCTGGTGGACCTGCAGCGCCGGATCGTGACGCTGGCCAAGCCGGTGGTCACGCAGGTGCACGGCAACGTCCGGGCCGGCGGGATCGGGATCGTCGCGGCCTCCGACGTCGCGGTCAGCGCCGAGGACGCGACGTACGCCTTCACCGAGGTCCGGCTCGGGCTGACCCCGGCCGCGATCTCGCTCACCGTGCTGCCCCGGATGACCGACCGCGCCGCCGCCGCGACCTTCCTCACCGGCGAGGTCTTCGACGGTACGGCGGCCGCCGCGATCGGCCTGGTCACCGAGGCGGTTCCGGAGGCCGATCTCGCGACCCGGGTCCGCGAGGTCTGCGCCGCGCTGGTCAAGGGCAACCCGCAGGGGCTCCGCGAGACCAAGCAGCTCCTCGGCCGGCACCTGGTCGAGCGGATCGACGGTGAGGGCGCCGACCTGGCCGCCCTGTCGGCGCGGCTGTTCGGCTCCGACGAGGCGAAGTCCGCGATGCTGGCCTTCCTGAACCGCAAGAAGAAGTAGCCACGTCGGTCTCGGGCACCCCCTGGGGCAACCTTCCGGGCCGCCCACCCGGTACTTCTCCTCGGAGCCGGTGAACGCCGGCCGACGAGGGAGGCGCTGTGAGCACACGAGGTGCCCCGGTGGCACATCACGTCACGACCCGGGAGGCCGATCGGGCTCCCGGGCCCGATCGGGGGAGAGCGATGGGCGAGCGGCCCGACTTCGACGGCTTCGTCGTGGCACGGTCCGGGCGGCTGCTGCGCACGGCGTACCTGCTCACCGGGGAGCACGCGCTGGCCGAGGACCTGCTGCAGACCGCGCTGGCCAAGGCCTGGTTCGGCTGGAGTCGGATCGACGGCGACCCCGAGCCCTACGTGCGCAAGATCCTGGTGAACACCTACGCCTCCTGGTGGCGGCGCAAGTGGCGCGGCGAGCACCCGACCGAGGAGCTGCCCGAATCCGGCCACACCGGGCACCAGGACGCGAGCGACACCAACCAGGACCTCTGGACGGCGCTGGGGCGGCTGCCGCGACGGCAGCGGGCGGTGGTGGTGCTGCGCTACTTCGAGGACCTCACCGAGACCGAGACCGCCCGGCTGCTGGACTGCTCGGTCGGCACCGTGAAGAGCCAGGCGTCCAAGGCGCTGGCCAAGCTGCGGGTGGACCCCTCGCTCAGCGAGCACGGCAGCACCCCACCGGGCCCGGTCCGGGACCACGACGACGTGAACGCGAGGGAGGCACGATGAGGATCGAGGAGCTGCGCAGCACCCTGGAGGGGCGCGCCGAGGAGATCGGGTCCGGCGACGTGCTCGACCGGGTCGGTTCCGTGCACGGCCGGGTCGAGACGGTCCGGCGGCGCCGGCGTACCGCGGTCGTGGCGACCGCGGTCGTCGCGCTGGCCGCCGGCGCGGCCGGGATCGTGCCGGTGCTGGACCACCGGCCGCCGGCCCCCGCCGACGCCCCGGACCGGCTGGCCGGTCTCGGGGTGCCGCGCACCGAGACCGCCGCCGGGTTCACCTACCGCTACGTGCGCGGCCTGGAGTCCGCGCCCGGAGCCGACTCGCTGAAGGCCGAGGTCGGCCGCAGCGACCGGCCGACCCTGGTGATGTGGGCCAGCAGCGACCCCGACCCCGACCTCACGCTGCGGGACCGGCCCGCCGGCGCGCAGGTCGAGCGCAGCCTGACGCCCGGCTTCGAGCGGTTCAGCTACCTCGACCCCGGCGTCGAGCACCGGCTGGTGCTGACCGGCTCCGGCGCCTCCGGGGACGCGCGGCTGGCGATGGCGGTCTACGAGATGGTCGAGCAGCCGCCGCCGGGGGTGAGCAACGGGCAGGTCACCTTCCGCCGTCAGGTGCTCGACCAGCAGCTGCTGGGCGCCGCGATCGAGAAGCCCGGCGTCCGGGAGCTCTCCTTCGACATCCGGGTGCCCGAGCACGGGATGTCGTTCGTCCCGGCCTGCTACGGCGGCGCGACGCGGTGGCAGATGATGTACATCCGGGTCGACGGGAAGCGGGCCGGCGGGGTCAGCTGCGACTCCGAGCCGTCCTACGACCCCGTCGGGCAGGGCAGCAGGTTCGAGACCCCGATCCGCGGGTTGCGGCCCGGCTCGACGGTGACCGTCACCGCGCGGCTCGAGGACCAGCGCAACGAGAAGCCGGTGGGCAGCAGCGACGCCGTGATCGGCCTGGGGGTGTACGCCGAGTCCGCACGGGTCCGGGACCTGGCCGGCTGGCGGGTGCCGGTGGCCTCGGAGTCCGCCGGCCACGAGTACGTCGCCGAGCTCACCCGGGTCTCCGGGCCCGGCGAGCGCGAGGTCACCGTCCGCCTCGACGCCGTCGACTACCCGCGGCTGGTGACGCTGGCCTCGACCGGCACCGGGTCGGGGCGGACGGTCACCTCGCTGCTCGTCGACGGCCGGGAGGAGGCCGGCCAGACGATGAGCGTGGGCGACCCGACCTCGCTGCAGACCGGGTACGTCGTCCAGCCGGGGACCGCGCCCACGTTGACCTACGGGATCCGCGGCAAGCAGCTCGGCGACGTCCAGCTCGGGCTGATGGTCTCCCGGCAGGTGCACTGACCGGGTCTCGCCGGCGCCCGACGTCGGCACTGGCCCCGGCCCCGGATCCCGTCGCGGGGTCGGGGTCGGGGCCGGGGTCGGGGCCGGGTCGGGGTCGGGCTACTGCTGGCCGGTGATCAGGCTGCCGGTGGACGGCTGGTAGGGGTTCTGGCCGTGGTCGATGGCGTACTGGCGCAGGTAGCCGTCCCGGCCGAGCACCTTGATCCGCTCGTTGATCTTGGCCGCCTCCGCCTTCTCCACCGCGATCTGCGCGTTGGCCGCGGCCTCCCGCGCCGCCGCCTCCGCCTCGGCGGCCTTCGCCTTGGCGACCGCCTCCTGCTGCTTGACCAGGGCGTCCTTGATCGCCTGCGGCGGCTCGGGCTTCTGCAGGGTGATCGCGAAGTTGTTGAAGAACTCGGTGTCGCCGTCGGTCTGCCGGTTCACCAGCTCCGGCAGCTGCTCCAGGACGTCCTTCTCCCAGGCCGCCTTCTTCAGCGGGTCGGTGTAGAGCTCGGTGTAGGTGTAGTTCTGGCCGGCCCGGTCGATCGCGGTGTCCAGCGGCCGCGCGATGTACACGTTGAGCATCTGCCTCCAGCCGTCCGAGCGCTGCCCGTCGTCGGTCATGTAGGCCACGTAACGGTTGCCGATCAGCTCGTGGAACCGCTGCAGGGCACCGCCGGGGTAGCGGGTCGAGCCGATCTGGATCGGCTCGCAGGAGGTGTTGAGCAGGAAGTTCGTCACCCCCTCCACCGCCATCTCGATGCCGTCCCGGGTGACGAACGTGATCTGGCCGCCGTCGCTGCCCTGGTCGGCGTCGAAGACGTAGTTGGTCTGCGACGAGGGATAGGCGAAGTGCGAGTCGCCGGGACCGTCGAAAACCCGGTTCGAGGGCGCGATGCAGTCGCCGAACCGCTTGCTGGAGAACGCCCCGCCCTTGTAGTGCAGGGCGACCTGGTCCGGGCCGGTGGAGGCCGTCGACGGCCGCACGAACATCAGCATCCCGAGCAGCACCACCACGACCACCACCACGGCGACCAGCACCTTGGCGGCCGCGCCGCTGCCCTTGCGCCTCGTCGGCAACGAACCGCTCACGGTTCCAGCTCCTTCTTCTCGTACTGTCGGATCTCGTCGATGATGATCGTGGACAGGGCAGGGTCGAGCTCGCGGTTGTCCCAGGCGAGGTCCTTGACCTTGGCGACCAGTGCGCGGAGCAGCAGGTTCTGCCGGCGTACGGCCTCGACGGTGGCGGCGTCCACCGAGCCGGCGACCGCCGCGCTCCTGCCGACCAGGTAGCCGACCGCGCCGGCCAGGATGACGAGCAGCAGACCCACGAAAACAGTCACGACGGCCTCCCCTTGTCCCACCCGGCGCCCTCGAGGCGTCGGCGCACGCAGGTTAACGGAGCGGCGTGCCCGTTGCTGCCGATCAGCGACCTGCACCGATTCCGTGCGAACGGCCCCCGTCACCACGGTAGAGTTGACGGCTCGTTCGTCCCGCACGCGGACGACTGGAGAAACGGTGAGCAGCTTGTCCGTCGAGGTCGCCCACGACACCGTGGCGCAGCAGGAGATCGCCCACGAGCAGGAGTTCGTGGACCGGGTCTACACCCAGCTCGCCCTGTCGACGAAGAACGCCGAGGCGCTGGCCCACGAGGGGTACGGCCGCGGCCGTCTCGGGCACGAGGGCGGGCTCGTCGAGCGGGACGCGATGGTCTTCCAGGCGGCCAAGCGGATCGCCACCCTGAACGCCGCCCACGAGGGGCTGGTCTTCGGCCGCCTCGACCTCGACGAGGTCACCGGCCGCGGCGAGGGGCCCCGCTACATCGGCCGGATCGGGCTGCGCGACGAGAACCGCGACTCGCTGCTGGTCGACTGGCGCGCCCCCGCGGCGGCGGTGTTCTACCAGGCGACCGCGGCCGACCCCCAGGGCGTCGTACGCCGTCGCGTCCTGCGCTGCGTCGCCTCGAGGGTGACCGCCGTCGAGGACGACCTGCTCGACCCTGAGGCCGACGCCGCCGGCGACCTGCCGATCGTCGGCGAGGGCGCGCTGATGGCGCAGCTGTCCCGCGCCCGGGACCGCACCATGCACTCGATCGTCGCCACCATCCAGGCCGAGCAGGACAAGGCGATCCGGGCGCCGAGCAAGGGCGTCGTGTCGATCTCGGGAGGACCGGGCACCGGCAAGACCGTGGTGGCGCTGCACCGCGCGGCGTACCTCCTCTACTCCGACCGCCGACGCTACGAGACCGGCGGCGTGCTCGTCGTCGGACCCTCCGGCGTCTTCATGCGCTACATCGAGCGGGTGCTGCCCTCGCTGGGTGAGACCGCGGTGGCGCTCCGCTCGCTCGGCGAGGTGGTCGACGGGGTCCGCGCCACCCGGCACGACGACCCCGAGGTCGCCGACGTCAAGGGCGGCGCCCGGATGGCCGAGCTGATGCGCCGCCTGGCCCGCCAGGCCGTCCCCGACGCCCCGGCCGAACTGCGCATGTACTACCGCGACGACTGGATCGTGCTGACCTCGGGCGACCTGTCCCGGCTGCGGCGCCAGCTGCTCTCCCAGGGCAAGCGCAACCGCCAGCTGCCCCGCGTGGCCGCCACGCTGCTCGACGCGATGTGGCGCCAGGTGACCGGCGAGCGTGGCCGGGAGCGCGGCAAGGAGGAGTTCGTCGACCAGATGCTCGGGACGCAGGCCTTCGTGGAGTTCGCGCTCACCTGGTGGCCGGTGCTCGACGCCGCCCAGGTGCTCGGCTGGCTCGCCGACCCGGCGCTGCTGGGGCGGATCAGCGAGGGCATCCTGTCCGACGAGGAGCGGGCGCTGCTCAGCCGGACCTGGAGCGACGACTGGTCGGTGGCCGACGTCGCCCTGCTCGACGAGCTGCGCTACCTGCTCGGCGACGCCCCGGAGCGACGCGACGACGAGAACGACCCGCTGGCCCACCTCGTCGACGAGAACATGCCCGAGCTGACCACGATCACCGACCGCGAGTTCAGCCGCGGTCCCGCGATGGTGCGCACCGAGGACGACGGCTACGCGCACGTCCTGGTCGACGAGGCGCAGGACCTCACCCCGATGCAGTGGCGGATGGTCGGCCGGCGCGGACGCACCGCGACCTGGACGATCGTCGGCGACCCGGCCCAGTCCTCGTGGCCGGTGCCCGCGGAGGCGGCCGCCGCCCGTGAGGAGGCGCTGGGCGACAAGGCCCGGCACGACTTCCACCTCTCGACCAACTACCGCAACAGCAGCGAGATCTACGACTTCGCCGCGGCCTACGCCTCCCGCGTCGGCCTCGAGGCGGACCTGCCGCACGCGGTCCGCTCCACCGGCATCGCGCCCGAGGAGCGGCAGGTCGCGGACCTCCGCTCCGGGGTCCGGGAGGCCGTCGCCGAGCTGGCCGACGCCGTCGCCGGGACCGTCGGGATCGTGGTGCCGGTCGCCCGCCGGGCCGAGGTGCAGGGCTGGCTCGACTCCTGGCCCGAGCACGCGGAGGCCGCTGCCGGCGGCGCCGACGCCCGGATCGCGGTGCTGATCGGCCTGGACACCAAGGGCCTGGAGTTCGACGGGATCGTCGTGGTGCAGCCGGAGGAGATCGAGCACGAGTCGGCCACCGGCCGCGCGACGCTCTACGTCGTGCTGACCCGCGCGACCCAGCGGATGATCACCCTCACCGCCTGACCCCCCTGCCGAGTCGGCGCATCTGCAGCGCTGGACCGTGCCGAGTCGGCGCATCTGCAGCGCTGAACCGTGCCGAGTCGGCGCATCTGCAGCGCTGAACCGTGCCGAGTCGGCGCATCTGCAGCGCCGGACGCTGCCGAGTCGGCGCAATTGCAGCGCTGGACCTTGCCGAGTCGGCGCATCTGCAGGGCTGGAAGTGTCCTGTTGGCTGCGTTTGTGCCGATTCGACGGGCGGGTGGGCTGCAGATGCGCCGACTCGGCGGGGTGGGGGGAGGAGGGGTGGGACGACGGCGGCCCGGGGGCGGTGCGTCGGTAGAGTTCCGGGCATGACAGACCCCGGCCCCGCGCCGTCCGCTGCCGCTGCGCTCCGGGCGCTCGAGGCGCTCCAGGGGCACGAGGCGTGGGCGGTGATCCGGCTGCGTGACTCGGCGACCGTGACGCTGGTGGGCGGCCGCCGTACGACGGTGCAGCGGCTCGCCGAGGTCCCCCTCGAGGAGGGAGCCCCGCCGCCGGCGCGCCGGTTCGACCGGCTGCTCGCCGTCCCGTTCCGGCAGGCCGCCGAGCGGGGCTTCGAGGTCCACGACGACGGCACCCCGCTGACCGTCGTGGAGATCGACTCCGAGACCGAGGTCGCGCTGGCCGACCTGCTCGCGGCGCTGCCCGACGAGCCGGTCGAGTTCGAGGACCGTGGCGGCTTCGAGACCTCCGACGAGGAGTACGGCGCCGTGGTCGAGCGGATCATCGGCCAGGAGATCGGCAACGGGGAGGGCGCGAACCTGGTCGTCGGCCGGCACTACCGGGCCCGGCTGCGCGACTGGGACGCGGCCAGGGCGCTGACGGTGTTCCGGCGGCTGCTCGAGCGCGAGCGCGGCGCCTACTGGACCTATTGCTTCTTCACCGGCGAGCGCTACCTGATCGGCGCGAGCCCCGAGCGGCACGTGTCCGTGCACGGCGGCGATGTCCGGATGAACCCGATCAGCGGCACCTTCCGGCTGCCCCGCGAGCAGGACGGTGTCGGGCCGGCCGAGCTGAAGCAGCGGCTGCTGGACTTCCTGGCCGACGAGAAGGAGATCTACGAGCTCTTCATGGTCGTCGACGAGGAGCTGAAGATGATGTGCGACGTCTGCAACGAGGGCGGTCAGGTGCTCGGCCCCTTCCTCAAGCCGATGACGCACCTGGTGCACACCGAGTACCTCCTCGCCGGGCGCACCGGCCGCGACGTCCGCGACGTGCTGCGCGACACGATGTACGCCGCGACCGTCACCGGCAGCCCGGTCGAGAACGCCTGCCGGCTGATCAAGAAGTACGAACCCGAGGGCCGCGGCTACTACGGCGCCGCGCTCGCGCTGCTCGGCCGCGACGCCGCCGGTGCGCCGACCGCGGACTCCCCGATCGTGATCCGCACCGCCGACGTCTCCGTCGACGGGGAGCTCAAGGTCACCGCCGGCGCCACCCTGGTCCGTGACTCCGACGCCGCCTCGGAGGTCGCCGAGACGCACGCCAAGGCCGGCGGCATCCTCTCCGCCTTCGGGCTGGTGCCGGCTCGCACCGAGCCCGCCGAGGGGGTCGCGGACCTCACCCACGACGAGGACGTGCTGATCGCGCTGGCCTCGCGCAACCAGCGGCTCTCGAAGTTCTGGCTCACCGACCAGGGCGGCTCGCCGCCGGCCCCGGAGCTGAAGGGCAGGTCGGTGGTCATCCTCGACGGCGAGGACGACTTCGTGAACATGCTCCGCCACGTCCTGTGGGTGATGGGGATGACCTCGACCGTGGTCCGCCACGAGGACTTCGAGCCCGGGGTCCTCGACGGCCACGACCTGGTCATCGTCGGCCCGGGCCCCGGCGACCCCCGCGACACCGGCCACCCCAAGATCGCCGCGTTCTCCGCCGCGATCGACGGGCTGCTCGCCGCCCGGCAGCCGTTCCTCGCGGTCTGCCTCGGGCACCAGGTGCTCTGCGGCCGGCTCGGCATCGAGCTGGCCTACAAGGACATCGTGTTCCAGGGCACCCAGTCGCGGGTCGAGCTGGACGGCCGCGAGGAGGTCGTCGGCTTCTACAACACGTTCGTGGGCCGTGCCCGGGGGCCGCTCCCGGCCGGGGTCGAGGTCGCCGCCGACCCGGTCACCGGGGACATCCACATGGTCGCCGGGCCGCACTTCCGCGGCATCCAGTTCCACGCCGAGTCGATCCTCAGCGAGCGCGGCTACGACCTGATCCACGACCTGGTCCGGGAGCTGCTGGCGTGAGCCCGGCGGTCGTGCCACGGGTAGTCGTGGTCGACCACTACGACTCCTACACCTGGAACCTGGTGCACCTGGTCGCCGCGGTGACCGGCACGCTGCCGGTCGTCGTGGAGCACGACCGGACCGCGGCGGCGGAGCTCGCCGGCTTCACCCACGTGGTGCTCTCGCCCGGTCCCGGGCACCCCGCGGAGCCGACCGACTTCGCGCTCGGCCGGGCGGTCTTCGACCTCGGCGTGCCGGTGCTCGGGGTCTGCCTGGGCATGCAGGCGCTGGTGCACTGCTTCGGCGGCGCCGTCGAGGAGGCGGTGCCGGCGCACGGCGAGGTCGCGCGGATCAGCCACGACGGCCGTGGCCTGTTCGCCGGGCTGCCCCAGGACTTCGCCGCGGTCCGCTACCACTCGCTGCTCGCCGTCGCGGTCCCCGACTGCCTCGAGGTCACCGCCACCTGCCCCGGCCCGTCGCCCGGGGACGCCCCGGCGGTGATGGGGGTGCGGCACACCTCGCTGCCGCTGGAGGGCGTCCAGTTCCACCCCGAGTCGATCCTCAGCGAGTACGGCGACCGGCTGGTCGCCCGCTTCCTGGAGCCGGCATGAGCCGCGACCCGGCGCGGCTGTTCGAGGACCGGGCCCGCCGGCACGACCGGATGTTCTGGCTGGACGGCGGCGGGTCCCGGCCCTGGTCGGGCAGCCGGTCGATCATGGGCTTCCTCGCCGAGGACGACCTCTCCCTGACGTACGACGCCGCCGCCCGCGTGGTGACCCGGCACCGGCACGGCCGCAGCGAGCCGGTCGGCGAGGACGTCTTCGCCACCCTCGAGCGGGAGGTCGCCCGCGACGCCGGGGACCCGTCGGTGCACTGGGTCGGCTACCTCGGCTACGCCTGCCGCACCGACCTGCCCGCCCGCCCGGCGCGGTCGGTGCCCGACGCCGTCTGGATGCGGCTGCGCGACCCGCTGGTCGTCCAGCACCCGCCGACCACGCCGGCCACGCCGACCACGCCCACCGGCCCCCCGAGGACGCTCCGGCGCCGCCCGACCTCGGAAGCGACGGAACCGGCGCGCCCGACCCGGTGCCGCCCGACTACGTGGCCGCGTTCGAGCAGGTGCAGGCCGAGCTGCGGCACGGGAACAGCTACGAGGTCAATCTCACCTACCGCGAGCGGCTCGGTGCCCGGCCGGACCCGGTGACGACGTACCTCCGGCTCCGGCGCGCCAACCCGGCCCCGTACGCCGGCTACCTGCAGCACCACGGCACCGCGCTGCTCAGCTCGAGCCCGGAGCGCTACGCCACGCTCGACCGGCACCGGTGGATCGAGGCGCGGCCGATCAAGGGCACCACCGCGCGCGGGGAGACCGGGGCCGAGGATCAGCGGCTGGCCGAGCACCTGCGGCGGGACCCGAAGTTCCGCGCCGAGAACCTGATGATCGTCGACCTGCTCCGCAACGACCTCTCCCTGGTGTGCGACCCCGGCACGGTGACGGTGCCCGAGCTCATGCAGGTGGAGTCCTACCCGTCGGTGCACCAGCTGGTCTCCACGGTCCGCGGACGGCTGCGCACCGAGGTCGGCACGGTCGCGGCGCTGCGGGCGCTGTTCCCGGCCGGGTCGATGACCGGCGCGCCGAAGCTGCGCACGATGCAGATCATCGACCGGGTGGAGGCGACCCCGCGCGGGGTCTACGCCGGCGCGTTCGGCTGGGTGTGCGCCGACGGCCGCGCCGACCTCGGCGTCGTGATCCGCAGCCTGGTCGCCGAGCGGGCCGGCGACGGCGGCTGGGGCTACGAGCTGGGCACCGGCGGCGGGATCACGGTCCGCTCCGACCTCGTCGAGGAGTACGCCGAGACCCGGTGGAAGGCCGCCCGGCTCCTCGCCGTCCTGTGACCACGCCCCGGGAGGAGGCGCCCGGGCGGTGTGAAGGCCGCCGGTCCGGGTAGGACCCGGACATGACTGCACCCGGCCAGGAACCCGACGAGATCATGACCGCCACGCCCGGCGGCGACGACGACGCCACCGCGGACGTCGCCCCGCCGAACCTCGACGCGGTCGGGGACAGCCACATGCCCGCGGACCTGCGCGAGGCGGAGCGGGAGCGCGGCGGCGACGCCCGGGACGAGGCGGAGCGGCACCGCGACGAGGCGGAGCGGATCCGCGACGAGGCGGCGCGCGAGCAGGCCGAGGGCACCAGCGGCACCGGCGGCACCGGGGACGCCCCGGCCGGCGAGCACGCCGACGACCCCCAGGACCGCTGACCGACCCGCAGGACCACTGACCGCCGCCGGGCCAGACCCGGACCGAGTGCGCCCGGCCCCGGACGCACGGTCCACCCCGGAATGCCCGAAGCCGACCAGGATGTTGGGACGGACATGACGCACCTCTTCTCGCCCGTCCACTTGCGCGACACCACGGTGCGCAACCGTGTGTGGGTCGCCCCCATGTGCCAGTACTCCGCCGTCGACGGCGTCCCGAACGACTGGCACCTCGTGCACCTCGGCTCGTTCGCGCGCGGCGGCGCCGGCCTGGTCCTCACCGAGGCCACCGCCGTCTCCCCGGAGGGCCGGATCTCCCCGGTCGACACCGGCATCTGGAACGACGCGCAGCGCGACGCCTGGGTGCCCATCGTGGAGTTCGTCCACGGCCAGGGCGCGGTGGCCGGCATCCAGCTGGCGCACGCCGGGCGCAAGGCCTCCACCCGGCCGCCGTTCGAGGGTCGCGGCGTGGTCCCGGTCGAGGAGGGCGGCTGGGAGACCGTCGCGCCGTCCGCGGTGGAGTATCCCGGCCTCGCGGTGCCCCGCGCGCTCAGCATCGCCGAGATCGACCAGGTGGTCGACGACTTCGTCGCGGCTGCCCGCCGCTCGATCGAGGCCGGCTTCGACGTCCTCGAGATCCACGCCGCGCACGGGTACCTGCTGCACCAGTTCCTCTCGCCGCTGTCGAACCGGCGCCAGGACGAGTACGGCGGCCCGCTGGCCGGCCGGTCCCGGCTGCTGCTGCGCGTGGTCGAGGCCGTGCGCGCCGCCGTACCCGCCATGACGCCGCTGCTGGTCCGGCTCTCGGCCACCGACTGGGTCGAGGGCGGCTGGACCCCGGAGGAGTCCGTGGCGCTGGCCCGGCTGCTGCGCGAGGCCGGCGTGGACCTGGTCGACGTCTCCTCCGGCGGCAACGCCCCGGCGGAGATCCCGGTGGGTCCGGGCTACCAGGTGGCGTTCGCCCGGCAGATCCGCGAGGAGGCCGGGATCCCGACCGGCGCGGTCGGGCTGATCACCGAGCCGAAGCAGGCCGAGGAGGTCCTCGCCGACGGCGCCGCCGACGTCGTGCTGCTGGCACGCGCCCTGCTGCGGGACCCGCACTGGGCGCTGCGGGCCGCGCACGAGCTCGGCGTCCGGGTCGGCGAGGGCGTCGACTGGCCGAAGCAGTACCTCCGCGCCACCCTGGGCTGACCCCCGCGCGGCACGCCGGGCCGGCCGGACGCCGGCTGCATACAAGACCGGGCCGGCGCGTCCACAGCCTGGGAGACCTGTGTGCGCGCCGACCCGGCGAAGGGGAGTCGTCAGGAGGAGGGGGTGCCTCCGTCGCTCCCGAGCGTAGCGGTCAGCGTCTTGGTGCCGCCTCCCGCGGAGGCCACGACGAGCTTCACCTGGTCGCCGGGCCGGTGCCCGCGGATGGTCGCGACCAGGGACTGCGAGTCGCTGACGATCTGGTCGTCGACCCGGGTGATCACGTCACCGGTGCGCAGGCCGGCGTCGGCCGCGGGCGAGCCGGGGACGACCCGGGCCACCTTGGCGCCGCTGACCAGGCCGTCGTTGCTGACCGAGTCGCCGACGCTGACGCCGAGCTGGGCGTGGGTCGGGGTCTCGTTGTTGCGCAGCTGGTCCACGATCGGCAGCACCTCGTCGATCGGGATCGCGAAGCCGAGGCCGATCGAGCCGCCCTGGCCCTGCATGCTGCTGGTCGCGGTGCGGATCGAGGAGTTGATGCCCACGACCTCGCCGCGCATGTTGACCAGCGGGCCGCCGGAGTTGCCGGGGTTGATCGCCGCGTCGGTCTGGATGGCGGGGTACGTCGTCGCGGTGCCCTGGCTCTCGCCGACGGAGACCGGCCGGTTCAGCGCGCTGACGATGCCGCTGGTGACCGTGGACTCGAGACCGAACGGCGCGCCGATCGCGACCACGTTCTCACCGACGTCGAGCTGGTTCGAGTGGCCGATCTTGGCCGGGGTCAGCCCGGAGACGCCGGTCGCCTTGATGACCGCGAGGTCGGTCAGCGGGTCGGTGCCGACGAGGGTCGCCGGCGCGCTGGTGCCGTCGCTGAAGTTCACGGCCATGCTGCCGCCGTTGCCGGCCACGGAAGCCACGTGGTTGTTGGTGAGGATCTCCCCGTCGGAGCTGAGGATGATCCCCGATCCCGAACCGGCGGAGCCGTCGGCGCCGCGGACGTTGATCTTGACGACCGAGGGCAGCACCGAAGCGGCGACCTGCTCGACCGAGCCGTCGGGGGCCGGGGTGTCCTGGGTGGCGGAGATCGGCGTGCTCACCCGCGACTCCGTCGAGGATGACGCGTTGTTCACGCCATCCCCGACGATGCCGTCCACGGCGGAGAACCCCGCAGCGCCAGCCAGCCCGGCGAGCCCTCCTACGACAAGCGAGGCGATCACGATCCGAGTGCCGCCCCTGTTGCTCGACCGTGAGGTTGCCCCCTCCGGGGTCGGGGCAAACCCGGGATTCGGGGAGTAGTACTGGTGCTGCGTGCCCCCGAAGACGTGCGTGTCCTCGCGGTCAGGGGTGTTCGGGTGGTCGGGAGTGTGCTCGCTCATGTCTACGAGCATGGCCGCCGACCCTGAAACAGCACTGAGAGTCCGCTTTGACTACCGCATGATCTTCGCGCTGTCGTCGGAGCCGTCCGGACCGCCCGGGCCGCCCAGTCCGTCTGGGCCGCCGGGGCGACCCGGACCCGCGACCTCGGCGGCGGGGCCGTGGTTGTCGGGGGGCCGCCGTACGGCGCCGCCGGGGAGCGTGAGCCGGAAGGCCGCTCCTCCGGAGGCGGCGCGACCGGCCGAGACCGTGCCCCCGTGCCGCTCGACGACCTGGTGCACGATCGAGAGGCCGAGCCCGGAGCCGGGCAGCGTGCGCGCCTCGGCGGAGCGGTAGAACCGGTCGAACACGTGCGGCAGGTCCTCGTCGCTGATCCCGTGCCCCTCGTCCTCGATGAGCAGGGTGCCGGTGGCCAGCCGGACCGTGACGGTGCCCAGCGGCGGGCTCCACTTCGCGGCGTTGTCGAGCAGGTTCGTGATCGCCCGCTCGAGGGCGGCCGGCTCGCCGACCAGCCACCACGGGGCCGTCCGGACGTCGAAGTGCAGGCCCTGCGCGCGCCGGCGTACCCGCTCGACCGCCCGGTCGACGACCTCGGCGAGCTCCACCTGCTCGATGGCGGTCGGTGCCCGGTCGTCGCGCGCGAGCTCGGTGAGGTCGCCGATCAGCGTGGTCAGCTCCTCCATCTGGAACCTGATGTCGCTCATCAGCTCGGTGCGCGAATCCGGGGACAGCCCTCCCCGGGCGTCGGCCTGCATGAGCAGGTCGAGGTTGGTCCGCAGCGAGGTCAGCGGGGTGCGCAGCTCGTGGCCGGCGTCGGCGACGAGCCGACGTTGTCGGTCCCGGCTGGCCGACAGCGCCGCCAGCATCGCGTTGAAGGCGGTGGCCAGCCGGGCGATCTCGTCGTTGCCCTCGACCTCGATCGGCTCGAGCTCCTCGGTCCGCGCGATCTCCTCCGCGGCGTCGGTGAGCCGGCGCACCGGTCTCAGCCCGTTACGGGCCACCGCCCATCCGGCGAGCGCGGCGCCGATGACGCCGAGCGCGCCGAAGACGAAGAGCACGAAGCCGAGCTTCTCCAGGGTGTACTGGTTGCTGCGCAGCGACTGCGCGAGCACCAGCGCCGTCCCGGGCTCGTTGCTGGGGACCGCGGCCACCCGGTAGGCGCCGTCGCTGGTCTCGATGGTCCGGCAGGAGTAGCTGCGCGACCCGCGAGCCACCGCCAGCTCGGGGCGCCCAGGGTGATGGAGGACTCCCCGGGCACCCGGGTGGTGACGATCTGGCCGTCGGAGGTGATGAAGCCGACCTTCACGTCGGCGGCGCCGACCATCCAGGACGGCACCTTGTTCTGGGTCAGCTGGCTCAGCGCGCTGGACTGGGCGGCCGCGCTGGCACGGGTCCGCAGCGACCGGTCCAGGGTGTCCTGGAGCTGGTGCCGGACGGTGAAGTACGCCGCTGCCGCGACCAGCGCCACCGACAGGCCCACGGCGATGGTGGCCAGCAGGGTGACCCGGCTGGCCAGCGAGCGCCGGTAGCGCCACGTCCGCGGGTCGACCATCAGGCCTCCTTGAGGACGTACCCCACGCCGCGGACGGTGTGGATCAGCCGCGGCTCACCCTCGGCCTCGGTCTTGCGCCGCAGGTAGCCGACGTAGACCTCCAGGGAGTTCGCCGTGGTCGGGAAGTCGTAGCCCCACACCTCCTCGAGGATGAACGAGCGCTCCAGGACCCGGCGGGGCCGGCGCAGGAACATCTCGAGCAGGGCGAACTCGGTGCGGGTCAGCTCGATCTGACGGTCGCCCCGGCGGACCTCGCGGGTGCCGATGTCGAGGGAGAGGTCGGAGAAGGCGAGGACCTCGTCGGGGTTGCCGTCGGGGGCGGGGTGGGTGCGCCGCAGCAGCGCCCGCAGCCGGGCGAGAAGCTCCTCGAGGGCGAACGGCTTGGTCAGGTAGTCGTCGGCGCCCGCGTCCAGCCCCTCGACCCGGTCCCCGACGGAGTCGCGGGCGGTCAGCACCAGGATCGGCAGGTCGTTGCCGGCGGCGCGCAGCGCGCGGGTCGTCTCGAGGCCGTCCAGGCGCGGCATCATCACGTCGACCACCAGCGCGTCGGGCTGGCGGACCGCGATCGCGGCCAGGGCGTCGGCGCCGTCGGCGGCCAGGCTCACGACGTACCCGTTGAACTCCAGCGAGCGGCGCAGCGACTCGCGCACCGCCCGGTCGTCGTCGACGACGAGGACGTGGGAAGGACTTTCGCTGCTCACCCGCCCACTGTGCCATCCATTCCTGAACCAGGCCTGAGTCGGGCCCGGGCCGGCCGTTGAACCGGCCCTGGGAGTGGAGGGGTCCGCGGCGGGTCAGAGCAGGCTGCGGGCGGCGTCGCCGGCCCGGGCGCCGTAGCCGCCGCCGAAGAGGCAGGCGTGCACCAGCAGCGGGTACAGGTGGTGCAGCGGCACCCGGTCCTCCCAGCCGTAGGCCAGCGGGGTGCTCTCGTGGTAGGTCTCGAGCACCCGCGGCAGCTGCGGGCAGCCGAACAGTGCCAGCATCGCCAGGTCGGTCTCCCGGTGGCCGCCGTGCGCGGCGGGGTCGACGAGGTGCACCGCGCCGTCGACGCCCCAGAGCAGGTTGCCCGACCACAGGTCGCCGTGCAGGCGCGCGGGCGGCTCGGCGGGCCCGGCCAGGTCGTTGATCCGGCGCACCACGGTCTCGACGGACCGGGCGTCGGCGGGGTCGATGCGGCCGCGGTCGCGGGCCAGCTTCAGGTAGGGCAGCACCCGACGGGTGGCGTAGAACTCGGGCCAGCCGGGCGCGGACCGGTTCGGCAGCGGCAGCAGCCCGATCCAGCCGTCGTTGCCCGACGCCGTGCCGAAGCACGGGGCGCCGGCGGCGTGGGTGCGGGCCAGGCCCCGTCCGAAGGCCTCGGCCGCCTCCGGGCTCGGCCGACCCGTCTCCACCCAGGTGAGGATCAGGCAGTCCGGCTCGGCGGCGAGCACCTCGGGCACCGGGACGCCGCCCGTCTGGGCCAGCCAGCGCAGCCCCTCGGCCTCGGTGGGGAAGAAGCCGGCCGGAGCGCCGGGCCGGGTCTTGACCAGCGCGGTCCGGCCGTCGGAGAGCCGGACCCGGGTCGCGGTGCAGATGTCGCCGCCGGCCACCGGCGCGGTCGCGACCACCGCGGTGCCGAGCAGGGTCTCGACCCGGTGGGAGAGCGCGTTCATCCGGGCCACCTCAGCGCGCCTCCGGCCGGCCGAGCAGCTCGGCGAGCAGGCCGACGATCCGGTCCGCGGTGCGCTCGATCATCGCCAGCACCGCGACGAACCCGTCGTCGCCGCCGTAGTAGGGGTCCGGCACCTCCCGGTCCGCGCCCTCGGCGCGCGGGTCGAAGTCGCGGAAGAGCCGCACCCGCTCCCCGTCGAGCACCGTGCGCCGGTCTGGCCCGGCGGCGTCGAGGACGTCGGCGAGGTTCTGCCGGTCCATCGCCAGCACCAGGTCGCACTCGTCGAACCAGCCGCCGTCGAACCGGCGTGCCTCGTGCCGACTCGCGTCGTAGCCGTGCGCGGTGAGCAGCGCGGCGGCCCGCCGGTCCATCGGGTCGCCGACGTGCCAGCCGCCGGTGCCCGAGCTCACCACCTCGACGTCGAGGCCGGCCGCGGCGGCGCGCTCGGCGAGGACCACGTCGGCCATCGGCGAGCGGCAGATGTTGCCCAGGCAGACCAGCGCGACGCGGTACGGCGCGCGGTCGTCCCGCGGCGCGGGCAGCCGCGGCACCGGCGGCACGGGCACCGACGGCACGGACGGCACCGGAGGCACCGGAGGCACGGGGGAGGGGTCGGGAGCCGGCACCGCGCTCACGTCCCGTCCGGCAGCGCGATCTCGAGGACCCAGGTGGCCACGGTGATGACGATCGCGCCGAGCACCGCGGTCCAGAAGTCCCGGACGTGGAACCCCAGGTCGAGCTGGCGGGCGATCCACTCGGTGAGCAGCAGCATCAGCGCGTTGATCACCACGAGCAGCAGCCCCAGCGTGAGGATGATGAAGGGCAGCGACAGCAGCTTGACGACCGGGGCGACGACGGCGTTGACCACGCCGAAGACCAGCGCGACCAGCACCAGGGTGAGCAGCCGGTCCTCGGTGTCGGCTCCGGTGATCCGGATGCCGTCGAGCAGCCAGGCCGCCGCGGCGAGGGCCAGCGCGTTCACGACCACCCACAGCAGGAACCTCACCGGACACCTCCTCGCGGGTCTGTTGCGGCTTGCACGTCTCTCGCGCCGATGATGCCAGTGCGGGCGGTGGGGAGGAAAACCCGTCGCGGTGCCTGCGCAGGGGCAACCGTCGGGCTCAGGCCAGGTGCGGCGGCTCGATCAGCGCCGGGGAGCGCCGGGCGGACTGGGCGAGCAGGATCCCGACCACGACCGCGACCCCGCCGGCGACCGCGATCGCGTCGAGGGTCTCGTAGAACCACACCCAGCCGAGCGCCGCGACCCCGACCGGCTCCAGCATCGCCACCATCGTCACCGTGGTCGCCGGGAGGTGCCGCAGCGCGGTCAGCTCGACCCCGAAGGGCACCAGAGTGCCCAGCACCACCACCCAGACCAGCAGCGCCCACACCGGAGCCTGGTGCTCCGCGAGCCGGCCGAGCATCGACACCTTGTCGGTGAGCAGGCCCGACGGGAACGCGGTGATCGGCGAGACCAGGTTCATCGCCACGGTGGCGACCAGGAACGACCAGAGGATCACCCGGACCGGGTCCAGCCGGTCCACGCCGTGCTCCCCGATCAGGAAGTACGCCGCGAAGCAGACCGCCGCGCCCAGTCCGGCCGCGACCCCCACCAGGTCGAAGGCGAGCCCCTGCCCGATCCCGGTCGCGGCGGCCAGCCCGACCATGGCCAGCGCCAGCCCGACCCACATCCGGCTCCGGACGTGCTCCTTCTGCACCACCCGGGCCCAGACGGCCACCAGGATCGGCGCCTGGTACTCCAGCAGCAGCGCCATCCCGACCGGCAGCCGGTCGATCGCCACGAAGTAGGTCCACTGCAGCGCGGCCACCCCGATCAGCCCGTGCGCCACGATCAGCAGGCCGAGCCGGCCGGTGGGCGGCCGCAGCGCGTCCGGCCGCAGCAGCGCGGCCACGACGAGCAGCAGGACCGCGGTGCCCGTGACCCGCACCGTGGTCAGCGTGACCGGGTCGACGCCGGCGCGCAGCGCCACCCGAGAGACCCCCGCGTTGACGATGAACAGCAGGGCGCCGGTGCTGACCAGGACCAGCCCCGTCGTGACGGAGGAGGGGTCGGGAGCACGGCGGGACACCCGAGGAGCGTAAGGGGTGCGGCGGGTGCTGACCCCTGACCGTCCGGCGGCGGTCCCGGGCCGGTGGCCGCTAGGGTGCCACCCATGACGACCGCCGAGACCCCGCAGGTGCGCTCCGCCGTCCAGGCACTGCCGGCCTACGTCCCGGGCCGCCCGCCGGAGACCCGGCCGGGCGTGACGACGTACAAGCTCTCCTCCAACGAGAACCCCTACCCGCCGCTGCCCGGGGTGCTGGAGGCGGCGGCCGAGGCGGCCGCCACGATGAACCGCTACCCCGACATGGGCTGCTCGGCGCTCTACGCCGCGCTCGCGGAGCGGCTCGGCGTGCCGGCCGGCCACCTCGCCGCGGGCACCGGCTCGGTGGCGGTGCTCTACCACCTGCTCCAGGCGTTCTGCGAGACCGGCGACGAGGTCGTCTACGCGTGGCGCTCCTTCGAGGCCTACCCGATCGCGGTCGCGGTCACCGGCGCCACCTCGGTGCGGGTGCCGCTGACCGCGGGGGCCCGGCACGACCTGGACGCGATGGCCGCCGCGATCACCGAGCGCACCCGGGTGGTCATCGTCTGCAGCCCGAACAACCCCACCGGCCCGGCGGTCACCCGCACCGAGCTCGAGGCGTTCCTCGACCGGGTGCCGACCCGGGTCGTGGTGGTGCTCGACGAGGCCTACCGCGAGTTCGTCCGCAGCGAGGACGTGTTCGACGGCGTGGAGGTCTACCGGGACCGGCCCAACGTGGTCGCGATGCGCACCTTCGCCAAGGCCTACGGGCTGGCCGGCTTCCGGGTCGGGTACGTCGTCGCGCCGGAGCCGATCGCCGCGGCCGTCCGCGCCTGCGCGCTGCCCTTCGGGGTCTCCTCGATCGCGCAGGCCGCCGCCGTCGCCTCGCTGGCCCGCGAGGACGAGCTGCTCGAGAGGGTCGACGCGATCGTCGCCGAGCGTGACCGCGTGGTGAGCGCACTGAGGGAGCAGGGCTGGGACGTCCCCGACGCGCAGGGCAACTTCGTGTGGCTCGCGCTGGGCGAGCGCACCGGCGCGTTCGCGGCCGCCGCCGAGGAGGCCGGCGTGATGGTCCGACCGTTCGCGGGCGAGGGGGCGCGGGTCAGCATCGGCGAGCCCGCCGGGAACGACGTACTCCTCGGGGTGACCGCCGCGTTCCGTTAGTCATAACGGACTACCCGGACTCGTTCTTGAGAGCCCAAACGGGCTAAATCCATCCCTAATCGGACAAAGGGTCTTCTCAGCCGGGCCATCGGACGGCCATGCTGGGACTCGACCGGTCCTGGGGGCAGTGACGGGTCACAGGAACACCACGACGGACTGCGGCTCGGGAGGCGGCGCGTCCACGGCGGTCGCCGGTCCTTCCAGAGGAGACACCGGCAGCGCTCCTGTTTCCACCACCTTGGGGGGCCTGGGTGGGGAGCACCCGACTCTGCGGCGGGACGCCTCGCGTCCCGCCGCGGAGCGGGCGTGTCCTTTTCCGGAACCCCTCGACGTGATCGTCCGATCTCGAAGGGGAGATCCCCGTGGTCAGCCACACCTCAGCCAGTCCCGCCCACCGGTCCGCGTGGGGCAGGGTGGTCCGCATCCTCGTCGCGCTGTGCCTCGGCCTCGTGACCCTGCCGTTCCTGACGGTCTCGGCCGAGGCGGTCGGGCCCGGCTCGATCGCCATCGACGGCGACCAGGACGGGCTCACCACCGACTGGGAGGGCTACCACGTCGGGGACGACGGCTTCAGCCTGATCCGGGACGGCGTCGGCAACGGCGACTCCACCGGCATCGACGGCCAGGAGCGCGACTACGACGGCGAGGCTCCGGAGAAGGCCTGGACGGCCAACAAGGCGACCGCGTCCGGCAAGTCCGACGTCGGCAACGTGCTGGTCAGCAGCTTCCGCCAGGGCGGCCCGAGCGGCGACCTGATCGCCGCCGTCGGCTTCGACCGCGGCAACGGCAGCGGCACCCAGCGCTACTACCTCGAGCTCAACCAGGCCGTGCACACCTCGATCATGCCGACCCGCACCGTCAAGGACCTGCGGGTGATCCTGGCCGTGAACGGCAAGGACCTCGAGGAGTGCCAGGGCGCACAGCTGTGGACCGGCAGCCAGTGGGGCGCCGTCCAGAAGTGCGCCGGGCTGATCTCCTTCGACGTCAACGACGCCCCGATCGAGGACTACTTCGGCTCGCCGTACCTCACCGCGGGCAAGATCCCCACCAACCAGTTCTTCGAGGTGTCGATCAACCTCACCGACCTCGGTGCCACCTCGTGCCCGGTCGCCGGCTTCAAGACCTTCGACATGCGCACCCAGGAGGGCGCCGAGAACGTCGACACCGGCCAGCTCAAGGACGTGATCCGCGGCCCGATCGACATCGACTCCGACTGCGGCACCATCAACATCGTCAAGAAGGACGCAGCGACGGGCGCGGCCGTGACCGTGGCCGGGGCGAAGTTCTCGATCACTCCGGACCCGACCGCCGGCTCGACCGCCACCGGCGCCAAGACCGTCGTGGACAACAACACCAGCGCCGCGGACCTCACCGACACCGACCCGCGCCCTGGCTACGTCACGGTCGCGAACGTCGACCCGGACACCTACACGGTCACCGAGGTGGCCGCGCCGGCCGGCTACCTCCTGCCGCCCCCGGGCTGCGACAGCAGCGACGACACCGACCGCTGCACGACCAGGACAGTCAGCACCGGCGGCTCGGTCACGTTCAGCTTCGAGGACAAGCACCGGTACGACGCCCCGACGATCCTCAAGAACGCCGCGGCGCTGTACGACGCCACCTACACCTGGGACATCGAGAAGACCGTGGCCGACGCGGACGAGGTCCCCGGGCCCGACGCCACCCAGAACGTGCCGCAGGGCACCAGCGCCTCCTTCGACTACGCGGTCAAGGTCCGCGAGGTCGCCAGGAGCACCTCGAACTATCGGGTCAGCGGCACCGTCACCGTCGGCAACCCGAACAAGCTGCCGATGACCGTCACCCTCTCCGACGAGCTGGCCGACGGCACCGTCTGCACCTTCCCCGAGGTCGACGACGTGTCGGCCGCGGACGGGCTCCAGGTGACCCTGGGCGCGAGCGACGCCGAGATCCCGTTCGGCTACCGCTGCTCCCCGGGCGACCAGGCCCAGGACGGCACCAACACCGCGACGGTGACCTGGGACCGCTCGGTCTACCCGCAGGGCCAGGGCCAGGTGGACAGCCCGCCAGCCACCCCGGGCTCGGCCACCGCGGACGCCGGCTACGCCTTCGTGGTGGACCAGGAGACCGACAAGACCGTGACCGTCACCGACGACCACCACGTCTTCGACCCGGCCTGGACCAACACCTGGGGCCAGGGTGCGAACCCGGAGACCCGGACCTACACCAAGTCCTTCCCGGGCATCGCGGGCACCTGCACCGACTACGACAACACCGCGGCGATCACGCAGACGGGGCAGAGCGACTCGGCCACCGCCACGGTCTGCGTGGGCAAGGACCTGGCGGTCACGAAGAACAAGATCGCCAGCCTGACCCGCACCTACGCCTTCGACCTCGCGAAGTCGGCGGACGACACCACGCTCGAGGTCGACCCGACGACCGGGAAGGCCACGGCGAGCTACACCGTCACCGTGACCGACCGGCCCGCCAGCGACTCCGACTGGCTGATGAAGGGCAAGATCTTCGTCAGCAACCCCAACGACTGGCAGGCGATCATCCTCACCGGCATCACCGACGCCTACAACGGCGACAGCGACTCCTGCGCGGTCGACACCTCCGGCGGCCTGACGATCGCGGCCGGTGCGCAGGACGTCGCGTTTCCCTACACCTGCAAGTTCGACCAGCAGCCGGCGTACGGCGGCTCCAACGTCGCCACCGTCAGCTGGGACCCGGCCACGGCCTCGACCCCGACCGGGTCCGCGAGCGGCAAGGCGCCGGTGGCCGCCGCCGACTGGGCGGTCAGCGAGATCGACAAGACCGTGAACCTGGTCGACGACAAGACCGTCCCGGGTGCCGTCAACGTGCTCGGACCGGTGACCTGGAAGGCGGCGGGCACCGAGCACCCGTTCACCTACCAGCTGTCGCTCAACGGCGTGCCCGGGCAGTGCGTGGACTACAAGAACGTCGCCACCCTCGTGGAGACCGACCAGCGGGCCGACGAGACGGTGACCGTGTGCGCCCCCCAGGGGGTCAAGGTCACCAAGGACGGCGCCGGCACCTACGACCGCACCTACGCCTGGACCATCGACAAGCAGGCCCGTGAGTCCTCGGTCTCCGTCACCGACGGCACCGCGGACTTCCACTACGGCGTGACCGTCACCCCCGCCGGCTACGTCGACAGCGGCTGGACGATGGCGGGCACCATCACCGTGGAGAACCCGAACGACTACAAGACGATCACCGTCGACCTCACCGACGTCCCGGCCACCGGCGGCGGCGCGAAGTGCACGGTGACCGACGGCACCGACGTCGTGGTGCCGATGGCCACGCTCTCGGGCGGCAAGCTCGTCCCCGGCAAGGTCAGCCGTCCCTACAGCTGCACCTTCGACTCGCAGCCGACGTACGACGGTGCCACCAACACCGCGATCGCCGCCTGGGACGGAGGCTCGGCCGCCTCGGTGCCGACCGCGATCCCGTTCACGGTCGACGACGAGACGAACAAGGTCATCACCGTCACCGACGACATGGTCGACCTGCCGACCTCTGCGGTGCTCGGCACCGCCGACTGGTCGGAGGGCGCGAAGACCTTCACCTACACGCTCACGCAGGAGGGGGTCTCCGGTGAGTGCACCGACTACACCAACACCGCGGTCATCGCAGAGACCGACCAGGACGCCCAGGAGACCGTGACGCTGTGCAAGCAGGCGCCGCTCTCGGTCGAGAAGGACGTCACCGCCACCTTCGACCGGACCTACCTGTGGCAGATCGACAAGGTCGCCGACAAGCACGAGGCGGAGATCCCCGCGGACGGGGCGGCCGGGTTCCACTACGACGTGACGGTGGGACCGGACACGACCGGTGGCACGACCGGCTACGACGACAGCGGCTGGGAGATGTCCGGCACCATCACGGTGACCAACTCCAACAGCACCGAGGTCGGCGCGATCACCGCTGACGTCACCGACCAGACCGACGTCGGCGGCGGCGCCAGGTGCACCGTCACCGGCGGCACCGCGGTGGTCGTGGAGCCGGGCGAGGCGGTCGAGCTGGCCTACACCTGCAGCTTCGCCTCGCAGCCGGCGTACACCGGCACCAACACCGCCACCGCCGCCTGGATCGGCGTCGACGGGCCGGAGAGCCGCGAGTTCGTGCGGCAGGTCGGCTTCGTCCTCGACGACGAGATCCAGCGGTACGTCGACGTGGAGGACAACCAGGTCACGCTCGCCGACCCGGCGACGATCGGGGAGCACCTGGACTGGTTCGACGGCGAGCAGGTGCTGGGCTACGACCTGTCGCTGGGCGGGGTGGCCGGGACCTGCGTGGAGTGGACCAACCTGGCCGAGATCGTGCAGACGGGCCAGACCGCCGACGAGACCGTGCGGGTCTGCTCCGAGGCCGCCCTGGTGCTGGCCAAGGACGCCACCGCCACGTTCGACCGCACCTACCACTGGCGGCTGGACAAGGTCGCCGGCCAGCTCGACGACGTGGAGGTCACCGACGGGGACACCGCCACCTTCGGCTACACCGTGACGGCCACCCCGGTCGTCCCGGCGGACGGGGTCTACGACGACCACGGCTACGAGCTGGGCGGCAGCATCGAGGTCACCAACCCGAACACCTACGAGGGCGGTTCGATCACCGCCGACGTGGTGGACGTGCCGGACCTCGGCGACGCCGTCACCTGCGCCGTGGTCGGCGGCGACGACGTGCTGATCGCCCCGGACTCCACGGTGCGGCTCGAGTACGCCTGCACGATCACCGGCCGACCGGACTACACCGGCACCAACGTCGCCCGGGCGACCTGGTCCGGCCCGGACGGGGCGGCGCGCACCGCGTCCTCCGACCCGGTCCCGGTGACGTTCACCCTCGACGGCGAGACCGACAAGACGGTCACCGTGGTCGACGACCAGACCGTCCCCGGCCAGTCGGTCGAGCTGGGCAGCGCCACCTGGAACGCCGAGGGCACGCCGGGCGTCTTCACCTACGACCTGCCGCTCACCGGCACGGTGGGTGAGTGCACCCCGTTCACCAACACCGCCACGATGCCGCTCGAGGGGTCCGACGACCTCACGGCCGGCTCCACCGTGACGCTGTGCATCCAGGGTGACGCGGTGCTGGCCAACGTGGTCAACGCCTCCTACGACCGGGCGTACGCCTGGGGGATCGACAAGGTGGCCGACGGCACGTCGTTCGGCGTGGGCGACGACGGCACCGCGGAGGTGACCTACACCGTGGCGGCGACGCCGGGGGCGGCCACCGACTCCGGCTGGGAGATGACCGGCTCGCTGATGGTCCTCAACCCGAACGACTACAAGTCGCTGACCCTGGACGTCTCGACGCTGACCGACCTGGGCGAGGGCGTGAGCTGTGCCCTCGACGCGGGCCAGGACCTGGTGCTGCCGCCGCTCGGGGAGCGGGTCCTCACCTACACCTGCACCTTCGCGGGCCAGCCCTCCTACGCGGGCACCGACACCACCACGGTGGACTGGGGCTCGGGATCGGTCGAGATCCAGACGCCGGTGGCCTTCGGCCTGGACCAGGAGACCGACCGGGTGGTCGACGTCGTCGACGACCAGACCGTGCCCGGCACCT
Source organism: Nocardioides mesophilus (assembly GCF_014395785.1). Classification (GTDB taxonomy): domain Bacteria; phylum Actinomycetota; class Actinomycetes; order Propionibacteriales; family Nocardioidaceae; genus Nocardioides_B; species Nocardioides_B mesophilus. The sequence continues at coordinate 1,714,097 of NZ_CP060713.1, read as the reverse complement.
CCGTCGACCTCGGCCAGGCCGAGTGGAACGAGGCCGGCACCCCGGTCACCTTCACCTACGCCCTGGACCTCGCGGCGGAGCCCAACGAGTGCCAGAGCTACACCAACACCGCCCAGATCGTGCAGACCGGGCAGGCCGACGACGCGACGGTCGAGGTCTGCGGCCCCGAGATCCTGCCCGAGGAGGAGGTCCGGCCCCGGCCGAGGCCGCCGGTGGTGGTGGCCGGAGTCGAGACGGTGCTCCCGGGCACCGGCGGCCCGGCCGGCCTGCTGGCCTGGGGCGGAGCGGCGATGCTGCTCACCGGAGGGATGCTGCTGCTGACCAGCACGAGGCGGGGACGATCCTGACCTGCTCGGAGCAGGAGTAGGAGCCGGGGACCGGGCGTTCGCGCCCGGTCCCCGGTCGCGTCCCCGGCGGGGCCCGCAGCGATTGCCCCCAGGCGCTGCGGGCCCTGCGCTGTGCCGGTGTCCCGGCGGACGGGGTACGGCGGTCCGGGCAGTCCGGGCCGGCCGGGCCCGGCAGTCCCGGGGGGGCAGTCCCGCCAGTTCGGACCGGAGGCAGTCCGGCCAGTTCGGGGCGAAAAAAATCGGTTTGGGAGTGTCAGACGCATCACGTAATCTGTGCCTTACAACTTTGAGCTGGGCCCCGGCGATCCCGTGTGCCCGCACGTCACGAGGGGACTGCCACCAGCAGATGTCGTCACCAGCGCCAGCAGTGCCGCCGACCGGCCCGGATCCTGACCGCCAGCCGCCCGCCGGAGTGCACTCGCTGTGGCGGCTGCGCGGCTACCTCCGCCCGCACCTTCCCTCGCTGGCGATCATGCTCAGCACCGCGCTGGTCGGGGTGGGGCTCTCCATCGCGATCCCGCTGGTGACCAAGGCCATGATCGACGGCCCGATCACCGACGGGGACATCGACCCGGTGCTGCCGCTGGGGCTGCTGGCGCTCGCGCTCGGCGTGCTCGAGGCGGTGCTGATCTTCTGGCGGCGCTGGGTGCAGTCCACCACCGTGCTCTCGGTCGAGACCCGGATGCGCCACGACCTCTACGCGCGGCTCCAGGAGCTGCCGATGGCCTTCCACGGCCGCTGGCAGTCCGGGCAGCTGCTCTCCCGGGTCACCACCGACCTCAGCAGCATCCGCCGGTTCTTCGGGTTCGGGATGCTGTTCCTGGTCATCAACGTGGTCCAGCTCGTGGTGGTCACGATCGTGCTGCTGAACATGTACTGGCCGCTCGGCCTGGTGGTGGTCGCGACCGCGGTGCCGATCATCACCCTCTCCAACCGCTTCGAGCGGCGCTACGTGCTGATCTCGCGACGCGTCCAGGACGAGCAGGGCGACCTCGCCACCCTCTCCGAGGAGGGCGCCGTCGGGATCCGGGTGATCAAGTCCTTCGGGCGCAGCCGGCACGTGTCCGAGGCCTACGAGCGTGCCGTCACGACGCTCTACGACACCTCGATGGACAAGGTCCGGCTGTCGGCGAAGTTCTGGACGTTCCTGGAGATCATCCCCAACGTCGCGGTCGTGGTGGTGCTGCTGCTCGGCGCCCTCGGCGTCGGGCGGGGCGACCTCACCCCCGGCACGCTGGTCGCGTTCATCACGCTGATGCTCTCGCTGGTCTGGCCGATCGCCGCGCTCGGCTACATCCTGGCGATGGCCCAGGAGGCCATGACCGCGGCCGCCCGGATCCTGGAGATCTTCGACACCGAGCCGGCCATCGTCTCCGGCGACCGGGTGCTCACCGAGCCCGAGGGCCGGCTGCGCCTCGAAGGGGTCGGCTTCGCCTTCCCCGACGAGCCCGACCGGCCGGTGCTGCACGACCTCGACCTGGTCGTGGAGCCCGGCGAGACGGTCGCGATCGTCGGCGCCACCGGCTCCGGCAAGACCACCCTGACCGCCCTGGTGCCGCGGCTGTACGACGTGACCGCCGGCCGGGTCACCATCGACGGGGTCGACGTGCGCGAGCTGGAGCTGGAGAACCTCCGCACCATCGTGGCGACCGCCTTCGAGGACCCGACCCTGTTCTCGATGAGCGCCCGGGAGAACCTCGCCCTCGGCCGCCCGGACGCCACCGAGGAGGAGATCCTCGAGGCCGTCGAGGTCGCCCAGGCCGCCTTCGTCCACGACCTGCCCTGGGGCCTGGACACCCGCATCGGCGAGCAGGGGATGTCGCTGTCCGGCGGTCAGCGGCAGCGCCTCGCGCTCGCCCGGGCGGTGCTCGCCCAGCCCAAGATCCTGGTGCTCGACGACACCCTCTCGGCCCTCGACGTGCACACCGAGAAGCTGGTCGAGGAGGCGCTGCGGCGAGTGCTGGCGCACACGACGGCGATCGTCGTGGCCCACCGGGCCTCCACGGTGCTGCTCGCGGACAAGGTCGCGCTGCTGCAGGACGGCAGCATCACCCATGTCGGACGGCACAGCGACCTGCTCGCCACGGTGCCGGCGTACCGCGAGCTGCTCGCAGCGGACGTCGAGGAGCTCGAGGAGGTGGGCGCGTGAGCACCCAGACGCAGGACCGCCCGGAGCTCCCCGCCCAGGGACCGGTCAAGGCCCAGGACAAGGACTGGCGCGGCGTCGCCGCCGACGGCCACGAGGTGACCGAGGAGGTCTCCGGGCTGCTCAAGGCGCGCTCACGCCGGCTGCTCGGCGAGCTGCTGCGCCCCCACAAGAAGTGGGTGTGGATCCTCGTCGCCATCGTGCTGGTGGAGAACGCCGCGCGGCTCTCGATCCCCTACCTGGTCAAGGTCGGCATCGACAGCGGCATCCCGCCGATCAAGGAGAGCGGCGACACCTCGGTGCTCTACACCATCGTGGCGATCGCCTTCGGCGCCACGATCGTGCAGGCGATCAGCCGGCGGACCTTCCTGGTGCGCTCGGGCCGGATCGGCCAGGACATGCTGTTCGAGGTGCGCCGGCGGGTGTTCCGGCACTTCCAGAAGCTCAGCCCCGCCTTCCACGACGAGTACACCTCCGGCCGGGTCATCTCGCGCCAGACCTCGGACATGGACGCGATCTACGAGATGCTCGAGACCGGGTTCGACGGTCTGGTGACCGCCGTCCTCACCCTGGCCGGCACCGCGGTGCTGCTGCTGGTGCTCGACGTCAAGCTCGCCCTTGTGGCGCTGCTGTGCTTCCCGTTCCTGCTGCTGCTCACCAACTGGTTCCGGCGCGAGTCGGCGACGACGTACCGCACCACCCGCGAGAAGGTCGCGCTGGTCATCGTGCACTTCGTCGAGTCGATGCTCGGCATCCGCGCAGTGCAGGCGTTCCGCCGCGAGCCGCGCAACCAGGAGATCTTCGACGACGTCAACGACCAGTACCGCCTCGCCAACCTGCGGGCGTTCCGGCTCGTCGCCTGGTTCATGCCCGGGATCAAGCTGATCGGCAACGTGACGATCGCCGTGGTGCTGCTCTACGGCGCCTACCGGGCGTTCCACGGCGAGGTCACCGTCGGCGTGCTGGCCGCGTTCCTGCTCTACCTGCGGCAGTTCTTCGAGCCGATGCAGGAGATCTCGCAGTTCTACAACACCTTCCAGTCCGCCAGCGCCGCGCTGGAGAAGCTGTCGGGGGTGCTGGAGGAGAAGCCGGGTGTGCCCGAGCCGACCGACCCGGTGCCGCTGCGCGACGTCCGCGGCGAGACGCGCTTCGAGGGCGTGGAGTTCTCCTACGTGCCCGGCACCCCGGTGCTGCCCGGCCTCGACCTCGTCGTGCCGGCCGGCCAGACCGTCGCGCTCGTCGGCACCACCGGCGCCGGCAAGACCACGATCGCCAAGCTGCTCTCGCGGTTCTACGACCCGATGGCCGGCCGGGTCACCCTCGACGGGGTGGACCTGCGCGACCTCGACGAGGAGACGCTGCGCCACTCGGTCGTGATGGTGACGCAGGAGAACTACATGTTCGGCGGGACCGTCGCGGACAACATCCGCTTCGGCCGGCCGGAGGCCACCATGGACCAGGTGATCGAGGCGACCCGGGCGATCGGTGCGCACGACTTCATCAGCCGGCTCCCGGAGGGCTACGACACCGACGTCGCCAACAAGGGCGGCCGGCTCTCCGCGGGCCAGCGGCAGCTCGTCGCCTTCGCCCGGGCGTTCCTGGCCGACCCCGATGTGCTGATCCTCGACGAGGCCACCTCCTCGCTCGACGTCCCCTCCGAGCGGTTGGTGCAGCACGCGCTGCGCACGATCCTCGCCGAGCGGACCGCGGTGATCATCGCGCACCGGCTCTCCACGGTGGAGATCGCCGACCGGGTGCTGGTGCTCGAGCACGGCCGGATCGTCGAGGACGGCTCCCCGGCCGACCTGATCGCCGCGGGTCACACCGCCGACGCCGAAGGCCGCCCGGGCACCGGTCGGTTCTCGGCGCTCCACGACGCCTGGCTCGACTCCCTCGCCTGACCCCGCCGAGTCGGCGCGTCTGCAGCGCTGGATCCTGTCGAGTCGGCGCGTCTGCAGCGTTGGGGCCCGCCGAGTCGGCGCGTCTGCAGCGTTGGATCCCGTCGAGTCGGCGCGTCTGCAGCGCTGGACCCCGCCGAGTCGGCGCGTCTGCAGCCGCGCAACGAGAGCGCACCGTGCACCTTCGTTGCTGCTTCAGAGCGAATAATCAGCAACGAGGGCGCATGGTGCGCGTTTGTTGCCGGTCCGGAGCGAATCCGCAGCAACGGCGCCGCAGAGGTGCCTCGGCTGCTGCTGGCGGGATCGGCGGCGTCAGCGGAGGCGCACCCGGGCTGCAGATGCGCCGACTCGGCAGGGGTGAGCGCTGCAGATGCGCCGACTCGGCAGCGGTGAGGGTCAGAGGCGGCGCAGCCAGCGCACCTGGTACGGCCGGAGCCCTGCCGAGCCCTCGGCCCGCTCGTCGCTGACCAGGTCGATGACCGACCCCCAGCCGTCCGGCAGGTCGTACGTCGTCGGGTGCGGTGACACGTTCGCCACGACCAGGACCTGCCCGCGGGCGCTGTCGCGCAGCAGCGCGAACACCCGGGGGTTGCCGCTCCACAGCGCCTCGGTCCGGGCCTGCGCGTGCAGCTGCGGGGTGGCGGCGCGCAGGGCGACCAGCCGACGCAGCTCCGTGAAGATCCGGCCCTCCACAGTGCTCGGGTCGTGACGACGTACGGCGTCGTCCCAGTCCATCCGCGGACGGTGCAGCCACCGGTTGTCCTCGGCGTGGTCGGGGTCGTCGGCGTAGGACCAGTCGTTGCACATCCCGATCTCGTCGCCCATGTTCACCAGCGGGATCCCGCCGAAGGTGAGGATCAGGTGGTGCAGCAGCAGGATCCGGGCGACCGCGGCGTCGACCAGCTCCTCGCCCTGCGGGTCGCCGCCCGCCCGGGCCTCCAGGGCCGCCTCGAGGCCGGCGAGCGAGGCGAGGGAGCCGCTGATCCGCCGGTCTCCGGTGCGTGGGTTCTCCTGGAAGACGGCGCCACGGGCGAAGCTGCCGGGGAAGCCGCCGGAGTAGAAGTCGGACAGGAACGACCGGTGCGCGAACGCGTCCAGGCCGACGGCCCCGGCGTTCTCGTCGGTGATCGCCCAGCCGATGTCGTCGTGCAGCCGTGCGTAGGTCAGCCAGGCGCTGCTCGGCGGGATCTGCGGCATCGCCTGCACGGTGCTGGTCAGCAGCACAGCGTTCTGCTCGGCGAGCGCGCTCCACAGCGTCACCATCAGCACGTTGTGGTAGGCCAGCTCGCACTCCTTGCCGGCCCCCTCGCCCTGCCCGAGGTAGCCGACCAGGTCCTCAGGCGACACGATCGCCTCCGCCAGCAGGATGGTGGCCGGCGCCACGACCCGGCTCAGCGCCCGCCACGCCTGGAGGATCAGGTGCACCTCCGGCTGGTTCTGGCAGTTGGTGCCCATCCGCTTCCACATGAACGCGACCGCGTCGAGCCGGACCACGTCGACGCCCAGGTTGGCGAGGTAGCAGATCACCTCCAGCATCTCCACAAACACGTCGGGGTTCGTGTAGTCGAGGTCCCACTGGTAGTCGTTGAACGTGGTCCACACCCACCGGTCGAGCTCGGGGACCCAGGTGAAGTTGCCCGGCGCGAAGTCGGGGAAGACCTCGGGCAACGTCCGCTCCCAGCGGTCGGGCTCGGTGCGGTCGGGATAGCTGCGGTAATAGGCGAGGTACGCCGGGTCGCCGGCGATCGCCTTGGTGGCCCACTCGTGCTCGCGGGCGGTGTGGTTGCACACGAGGTCGAGGACCAGGCTGATGCCGTCCTCGTGCAGCGCGTCGGCCACGGCGCGCAGGTCGTCCACGGTCCCCACCCGCGGGTCGACCGAGCGGTAGTCGGCCACCGCGTAGCCACCGTCGTTGGGTCCCTGCCGGGGGGTCAGCAGCGGCATCAGGTGGAGGTAGCTGGCGCCGAGCTCGCGCAGGTACTCGATCCGCCCCGGCAGGTCGCTGAGGGTGCCGGCGAACCGGTCGGTGTAGCAGACGTAGCCGAGCATGTCGGTGCGCTGGAACCAGTCCGGCGTGACCAGCCGGCGTTCGTCGAGGGCCCGCAGTCGAGGGGACCGCTCGGCGTGGGCCGTGGCCAGCACGGTGCGCAGCCGGTCGAGCAGCCCGGGGAAGTCGGCGTGGTCGCCGTACAACGGCTGCAGGGTGCGCAGCACGTCCGGCCACAGCGCGTCGAGCCGGGCCGCGAAGGCGGCGTCACGGGCATCGGCCGGCCTCGTCCGGACCGTGTGCTCGGCGGGAGTGCTCATGGCACGACACCGTATCGGTGGAGGCCGGGGGCCCGGTCGCGCCGCAGCCGGCCGGCGCTGCAGATGCGCCGACTCGGCGGGGTTCAGCGCTGCAGATGCGCCGACTCGGCGGGGTTCGGCGCTGCAGTTGCGCCGACTCGGCGGGGTTCAGCGCTGCAGTTGCGCCGACTCGGCGGGGTCCGGCGCTGCAGTTGCGCCGACTCGGCGGGGTTCAGGGCTGCAGTTGCGCCGACTCGGCGGTCAGGGGGTGGGGTCGGTCGGCCGGGAGGCCCGGTCGGCGGTGTCGGCCTCGGCGGCGTCCTTGAGCCGGACCAGCGTCTGCTCGATGCCGCGCCGGTTGCGGGCCGGGAAGCCGGTCGCCTCGATGACGCCGCGCCACAGCCGGTTGTAGCGCGAGTAGTCGAACGTCTCGGTGACCCGGGTGCCGCCGTCCGCGGTCGGCTCGAGCTCGTAGCGCCAGCGGTGGCCGCCGAAGTGCCGCCAGGCGATTCGCCGCTCCGGCTCGAGCTCGACGACCTTGTTGGTGATCTTGTAGGGCACCCCGAACATCTTCATCGAGACGTGGAAGACCGACCCCTTCTCCAGCCGGTCCGGGCCGTCGATGGTGCCCTGCAGCGAGCCGGAGCCGTCGATGCGGGGGTGCTGGTGCGGGTCCGCGACGATCGCGAAGACCACCGCCGGGTCCGCGTGGATGGTGGTGGTCGCCGCCACGGTCTGCTCGCTCATGGAGCGAACCTATCCGGTGGGTTCGAGGTCCCCGTCCGCGGCGGTCTCGGGCAGCGGCTCGCCGGAGGAGGCGAGGGCGACCTCAGGGGTACGCCGTGGCCGCTCCGCGGTGATCACCAGCGCCACCGCGAGGACCACGATCGCGCCGCCGGCGAGCACCGCCCCGGTCACCGCCTCGGAGAGCACCAGCCAGCCCAGGAAGACCGCGACCACGGGGTTGACGTAGGCGTAGGTCGCGACCAGCGAGATCGGCGCGCTGTCGAGCAGCCACACGTAGGCGGTGAACGCGACGACCGAGCCGAACACCACCAGGTAGGCCAGTGCCAGCCAGGTCCGGGCGCTGTAGTCGCCGGTGAACCGCTCGCCGGAGACGAAGCCCAGCACGGTGAGCATGGCGCCGCCGAAGAGCATCTCGTAGACGGTGGTCACGAAGACATCCTCGGGCAGCGGCAGCCGCGGCTGCAGGTAGGAGCCGAGCGCCCAGCACGAGGAGGCGAAGAGCACCAGCAGCGCCGCGCCGAGCGGGAAGTCGCCGGCGCCGCCGCGCCCGAGGAGGACCAGCACGGCCAGGCCGGCGAAGCCGAGCAGCACTCCGGCCAGGGTCAGCGGCCCCGGCCGGTCGCCCTCGGCCACCCGGAAGACGACGATGATCAGCGGCGCGATCGCGATCAGCAGCGCGGTGACCCCCGAGGGCGCCCCGAGGTTCTCCGCCACCGAGACCATGCCGTTGCCGAGGACGGGCAGGAACAGCCCGAGCGCGGCGGCGCCGAGCGCCTGCCGCCGGGTCAGCCGCAGCCGCCGCAGCCCGCCGCGGACGGTGAGGACGGCGCCGAGCAGCACACCGGCGGTGGCGTAGCGCAGCCCCATCGAGGTCAGCGGCGGCGCCTCCTCGACCACGATCCGGATCCCGAGGTAGGTCGAGCCCCAGACGACGTACACGACGACCAGCGCGGTCATCACCAGGCCGAAGCCGGGGGCCCCGGCGGTGCCGGGAACGCGCTGTGACATCGGGTCTCCTCCTCTGCGGCCGGTCAGAGCGTACGGCGGCGGGCCGCCCCGGTCGCGCCGATTCCGGACAGGAACCCGTCGACATCCGGCCAGCAGCGCCCGGCGCCGGGGCTCCGATCGGCGAGCCGCGGGGCGATTGGCCAGCATCGCGCGAGGACCGGTACCTTATGGCCAGGCCGGTCGGTGTGGCACCGGTCACAGCGACGACCGGCACCGGACCACGACGCACCACCCCCGCGTCGAGGAGACGGCGGCGGCCGTCCGCTCCCTGAGCCGGCAGCGGAGACCCCGTGACGCCGACGACACGAAGGAGTGCACGTGAGCGAGAGCGCAGTTCCCCGGTCCTCCACCGCCGGTGACTTCGGCGGCCCCCAGGCCGCCATCGACGAGCTCGGTTCGGCCGAGCTGGTGCAGCTGCTGACCCCCGAGGGCGAGCGGGTCGAGCACCCCGACTTCAGCTTCGACCTGGGTGACGACGCGATCAAGGGCTTCTACCGCGACATGGTGCTGACCCGGCGCATCGACACCGAGGCCACCGCGCTGCAGCGCCACGGCGAGCTCGGCATCTGGGCCCAGCTGCTCGGCCAGGAGGCCGCCCAGGTCGGCTCCGGCCGCGCGCTCCGCCCGCAGGACTTCGTCTTCCCGACCTACCGCGAGCACGGGGTCGCCTGGTGCCGCGACATCGACCCGCTGCGGCTGCTCGGCCTGTTCCGCGGCGTCGACCAGGGCGGCTGGGACCCCAACGAGGGCAACTTCGGGCTCTACACGATCGTGATCGGCGCGCAGACGCTGCACGCCACCGGCTACGCGATGGGCCTGCAGCGCGACGGCGTGGTCGGCACCGGCGACGCGGACCGCGACGCGGCCGTGGTCGCCTACTTCGGCGACGGCGCGAGCAGCCAGGGCGACGTCAACGAGTCGTTCATCTTCGCCGCGTCCTACAACGCCCCGGTGGTGTTCTTCTGCCAGAACAACCAGTGGGCGATCTCCGAGCCGATCGAGCGGCAGAGCCGGATCCCGCTCTACCAGCGGGCGCTCGGCTTCGGCTTCCCCGGCGTCCGGGTCGACGGCAACGACGTGCTCGCGTCGTACGCCGTCACCCAGGCCGCCCTGCAGCGCGCCCGGGACGGCCAGGGCCCCACGCTCGTGGAGGCCTACACCTACCGGATGGGTGCGCACACCACCACCGACGACCCCACCCGCTACCGGCTCTCGGCCGACGTGGAGAGCTGGAAGCTCAAGGACCCGATCCAGCGGGTGAAGGTCTACCTGACCCGCAACGGGCTGGTGGACCAGGACTTCTTCGACGAGATCGAAGACGAGGCAGAGAAGCTCGGCGAGCACCTGCGCGCCGGCTGCAAGGCGCTGCCCGAGCCGCGGATCCTGGACACCTTCGACTACGTCTACGCCGAGCAGACCGCCGAGCTGGCCGCCGAGCGCGACGGCTTCGCGGCCTACCTCGACAGCTTCGACACCACGGCAGGAGCGCACTGATGGCCACCTCGAAGATCACCCTGGCCAAGGGCCTCAACGGCGGGCTGCGCAAGGCGATGGAGGCCGACCCGAAGGTCCTCGTCATGGGCGAGGACGTCGGCAAGCTCGGCGGCGTCTTCCGGATCACCGACGGCCTGCAGAAGGACTTCGGCGAGGACCGGGTCATCGACTCCCCGCTCGCGGAGTCCGGGATCATCGGCACGGCGGTCGGGCTGGCCATGCGGGGCTACCGGCCGGTCTGCGAGATCCAGTTCGACGGCTTCGTCTACCCGGCCTACGACCAGATCGTCAGCCAGGTCGCGAAGATCCACTTCCGGTCGCAGGGCAAGGTCAAGATGCCGCTGGTGATCCGGATCCCGTTCGGCGGCGGCATCGGCGCGGTCGAGCACCACTCGGAGAGCCCCGAGGCGCAGTTCGCGCACACCCCGGGCCTCAAGGTCGTGGCCTGCTCGAACCCGGTCGACGGCTACTGGATGATCCAGCAGGCCATCGCCTGCGACGACCCGGTGATCTTCCTCGAGCCGAAGCGGCAGTACCACGCCGACAAGGCCGAGCTCGACGAGACCGCGACGCCCGACCCGCTGTTCAGCTCCCGTGTGGTGCGGCAGGGCAGCGACCTGACGCTGCTGGCCTACGGCCCGATGGTGAAGACCTGCCTGCAGAGCGCCGAGGCCGCCGCCGGCGACGGCCAGAGCGTCGAGGTGATCGACCTGCGCACGCTGTCCCCGCTCGACATGGGCCCGGTCCTGGAGTCGGTCCGCAAGACCGGCCGCGCGGTCATCGCCCACGAAGCGCACGTCAACCTCGGCATGGGTGCGGAGGTCGCGGCGCGGATCACCGAGGAGTGCTTCTACTCCCTCGAGGCCCCGGTGCTGCGGGTGGGCGGCTTCGACACGCCGTACCCTCCCAGCCGCATCGAGGAGGAGTGGCTCCCCGACCTCGACCGCGTCCTGGACGCCGTCGACCGCTCGCTGGCCTACTGAACCCCCGGGTGGTCGCGCTCGTCGGGACCACGTTCCAAGGAGAGACGCGTGAACGAGTACAAGCTGCCCGACGTCGGTGAGGGCCTGACCGAGGCCGAGATCGTCACCTGGAAGGTGAAGGTCGGCGACGTCATCAAGATCAACGACATCGTCGTGGAGATCGAGACCGCCAAGTCCCTGGTCGAGCTGCCCTCGCCGTACGCCGGCACCATCGCCGCGCTGCTGGTCCCCGAGGGGGAGACCGTCGCGGTCGGCACCCCGATCATCCGGATCAGCGACGGCAGCGAAGCCCCGGAGACCGCGGGTGCGACGCCGCCGGCAGACGTGACCCCGGCGGCCGCGGGCGCCCCGCTCGGCGAGATCGACATGTCGAACCCGGCCGCCACCGGTGGCGGCGAGAACCAGACGCTGGTCGGCTACGGCCCGCGTGAGGGCGCCGCGCACCGCCGGCCGCGCCGCGGCGGCGCGTCGCCGTCCTCGGAGGCCGGCGCCGCTGCGCAGCTGCAGGTGCAGGGGGCGTTCGGCCAGGGCGGCGCGGAGTCCTCCGAGGTCGTCGAGGCCGACGAGCCCGCCGTCCCCGCGACCCCCGCGGCCGCGCCGGCTGCCGGTCCGGCCGCCACCCGGGTGCTCGCCAAGCCCCCGGTCCGCAAGCTCGCCAAGGACCTCGGCATCGACCTGGCCTCGCTGGCCGCCACCGGCCCGCACGGCACCGTCTCGCGCGCCGACGTCGAGGCCGCGGCCTCGGGCGGGGCCACCGGTGCGGCCACAGAGACCGCGCCGGCGGCAGCCACGACGACGGCGTCGTTCGACGGCGCGGCCCGGGAGCGCCGCGAGCCGATCAAGGGCGTCCGCAAGATGATGGCCCAGGCGATGGTCGACTCCGCCTTCTCCGCGCCGCACGTGACCGAGTGGGTCACCGTCGACGTCACCAAGACGATGCGGCTCGTCGAGCGGCTCAAGCACGACCGGGCGTTCGCCGAGGTCAAGGTCTCCCCGCTGCTGGTGGTGGCCAAGGCCTGCATGCTGGCGATGCGCCGGGTCCCCGAGCTCAACGCCACCTGGGACGAGGCCGCCCAGGAGGTCGTCTTCAAGTCCTACGTCAACCTCGGGATCGCCGCGGCCACCCCGCGCGGCCTGGTGGTGCCCAACGTCAAGGACGCGCAGGCGCTGTCGATGGTCGAGCTCGGCGGGGCGATCAACGCGCTGGCGCGCACGGCGCGCGAGGGCCGCACCCAGCCGGCGGAGATGGCCGGCGGCACCTTCACGATCACCAACGTCGGCGTGTTCGGCGTGGACGCCGGGACCCCGATCATCAACCCGGGCGAGTCCGCGATCCTGTGCTTCGGGGCGGTGCGGGAGCAGCCGTGGGTGCACAAGGGCAAGATCAAGGTGCGCTCGCTGACCACGCTGGCGCTCTCCTTCGACCACCGGCTCATCGACGGCGAGAAGGGCTCCCGGTTCCTCAGCGACGTCGCCGCGATCCTCGAGGACCCGGCCACCGCGCTGCTGCACTGAGCGGGCCGCCGTACCCCCGCCGAGGGGGCCCCGGCGGCACCGGACGCCGGGAGGGTGGACTCCCGTCGTCCGGTGGGCGACGAACCGCCTAAAATGGTCGCGGCATGAGCCAGTCCCCCGCGTCCGTCCCCGCCCCTCGGCGGGCCTACGACTACGCCAAGTGGGCGATCCTGAGCGCGGTCTACGAGAGTGGCGCGGTGATCACCGTGACCGGCCTCGGCCGCGAGCTGGGGGTCGGCCGCACCTCGGCCCGCGACGCTCTGGTCCGGCTCGAGTGCGAGGGGCTGGTCACCCTGGTCCCCGGCCGCGGCGCCGTCGTCAACGAGTTCTCGCTGCACCAGGTCGAGGACATCCTGGAGGCCCGGGTGCTGGTGGAGAACCACACCGCCGGCCGCTCCTTCGCCGCCCGGCAGGCGCTGCTGCCGGCGGTCGAGTGCGTCCACGAGGAGATGCGGCAGCGGCGCCGGGAGCAGGACACGGCCGGCTTCACCGACGCGGACCGCCGCTTCCACGAGCTGATCGTGGACGCGGCCGACAACTCGGTGCTCTCCGCGGTCT